>JAKBBE010000191.1 GCA_021826035.1 Pseudomonadota bacterium | reverse complement strand
CCCAAAAACAAAAAGCCCCTCGGGGGGCTTTATCGTGATCACGCTGTCGGAGCACTCGTCCCGAGGGCGCAGCCGCTCCGAATCCCGCGGCCGAGGCCCGCCGGGAAGCGCATTGTACGCTGAAGCGCCGCCGTCGTGAAGGTCTTTTCCATCAGGGTGTTCCACGCCGTCCACCGCGCCGGAAATGCGCCCGCCCGTCGCGCGGGCCGCTACCATAGCGGCCCATGAAGGATCCGGCGATCGGCTCAGGCGGGGGCGCGGCGCGCATCGACCGGTGGCTGTTCGGGGTGCGCCTGTTCAAGTCGCGCGCGCTCGCCACCGAGGCGGTCAGCGGGGGACGGGTGCACGTCAACGGGGCACGCGTGAAAGCGGCGCATGTGGTACGCCCCGGGGACGTGGTGCGTTTCATGCGCGGGGCGGTGGAGTTCGACTGCACGGTGCAGGCGGTCCCCGCGCGGCGCGGACCGGCCGCCCAGGCCGTGCACTGCTACCTCGAGAGCGAGGCGAGTCAGGCGCGCCGGGCGGCATTCGCCGAGCGCTCGCGCCTCGCCGTCGCATTCGCACCGCGGCCCGAGGAGCGGCCCGACAAGCATGCCCGGCGCGAGCTGCGCCGGTTGCGCGGACGCGACTGAAGCGCCCCGAGGCGAGGCCGGAGCCGATATTACCCACAACGGCGCGGGCCGAGACCCGCGCGTGACGAGGTTCACTGCATGTCGCTCAGCGTTTTTGACGTCTTCAAGATTGGCATCGGACCGTCGAGTTCGCACACCATGGGGCCGATGCGCGCGGCGCGCGAGTTCCTGCTCGATCTCGAGCGCTCCGGGCGGCTCGCCTCGGTCGAGTCGCTGACCGTGCGCCTGTACGGATCGCTCGCGCTCACCGGACTCGGACACGGCACGGACCGGGCGGTGATGATGGGCCTGACGGGCGCTGACCCCGAGACGGTCGACCCCGACAGCATTCCCCAGACCCTCGAGGCGATCGGCGCGAGCGGCCGGATCTCGCTGCTCGGAGCGCACGCGGTGCCGTTCGAGCCGGCGCGCCATCTGCTGCTGCTGCGCACCGAGCGGCTGCCCGAACATCCCAACGGCATGCGCTTCACCGCGGCGCTGGCCGGCGGCGAGCCGCACGAGCAGGAGTACTACTCGATCGGCGGCGGGTTCATCGTGCGCGCCGGGGAGGATCAGGCACGCGAGGCCCGTGCGCGGGCCGCCCCTGCCTACCCGTTCTCGAGCGGCCGCGAGCTGCTCGCGCTGTGCCGCGAGCACGGGCTGGAGATCTTCGAGCTGGTGCTCGCCAACGAGCGCGCCTGGGCCAGCGAGGCCGAGGTGCGCGCCGGGGTGATGAGGATCTGGGCGGTGATGCAGGCCTGCGTGCTGCGCGGCTTTCGCCAGAACGGGGTGTTGCCCGGCCCGCTGAAGGTGCGCCGGCGCGCCCCGAAGCTCTACCGCCAGCTCACCGAGAGCGGGGGCGCGCGGCCGCTCGAGACGCTCGACTGGGTCGATGCGTTCGCACTCGCGGTGAACGAGGAGAACGCCGCCGGCGGCCGGGTCGTCACCGCGCCGACCAACGGCGCGGCGGGCATCGTGCCGGCGGTGCTGCACTACTACCACCGCTTCGAGCCCGGCGCCTGCGACGACGGGGTGGTGCGCTTCATGCTCACCGCGGCAGCGATCGGCATGCTCTATAAGCAGAATGCCTCGATCTCGGGCGCCGAGATGGGGTGCCAGGGCGAGGTGGGCGTCGCCTGCTCGATGGCCGCCGCGGGTCTCGTGGCGGCACTGCAGGGCAGCAACGAGCAGTGTGAGAACGCCGCGGAGATCGGCATGGAGCACAACCTCGGACTCACCTGCGATCCGGTCGGCGGCCTGGTGCAGATCCCGTGCATCGAGCGCAACGCGATGGGTGCGGTGAAGGCCATCAACGCCGCGCGGCTCGCCATGCGCGGTGACGGCAGCCACAAGGTCTCCCTCGATCACGTCATCCTCACCATGCGCCAGACGGGCGAGGACATGTCGACGATCTACAAGGAGACCTCCCAGGGCGGTCTCGCCGTGAACGTGACGGAGTGCTGAGCGCACTCAGCGTGCGCGGATTTCGATTTCCCCGGCCACCGAGACGCGATTGCGGCCGGCCGCCTTGGCATCGTAGAGCGCGCCATCGGCGCGATGGCGCAGCGTCTCGAGCGAATCGCCCTCACGACCGATCGCGACGCCGATCGACAGCGTCACTTCGCCGGCGAACTGCGCCCCGTCGGGGTGCACGATCAAACTGCGCTGCGCCGCGGAGCGGATCTGATCGGCGAGCGCCGCGGCGGCGCGGAGCGTCTTGGCGCGCAGCAGCACCACGAATTCGTCTCCACCGATGCGCGCCGCCACATCCTCCGCCGCGAGCTGCTCGCGTAGGATCTTCGCCACCTTGATCAGCACCTTGTCGCCGATCACGTGACCGTGGGTGTCGTTGACGCGCTTGAAAAAATCGATGTCGACGGCGAGCAGCACCACCTGGGAGAAGTCCGCCGGGTCGTCCTGTCCGTCGAACGCGCGGCGAAAGCCGGCGAGGTTCACCAGTCCCGTGAGCGGATCGCGCAGCGGCTCGGTCTGCGCCCGCTCGAGCCGCTCGATGACCCCGGCGACCTCCTCGCGCTGCTTGGCGAGCTGCGCATGCAGGCCGCGCAGCGTCGACTGCACCTGTGCGGCCTGCGCCAGCAACTCCTGCAGCAGTGCGCGCACGCTCTGCGGATCGGGCTCGGCCAGCCGCTCGGTGGTGTGCGCCAGCGCCGCGGTGAACGTCTGCAGCGTCCCTTCGGCCGCCGCGGTGTCCTGCTCGGTCCGTCCGATCAGCTCGCGCAGCTCGCGCTGCGCCAGTTCGAACATCTCCACGTCGCGCGCGGCGATGTGCAGCGCATGCAGCCGGCAGACGTCGGCATCGGAGAGCGCGCCGATGGAGGCGATCAGCTTGTCGAGATCCTGGGAGAGCGTCGGGTTGAGCTCACCCGCGTGCTCGTACCACACCGCGTAGCTCAACGGGTGGTAGCCCGCCTCGTGCGGCGACATCAACTGCAGGGCCCGCCGGAGAATCTCGGCGCTCTCTTCCCTAGATTGCTGGTAGCGCATGCGGACCGGCAGCCGACCTTTTAATTTTACTTAATCTTCAATGAAGTCTAGCACTCCCGACCCAGTGATGCACTTGTTGGGTCCTCGTGCAGACCGGGCGGCCGCGCCGAGAGCGCCGCGGCCGCCCGCATGCAGATGTGTCGGCCCACACCGCGTTGCGCGCGCGGGACTCGCACCCGCGGCGGCGGCGGCTCAGGCGTTCGGCGGCGCAAAACTCGGCACGGATGCGGACTCCCCGTTGCCGTTCACCCCGCGCTGTTCGCGCTTGATGCGCTCGTAGATCTCCTCGCGGTGCACCGCGACGTGCTTCGGCGCATTGATCCCGACGCGCACCTGGTTGCCCTTGACCCCCAGCACGGTGATGGTCACCTCATCCCCGATCATCACGGTTTCGCCGACTCGCCTGGTAAGAATGAGCATCTGCTTGTCCTCTGTAGATATTAATGTTCCACGTAAAACCCGATCCGCACCGCTCAGCGGGGAACGCCCCTCGGCCGCTGAGGTGTGGATCGATAGCCCAGGATGAGCTGCCCGTCCTGATGAGTGACGGTGAGCGGCTCGATCCGGGCAATGCGCTCGAGCGTCGCGTCCACGTTACGGACGCTGAACGCCCCGCCAATCTGCATCTGCGCAGCGCGCGGGTCGGCGATGACGATGCGCTGCGCCGTATAGCGGCTGAGATCGCTGACAAACTTCGACAACGGCTCGCCGTGCGTCTCGATGATTCCCTGCCGCCAGCGGATCGCGCTCAGGGCACTGGCCGGGTGCACATCGGCGAGCAGACCCACCGGGGAGTACTCGATCTGCTCATTGGCGGTGAGCCGGCGCATCCACGACGGCTGATCGCCCGTGCCCGCCCCCAGTCCTTCCACCGAGACCGTGCCGCTCACGACCGTCACGAGCACTTCTCCGTTGCGCTTGCGATAGACGTCGAACCGCGTGCCGAGCACCTCCACCTCACTGTGTGCGAGCAGGATCCGGAACGGGCGGGTTGGGTCGTGCACGACCTCGAAGAACGCCTCCCCGCGCAGTAACCGCACGCGGCGGTTGTCCGGACTGCCCACCCAGCGCAGCTCCGTATTGGTGTTCAGGTACGCGACGCTGCCGTCGGGCAACACGATGCTGTGCATCTGCCCGACACCGGTCTGATAGGTCCGCGGGAGGTAACCGGCGGTCCACAGCCACAGCATGCCGGCGCTCGCGGCGGCCACCATGAGCGCGGCGGACGCCGCCGCCAGCCAGCGCGTGCCGCGGCCCAGCGCAGCGCCGCGCGGATGCTCCGGCACGGTCGCGACGAGCGTGGCGCGCATCGGCCCGCTCAGCTCTGCGGCGACATCGAGAATCGAGCGCAGCTCACTGAACTCCTTGGCATTCATCGAGCTCGACAGCCAGTGTTCGAGCGCCCGCTGACGGCCCGGCGTCAGGCCGCGCCCCATGCGCGTCAGCCACGCTGCCGCCTGAGCCCGTGCCCGCCGCTGCCGCCGCCGTTCGAGGAGTGCGCCGAGTTTCAATCGACCTCCGTCAGATCAATACCTTGCGATGACAACTGCATCCGACACTGCTTCAATGCCCGCGTCATGCGTTTGTCCACGCGACGCTCGGA
>JAKBBE010000190.1 GCA_021826035.1 Pseudomonadota bacterium | reverse complement strand
AACGACCGATGATTTTTCCCACCCGAGGAGCCCGCCCGCCGGAATCCCGGCTTGAGTTACACTGCCCGCGCGCGCCGCGGGGCACACAACACCGGGCGGAACGCAGCGGTAGTGAAGATAAAGCAGCAAGTGGCGCAGCTCAATGGCGCGGCGCGCGGGCACACACAGTTCACCGGCCCGGGCCGGTCGACGGGAGAAGCGGAATGCGGTTCGAGACCTGGAGCAAGAGCATCACCCCCCTCGAGGTGGATTGCCTGATCGTCGGCATTTTTGAGGAAAATGCCCTCACCGAGGCGGCGCGGCACATCGACTCGGTCGCCGGCGGGCGGCTCGGCAAGCTCCTCGCGCGCGGGGATTTTCCGGGACATGCCGGGGAGACGCTGCTGCTCGGGGATCTGCCGGGACTCAGCGCGCGGCGCGTGCTGCTCACCGGTTTGGGCGCGCGCGCGACCTTCACCCGCCGCAGCTGGCGCAAGGCACTGGCGGCGGCCATCGCGGCGCTGGCCCGCACCGGAGTCAAGAGCGCGGCAGTGGCGCTCGAGCGGCCGACGGACGAGACGCTCGATGACTACTACGTCGGGCGTGCCGTGGCCGAACTGACCGTGCGCACGCTGTACCGCATCAATGACCTCAAGAGCGGCAAGAAGGCGAAGCCCGCCCCGCTCGCGCAAGTGCTGGCCGGCCCGGCCACGCGCGCCTCGGCCGCGGCGCTCGAGCGCGGTCTCGCGCACGGACAGGCGATCGGCGAGGCGGCCGCCCTGCAGCGCGATCTCGGTAATCTGCCCGGCAACATCTGCACGCCGCGCTACCTGGCCGAGCAGGCCCGCGGCCTGGCGCGGCGGCACCGCTCGCTCAGCGCACGGGTGCTCGATGAGCCGGCGCTGCGACGGGAGAAGATGGGCTGCCTGCTCGCCGTCGCCCAGGGCAGCGCCGAGCCGCCGCGACTGATCGTGCTCGAGCACAAAGGCGGCAAGAGCGGCCAGGCACCGGTGGTGCTGGTCGGCAAGGGCGTAACCTTCGACAGCGGCGGCATCTCCATCAAGCCCTCCGGGGAGATGGACGAGATGAAATACGACATGAGCGGCGCAGCGGCGGTGCTCGCCGCGCTCGCCTTCGCCGCGCGCGTGAAGCTGCCGCTGAACGTGGTCGGCATCGTCGGGGCGGTGGAGAACATGCCCGACGGCAAGGCCATCAAGCCCGGCGACATCGTCACCAGCGCCTCCGGCCAGACCGTCGAGATCCTCAACACCGACGCCGAAGGCCGGCTGGTGCTGTGCGATGCGCTGCACTACGCACGCCGCTTCAAACCCGCCGCGCTCGTGGATCTCGCCACGCTCACCGGCGCGTGCGTCATCGCCCTCGGCCACCATCACTCCGGGGTCATGGGCTCCGATGAGGCACTGGTCCGCGAACTCCTCGAGGCCGGCGTGCGCGCCGATGATCGCGCCTGGGCGCTGCCGCTCACCGAGGAGTACGGCGAGCAGCTGAAGAGCAACTTCGCCGACTTCGCCAACATCGGCGGGCGCGACGGCGGCGCGATCACGGCCGGGGCGTTTCTCGCCAAGTTCACCCGCGGGATGAGCTGGGCGCACCTGGACATCGCCGGCACCGCCTGGCAGGGCGGCGCGCACAAGGGCAGCACCGGTCGGCCGACCGCGCTGCTGGCGGACTTCCTGCTGCGCCGCGCGCAGTGGTAGAGCGACGCGTTGCGCGCGGACTTCTACATTCTGAGTGAGCCGGGCACGTCGGGGCGGCTGAAGGTCGCCTGCCGCCTCGCCGAGAAGGCCTATCAGACGGGCCAGCGCGTGCTGATCTGGCACGGCGACAAAGAGGAACTGACGCGGCTCGATGAGCTGCTGTGGACCTTCTCCGACACCAGCTTCGTGCCGCACGAGTGGGTCGATGGCGGGCACGATGCCCCGGTGCTGCTCAGCGCCGGGGCACATCCCGCCGGGCCCATCGGCGTGCTGATCAACCTGGCCACCGCCCCCGAGCCGCCCCCGAGCGCCGCGGCGGCCGAGCGGGTCGCGGAGATCATCGCGCCCGAGCCACTGCAACGCGAGGCCGCGCGGGCGCGCTTTCGCGCCTACCGGCAGCTCGGCTGCGAGCCGGTGACGCACACGCTGCGCGGCGCGTAGCCGCCCTATAATCGGCATCCCGACCGCTGTGCAAGAGCCTCCCGAGAACCATGGATAAAGTGTACGCGCCGCATGAGATCGAGCGGCGAATCTACGCGCGCTGGGAATCGAACGGCTGGTTCGCTCCCTCGGGCCACGGCGCACCGTTTTGCATCATGATTCCGCCGCCGAACGTGACCGGCACGCTGCACATGGGGCACGCGTTCAATCACACCCTGATGGACTTGCTCACCCGCTACCACCGCATGCGCGGCAACGATACGCTGTGGCAGCCGGGGACCGACCATGCCGGCATCGCCACGCAGATGGTGGTCGAGCGGCAGCTCGAGGCGCAGGGCCTGCATCGCACCGACCTCGGCCGCGAGGCGTTCCTCGAGCGCGTCTGGCAGTGGAAGGGACAGTCCGGCGGCACCATGGCCGCGCAGATGCGCCGGCTCGGCGACTCGGTCGACTGGTCGCGCGAGCGCTTCACTCTGGACGACGGGCTCTCGCAGGCGGTCATCGAAGTGTTCGTGCGCCTGCACGAGGAAGGGCTGATCTACCGCGGTAAGCGCCTGGTCAACTGGGACCCGGTGCTGCTCACGGCGCTCTCGGACCTGGAAGTGCAGAGCGCCGAGGAGGACGGGCACCTGTGGCACCTGCGCTACCGGCTCGAGGACGGCAGCGGTCACGTGGTGGTGGCCACCACCCGACCGGAGACGCTGCTCGGGGACACCGCCATCGCCGTCAACCCGGACGACGAACGCTATCGTCACCTGATCGGCCAGCAGGTCCGCGTGCCGATCGTCGAGCGATTGATTCCGATCATCGCCGACAGCTACGTGGATGCCGCCTTCGGCTCCGGCTGCGTCAAAATCACACCGGCACATGACTTCAACGACTACGAGATCGGACTGCGCCATCACCTGGAGCAGATCAATATCTTCACACCGCGCGCGGAATTGAACGAGAACGCGCCGCCGCGGCTGCGCGGCCTTGAGCGCACCGAGGCGCGTCGCCGAGTGCTGGAGGAGCTCGAGGCCGCCGGAATGATCGAGCGCACCGAGGCCCACAAGATGATGGTGCCGCGCGGGGACCGCAGCGGCGCGGTGCTCGAACCCTATCTCACCGATCAGTGGTACGTGAAGATCGCCCCGCTTGCCGCGCCGGCCATCGAGGCCGTCGAGAGCGGCCGCACGCGCTTCATCCCCGAGAACTGGGCGAAGACCTACTTCGAGTGGATGCGCAACATCAAGGACTGGTGCATCAGCCGCCAGCTGTGGTGGGGCCATCGCATCCCAGCCTGGTACGACGAGCAGGGCAACGTCTACGTGGGACGCAGCGAGCAGGACGTGCGCGCCCGACACGGACTCGGCGTTGAAACGGCGCTGCGTCAGGACCCGGACGTGCTCGACACCTGGTTCTCCTCGGCGCTGTGGCCGTTCTCGACGCTCGGCTGGCCACAACGCACGCCGGAGCTCTCGCGCTACTACCCGACCGCGGTGCTGCTCACCGGTTTTGACATCATCTTCTTCTGGGTCGCCCGGATGATGATGATGGGCCTGAAGTTCATGGGCGACGTGCCGTTCCGCGACATCTACATCCACGGACTGATCCGCGACGAGTCCGGCGAGAAGATGTCCAAGTCCAAGGGCAACGTCATCGATCCGCTCGACATCGTCGATGGCATCGACCTGCCGACGCTGATCGAGAAGCGCACCAGCGGACTGATGCAGCCGCAGAAGCGGCCCGGCATCGAGAAGGCCACGCGCAAGCAATTCCCGGACGGGATCCCCGCGCACGGCACGGACGCGCTGCGCTTCACGTTCACGGCCCTCGCGTCCCCGAGCCGCGACATCCGCTTCGATCTGGCCCGCGTCGCCGGCTACCGGAACTTCTGCAACAAGCTGTGGAATGCCGCGCGCTTCGTGACGCTGATGGGCGAACAGGATGACCTGCACGCCGAGGCGCACCTCTCGGTGGCCGACCGCTGGATCCGTTCGCGCTTCGGGCGGGCGCTCGCGACGGTGGAAAGGGCGCTCGGCGAGTACCGCTTCGATTACGCCGCCAACGCACTGTACGAGTTCACCTGGTACGAGTATTGCGACTGGTATCTGGAGCTGACCAAACCGGTGCTGCAGGCCGAGACGGCCGACGCCGCGGCGCAGCGCGGCGCACGGCGCACGCTGGCGGAAGTCCTCGAGGCGCTGCAGCGCGCCCTGCACCCGATCATGCCGTTCATCACCGAGGAGATCTGGCAGCGCGCCGCACCGCTCGCCGGCTGCCCGGGCGAGACGGTCATGAACTCGTCCTACCCGCTACCGGAGCAGTTCCCGACGGATGAGGCGAGCGAGCGCGAGATCGGGTGGATTCAGGCCTTCGTCCTCGCGGTGCGGCAGATCCGTGGCGAGATGAACATCGCGCCCTCGCGCCGCATCCCGGTGCTGCTGAAGGGCGCGTGCGAACAGGATCGGGCCTACCTCGAACGCCATCGTCCCTACCTCGAGCGCCTGGCGGGCATCGACTCGGCGCGGGTCCTCGCCGGCGATGAACCGGCGCCACAATCGGCGACTGCGCTGGTCGGGGAGCTGACGCTGCTCGTGCCGATGGA
>JAKBBE010000189.1 GCA_021826035.1 Pseudomonadota bacterium | reverse complement strand
AGTTCGTGCGCGACCGCGGCACGCTGGTGTTCACGCTGCTGCTGCCAGTCTCGATCATCATCGGCATGGGCTTCATCTTCGGCGGCTCGCCGCGGCCGCTGTTCAAGGTCGGGGTGATCGGCGGGCTTGCCGCCGCGCACGGCGATGCGTTCCTGCGCACGCACTACGTGCAGTTCATCGGCATCGACAGCGCGCCGGCCGGGCTGCACGAGATCGACCATCAGCGCATCGACCTGCTGCTCGCGCCGGGCCGGCCGCCGCGCTACTGGGTGAACACCGACTCGCCCAAGGGATACATCACCGAGAAGCTGCTCCTCGCCGCCGATCCCGGCGCGCAGCGCGAACCGGTGAGCGGCCGCACGGTCCTCTACCTCGACTGGCTGTTCCCCGGCATCCTCGGCATGAACATGATGTTCAGCTGTCTGTTCGGCGTCGGCTACGTCGTGCTGCGCTACCGACAGAGCGGTTTTCTCAAGCGACTCAATGCCACGCCACTGAGTGCGCTCGAGTTCCTCAGCGCCCAGGTGCTCTCGCGGCTCACCATCATCGTGATCATCACCACGGTGCTGTACCTGGCCGTCGGCGCGATGATCCACTTCCACAGCGCCGGGAGCCTCGCGCTGCTCTTGCTGCTGACGGTGCTCGGGGCGCTCTCGATGATCGCGCTCGGACTGACCATCGCGGCGCGCTTCGCCAGCGAGGAGCTGGTGAACGGCATCCTCAATCTGCTCACCTGGCCGATGATGCTGCTCTCGGGCGTGTGGTTCTCGCTCGCCGGCTCGCCCAAGTGGGTGCAGTGGATCGCCGATGCGCTGCCGCTGACGCAGCTGCTGCACGCGGCGCGCGAAGTGATGCTCTACGGCGCCGGCATCGGCACCATCGCCCCGAGCCTGCTCTATCTGAGCGCGGTGACGGCGGTGTTTCTCGCCTTCGGCGCCTGGTCGTTCAAGTGGCGGATCTAGACCGATGAGGACAGTGTGATGACGGCCCAGCAGACCATGCGGTTCATGAGTGACAACACGGCGAGCGCCTGCCCGGAGATGCTCGAGGCACTGGCCGCGGCGAACCACGGCCTGGAAGTGGCCTACGGGGACGATCCGTGGACGCAGCGCCTCGATGCCGCCCTCGGGGCGTTCTTCGATACCCCGGTGCGCGCCTTCGCACTCGCCACCGGCACCGCCGCCAATGCGCTCGCACTCGCCACACTCACCCCGCCGTACGGGGCGATCTTCGCGCACCACGAAGCGCACATCGCGTGCGACGAGTGCGGCGCGCCGGCGTTCTACTCCGGTGGCGCGCAGCTGATGCTGCTCGAGGGGGCGCACGCCAAGTTGAGTGCCGATACGCTCGCCGCGGCCCTCGAGGGCCACCCGGTCTCGGTGCACACCGTGCAGCCGGCCGCCGTATCGGTGAGCCAGGCCACCGAACTCGGCACCGCCTACCGGCCGCAGGAATTGTCCGAACTGTGCAAGGTCGCGCACGCGCACGGTCTCAAAGTCCACATGGACGGGGCGCGTTTCGCCAATGCCCTGACCTTCCTCGACTGCCATCCGGCAGAGATCACCTGGCGGGCCGGGGTCGATGTGCTCTCCTTCGGTGCCACCAAGAACGGTGCCTTCGCCGCCGAGGCGGTGGTGTTCTTCGATCCCGAGCTGGTGCGCGATTTCGAGCTGCGCCGCAAGCGGGCGGGCCACCTGCTCTCGAAATCACGCTTCGTCTCGGCACAGTTGCTGGCGTATCTGCACGAGGATCTGTGGCGGCGCAATGCGACGCGCGCCAACGGGTTGGCGCGCCGCATCGGTGCAGCGGCCGGCACGCGGCTCATCGCGCCCGTCGAGGCGAACGAAGTCTTCGTGCGGCTCGGCGCCGAGGGCAAACGCACCCTGCGCGCGGCGGGATTCGAATTTTACGATTGGGGTGCCGAACGCTCCGGTCTCGCCCGGCTCGTGACGGCCTGGAACCAGGAGGCCGCGCACGTGGATGCACTGTGCGCGGCGCTCGAGACTCTGCCGAATCCCTGAGCCGAGCGTGGTGCATCGCGGTTTCGCAGCGTCTGCAGCCGCGGCCTCGTGCACGGGCGCACCACGGTCCGCCGGAACCCTCTTCGAATGGGGCGCCCGAAGCGAATGCTGCGCACGCCCGCGCCGTGACCGCACGGCGGGCACCGACGGCTTGAGCGGATGACGCGGATCGAAGCGCTGCGCCAAAACCTGGGGGTCCACGAGAGCGACCCGGAACGAACGCCTCCTCATGCCGAGAGCTGAGGATGGTGTACCGGATTTTTTGACTGACCGCGCCAACGCCCTTCCCCGGCATACTGCACGCCTACCCTTTCGGTGATACACCGCCCATGCCTGCCACCCCACCCACACTCATCGACATCGGCATCAACCTCGCACACGACGGCTACGATACGGACCGGGACGAGGTCATCGCACGCGCGCAGCGGGCCGGCGTCACGCAGATGATCGTGACCGGATCGAGCGCACCGAGCACCCACCGCGCCATTGACTTCGCGCGATCGCATCCGAGCCACCTGTTCGCCACCGCCGGCGTGCACCCGCACCACGCCGCGGAGTGGACCGAGGCACTTGCGAAGGAGATGGCCGAGCTCGCCAGTGCCCCCGAAGTCATTGCCGTGGGCGAATGTGGTCTGGATTATTTCCGCGATCTCTCCCCGCGCGCCGCGCAGCAACACGCCTTTCATCGCCAGCTGGAATTGGCTGCACGCCTCGGTAAGCCCGTCTTCCTGCATCAACGCGATGCGCATGCGGACTTTCTCGCCATCCTGCGCGAACACTGGCCGACCCTGCGCGGCGGCGTGGCCCATTGTTTCACGGCCGGCGCGGTGGAACTGGACAGCTACCTCGACCTCGGACTCGCCATCGGCATCACCGGCTGGATCTGCGATGAGCGCCGCGGCGCGCACCTGCTGAAGCTGGTGGCGCAGATTCCGGCCGATCGGCTGATGATCGAGACCGACGGACCGTATCTCCTGCCGCGCGATCTCACCCCGAAGCCCGCCTCGCGCCGCAACGAACCGAGTTACCTCCCGCACATCGCCCGCACCATCGCCGCGGCGCGCAACGAATCGCTCGATTCGCTCGCGCAATCCAGCACGGCCGCGGCCCGGCATCTCTTCGGACTGCCGCCGGCGTCCGAGACCCGGGGCAACTGACGCGCCTTCCCGGCGCCTCTTGAGCAAATCGTGCCCGTGACGCCCCCTGCGCCGCGGCCGTGGACCTCACGCGTCGGTTGGCGCATCGCCGACCGCAGAGGACTCCAAGTCGGCGCCGCGGGTGGCAGGAGACCGTTGACAGTCCGGATCCGCTCGTGACATGTTTGGTGGCATGGCTGTCCCATCGACACCGCGAGCGGCCCTGACACCTCAGTGGCGTGCCTGGATTGCCGAGAACCTCGCTCGAGGCTGCAGCGCGGAATCCTTGATCACCGACATGGTGCGTGAGGGATTTCAGCTGCAGGAGGCCCGTCACGCCGTCGGACAAGGCACCCCCGCGGCAGCGGCGCCGGATGGCACGGCGTATCGGCCCGAACCCTCGCGCATGGCGCGAACCCACCACATCGTCGCCGCAGACCGCACGGTCACCGTGTCGATGCGGCTCGAGCGACCCGTCATTGTCGTGCTCGATGACGTGCTCGCCGCGGACGAGTGCGATGAACTCATCGCGCGCTGCGCACCGCGACTGCAGCGCTCGACGACGGTCGATCCGCAGCGAGGAACGCACGAAGTCATTGCCGATCGCAGCAGCGAGGGGACTTATTTTCCGCTCAACGCCGACCCCTTCATCGCCCGCCTCGATCAGCGCATCGCGGCCTTGATGAACTGGCCGCTCGAGAACGGCGAAGGCCTGCAGATCTTGCACTATCGGCACGGCGGCCAATACACCCCTCATTTCGATTACTTCCCACCGCAGGACCCGGGCAGCGCGCAAGCGATGGCCGTCGGGGGGCAGCGCGTGGCGAGCCTGGTGATGTATCTCAACGACGTCGAGGCCGGCGGCGGTACGGTGTTCCCGGAGCTCAATCTCACGGTGATGCCGCGCAAGGGCGCCGCGGTGTATTTCGAGTACTGCAACAGTCTCGGTCAACTCGACCCCCTCACCTTACACGGCGGGCTGCCGGTCCTCGGCGGAGAGAAGTGGATCGCCACCAAGTGGATGCGCCAGCGCCGCTACGCGGCCTCCTAACCGGCCGTGCCGAGCGTCCGCCGAGGTCCGGCGGCCGAGCCGCCGGACCTCTCCGCCGTCTTACCGTCCCAGATCGGTGACGAACCGATCCGTGTACTCGAGACTCGTGCTACCGCTCACCGAATTGCAGGTCGGTGAGGCCGTGCTGCTCGCACTCGGGCACGGGGTATCGCGATCGAGCGACCAGAAGTGCACGCCCGCCAAGCCGTTGCTGACCGCGTAGCTCACCACGGTATCGACGTCTGCGAGCGTGAACGTCTCGGTGTTCACGTCGTTCACCCCGATCATCGGCGTCACCTCGATCTTGCTCGCCGGAACCCCATACGTGTGCTCGAGGTTCTCGACCGCCTGGATCGCCGATTGCCCCATCTCGCAGGCACCGTTCACCACCACACAGACCCCGGAGGATGGCGCACCGTAATCCATGACCATCAGGTTGATCGTGTAGTTCTTCAACCCCGAGCCGAGCACGGCCTGCATCACCTCGTTGCCGAGGGAATTCACCCCTCCGTAGCTGCCAT
>JAKBBE010000188.1 GCA_021826035.1 Pseudomonadota bacterium | reverse complement strand
GCTGCAGCGAGCACAAGACACTCATCGAACTGCTGCTCGCCGGTCATCGCCAGGCGGCTGCGGATTTCATCCGGCTGCATCTGCGCGATGCGGCGAGGGAAAAAGCGATGGGCCGGCCGCCGACACTCGATGACTGAGCGCACCGCCCGCGCGGTTCAGCTCGCCACCTGTGCCTCGCAGTGCACCGGAAAGTTGACGGATCGGGCGATGAAGCACAGCCCGTGCGCCTGCTCGTGCAGCGCCAGCGCGAGCGCCCTATCCCCGCCGGCGCCGATGCGCACCCGAGGCCGCAGTGTCACGCCAATGAACGCGCCGCCACCGTCCCCGGCCTCCTCCATGACCCCATGCGCCTCATCGTGATAATCGAGCACGTTGATCCCATTGACGGCGCACAGGTGCAGGTACCAGAGCATGTGACAGCTCGCAAGACTCGCAAGCAGTAACTCCTCCGGGTTGTACCGGTGGGCATCGCCGCGAAAAGCCGGATCGCTCGAGGCGGCGATCTCGGGCTTGCCCTCGACCGAGATCACGTGGTCGCGCGAGTAGCTGGAATAACTGCGCGTGCCTGCGCCGTTGAGATCACGCCACAAGATCTGGACGGCGTATTCGTGCTGCTTAGTCATCTCGGCACGCCTCCCATGCCTCGATGACGATCGCTGCGGCATCGGGACGGTCCACGACGAGGATGAGCCGATGGTCATGGTCACTATAGAGGACCTTGATGTTGACGCCGGCCTCGGCCATGCGACGCGTCAGGCGCCCGAGCTGCCCCGGTTGCTCCTGATTCAGACGCACCGCGAGGACCTCGCAATCCGCCAGGACCCTGATCCCGGCGTGGGCGAGCGCGCGCCGCGCGCGCTCGACGTTCGCGACGAGGAAATGCGCAAGGCCACCGCCGGCGCATACAAACGCGCCGCCGCCTTCAACACTCACCCCTGCGGCGCCGAGCGCCTCGCCCATCTCGGCGAGCGAGCCCGGCCGGTCCGCCAATTGAATCGCCAGATCTCTCATCACTGAGCTCCCTGAGGCATCGTCGAATAGACTCACCCCGACCCCACCGAAACTGATCAGCGCGCATCGCACCGTTCAATCGCCGACCACGCAAGCGAAAAGCGGCGTTTCAGCACCGTTCGCCCGACCGGTGTCACGACCAAGACGCGCGAGCCCTCCATGCGCCGCACCGCGCGCTCCTCTTCGAGCTGACGGCACAGTGCAGCCCCCAACCATCCGGCCAAGTGCGACCGGCGCTCGGTCCAGTCCAGGCAGAACCGCACCAGCGGCCGTCGCAGACCGGACGGTGCGTGCAACTCGAGCAATTCGAGCCAGAGGCTCCCGGCCGGGGTCAGAATAGCGCCCGTGCCGTCGGCAACGACGTACCGACGCTTGAGCGCGTAGTCGCAGAGCGCGACGCCGAGCCGACCGGCCACGTGATCGTAGCAGCGCCGTGCACAGCGGATGTCGTGTGCGAACTTCGTCTCCGGCATCGCCTCCATGGCCGTTCGCGACAACACTTCAATCGCCTCGGCGACCTGTTCGCTGCGGATGCGATACCAGCGCTGGCGCCCCTCGGCTCGCACGGCCAACAGTCCGCCCGCAACCAAGTTCGAAAGATGCGCGCTCACCGCCTGCGGTGTCGCGCCGACCTCATTCGCCAGCGCACTCGCCGGCCGTTCGCTCGCATCCATCAGCAAGCCGATCATGCGCGCACGCACCGGATTGCCAATCAGGGCACCGATACGGGCGATGTTCGGCATCTCGTTCCGGCGGGACATGCCGGAATTGTCCGCGAAGAACACCCGTCGATGCTACAGATTAATCTGAAACGTTTCGGCCGCAGTGCAGGCACGCTCCCCGGAGGACCTCCGCCGCGGATTTCGGCCACATCTGCCCGGACATCCTCTATTTCCGAGCTCCGGTGGCCGTGCCGAGCCGCCTCAATCCCGATGGCACCACCACCCTTGTCGCCCTCTTGAGCTTCTGGGCCCTCGGCGAGCGCATCGTGCTCGGCGTGACGGTGTTGGGGCGGAGCGCCGCGAATCCGCGCCGGCACGGAGAGTGTGTCCTGAACCTTCCCGCACCGCGTCCAATGGCGTGAAGTCGAGCGGCTCGGACACACCACCGGTCATTCGCCGTTGACGGACCATCATCGGGCGGCCGGCATGGTCGACGCCAAGGACACGTTCGCCGTGTCCGGCTTCACCCCGCTGCCGGCGCAGTGCGTCGCGCCGGCGCGCACGGCGCAGTGCCCGGTCCAACTCGAAGCCTTCGTGACCGCGGTGCACTCTGCCCGCGGCGAGGCGCCATTCGTGCACCTGGAGACCCGCAAGCCCCTGGGCGACGCCGAGCGCGCCGTCCTCCATCCGAGCGGCACACGCTTCGATGTCGGCGCAGGGTCACCGCTCTTTTACGTGTCCCGTCACGCCTTCGGCCAAGGCTCACCTCTGGGCGCGAGGTTCCGCGCCGCGCGCGAAGCGGGCTAACGTTCCCCGAGCTGCCGCACCCGCGGACACCCCCCTCGCGGGACGCAGACCGCAGCGCCGGGGGCCACTGCCCACATCGCAACCCGCCAGTTCGGGTGCGCCTCGGTATCCCGAACACCCCCGTGTGCACTTTGCCGGAACTCTGGCCGCTGAGATATCCTGCGTGCGCCAACGGCGCGGATCCCCCCCACCGCGGCGCGGGGGCGTCCCTCGATCCTCGGCGAGCCCCGCAGCAGGCTCGGTGCGCGCGCTCCGGGAGCGCAGATCCACCGCACGCGGGCGGCCGCCCCACCCGAGCCCCGATCTGCCCGGCTGGCGCGTGTCCATTGCATCAGGAGTCCCCGGTGATCAGTTCCATTGCAGACGCTTCCGCCCACCCCCCGATCGATGTGCACTGGGTGGATGGCCTGAGGTTCGAAGCCGGCCGCCCGGACGGCCCCCAGGTTCGCATCGATGGCGATGCGCACAACGCTCCCAGTCCGTTTGACCTCCTGCTGGCCGCCATTGCCTCCTGCGCCTCGGTGGATGTCGTCACCATCCTGAGTAAGCAGCGCACACCGGTACAGTCCCTCTCGGTGCGCGTCGAAGCCCTGCGCGTCGACTCGGTGCCGCGGCATCTGGCGAGCGCGACGTTGCATTTTCACATCAACGCGCCGGGCGCCACCGTGGAGAAGGCCCAGCGGGCCGTGGAATTGTCGGTGACCAAGTACTGCAGCGTCCGCTCCTCGCTCGACGCTGCGGCGCCAATCACCTGGACCATCGACTTGACCGGCTGATCCCGCGGCACTCCATCGACCGTATGTCGACGACGCGCGCATCTCGCACCGCGCCAAAAAATTCCCGGTCGCCCGGAACGAGCGCCTCCCTAGGCGACGTCAGCGTCGCTCATGGCGCTCGAGACCAATTTCGCTTGCTCGCCCACCCCACGCAAATCCCGGCTCTGCCGGACCGGGAGCGCCCCCTCGAGCCACGCAGTGAACTCGGCAGGCGCCAGGGGTGGACTGAGATAATATCCCTGCGCACTGTCGCACCCGAGCTCGCGCAGCAGTTCGAAGCCGCGAAAATCCTCGACCCCCTCCGCCACCACCTTCAATCCCAGACTGTGGCCGAGCTCGATGGTCGAATGCACGATGGTGGCGAGATTCGGATTCTCGCTCATTCGGCTCACGAACGCCTGATCGATCTTCAGCTCCTTGACCGGAAGACGCATGATGTAGCTCAAGGATGAGTACCCCGTTCCGTAGTCGTCAATTGACAACTGCACCCCCTGCTGCGCGAGCCGGTCGAGAACCCGTTGCGCATGCTGCGGATCCTCCATGAAGCCGCTCTCGGTGATCTCCAGACACAGCATCTCTGCCGAAACACCGTGCTCCTCTAGAAGCGCGGCGATTCTCTCCGGCAAATCACGACTGGTGAGATCGCGCGCACTGATGTTCACCGAGATTTGCAGCGGGCGCCCTTCCCTGCACCACTGGCCACACTGCGAGATCGCCTCCTTCAGAACCCACAAGGTCAGCGCCTTGATGTATCCGGTGTGCTCCGCGAATGGGATGAACAGAGCCGGCGGCACCAGTCCGCGAACCGGATGGATCCAGCGAATCAGCGCCTCTGCCGCCAGAACTTGAGAGGATGACAACGTCATCTTCGGCTGATAATAGAGACGCAACTCCCCCTGCTCTACCGCGCGGCGCAACTCACTGAGCAGCGACAGATGTTCCTGCTGACTGGTGTCGTAGCTCCGGTCGTACACACTGTAGCCACTGCGGGTTCGCTTTGCGACGTACATGGCGATGTCCGCATTTCGGACCAGCGTCTGCAAGTCCTCGCCATGCACCGGAAATGTCGCGATCCCGATGCTCGCCCCTACATCGAGCGGCTGCTGCTCAAAAAGTATCGGTTGCTCCAGAACCGCCACGACTCGCTCGGCCAGACGGACGATTTCCTCACTCCCTGAGTCCTCCAGAAGAACGGCGAACTCATCGCCCCCCAGCCGCGCAATGCAACTGGCGCCGCTCAAAACCGAGCGCAGGCGCTCTCCGACTTCCTTCAGAACGTGATCCCCGACACCATGACCGAGGGTATCGTTCACGTACTTGAATCGATCCAGGTCCATGATCAGAATCGCCAGACAGCGCTTTCTGGCGCGCGCCACCGCCAGAGCCTTCTCCAGGGATTCCGAGAATTGTGAGCGATTCGGTAAATGCGTCAGAGGATCCTCGTACGCGAGCTTAAGGATGCGTTGCTCGCGCTCGGCAATCCCCGC
>JAKBBE010000187.1 GCA_021826035.1 Pseudomonadota bacterium | reverse complement strand
AGCCGCAGTTCGCCGGCCAGATGAAGGAGCGGCTCGCCTCGCGTGACGCTGCCGCGCTGGTCGAAGGCTTTGCTCGCGATGCGATGGCGCTGTGGCTGAACGGCCACCCGGACGCCGGCGAGCGCATCGCGCAGTTCGCCATCGCGAATGCGCAGGAGCGTGCCCGTGCCGCGCAGCGCGTGGTCCGCAAGCGCATCGCGGGCGGGCCGGCGCTGCCGGGCAAGCTCGCCGACTGCGCCAGCCAGGACCCGCGCCGCGGCGAGCTGTTCCTCGTCGAGGGCGACTCGGCCGGCGGCTCGGCCAAGCAGGCTCGCGACAAGGACTTCCAGGCCATCATGCCGCTGCGCGGTAAGATCCTGAACACCTGGGAGCTCGAGCCCGGTCAGATTGGCGCCTCGCAGGAAGTGCACGACATCAGCGTCGCGCTCGGCGTCGAGCCCGGTGCGCGCGACCTCAGCCAGCTGCGGTATCACAAGGTCTGCATCCTGGCGGACGCCGACTCCGACGGGCAGCACATCGCGACGCTGCTGTGCGCGTTGTTCCTGCGGCATTTCCGCCCCCTGGTGGACAACGGGCACGTCTACGTGGCCATGCCGCCGCTGTACCGCATCGACGCCGGCAAGCAGGTCTACTACGCCCTCGATGACGCTGAGCGCGAGCAGGTGCTGCGGCGCATCGCGCAGGACCATCCGCGCGCCAAGCCCACCGTCACTCGCTTCAAAGGGCTGGGTGAGATGAACCCCTCGCAGCTGCGCGAGACGACGATCGATCCACGCACGCGCCGCTTGGTGCAGCTCACCATCGATGCCGAGGATGACACCGAACAGCTCATGGACATGCTGCTCGCCAAGAAACGCTCCGCCGACCGGCGCGAATGGCTCGAGCGCAAGGGCAATCTCGCCGAAGTCCAGGTTTGAGGCCGCGCATGCAAGATCAGGAACTGAATTTCGAAGGCGTCGAGCGCCAGCCGTTGCGCGCCTTCACGGAAAAGGCGTACCTAGATTACTCGATGTACGTGATTCTCGACCGCGCGTTGCCCTCGATCGGCGACGGCCTGAAGCCCGTGCAGCGGCGCATCATCTACGCGATGAGCGAGCTCGGCCTCTCGGCGGCCTCCAAGCACAAGAAATCCGCCCGCACCGTCGGCGATGTGATCGGTAAGTTCCACCCGCACGGCGACAGCGCCTGCTACGAGGCGATGGTGCTGATGGCTCAGCCGTTCGCCTACCGCTACCCGATCGTCGATGGCCAGGGCAACTGGGGCTCGCAGGACGACCCGAAGTCCTTCGCGGCCATGCGCTACACCGAGGCGAAGCTCACCGCCTACGCGGACGTGCTGCTCGGTGAGTTGGCGCACGGCACGGCGGACTGGACGGCGAACTTCGACGGCACGCTCGAGGAGCCGCTGATCCTGCCGTCACGCTTGCCGAACCTGCTGCTCAATGGCACTTCGGGGATCGCCGTCGGCATGGCCACGGACATCCCGCCGCACAACCTGCGCGAGGTGGCGGCCGCTTGCGTGCAACTGCTCGAGGACCCCGAGGCGAGCACCGCGGTCCTGATGAAGCACATCAAGGGTCCGGATCTGCCCACCGGCGCGGAAATCATCTCCCCGCGCGCGGACCTGAAGGCCATCTACGAGAGCGGCACCGGTTCGTTCAAGGCGCGCGCTACGTACCGCGCCGAGGAGGGCAACGTGGTGATCACCGCGTTTCCCTACCAGGTGTCCCCGGCGCGTGTGCAGGAGCAGATCGCCGAGCAGATGCGCGCCAAGAAGCTGCCGATGCTCGAGGACGTGCGCGACGAGTCGGACCACGAGAACCCGGTCCGGCTGGTGCTGGTGCCGCGCTCGAACCGCGTCGATCTCACCGAGGTCATGAACCACCTGTTCGCGACCACGGACCTGGAGCGCAACTACCGGGTCAACCTCAACATCATCGGTCTGGACGGTCGGCCGCGCGTGCTCGGCCTGAAGGCGATCCTCTCCGATTGGGTCACGTTCCGCATCGCCACGGTGCGCCGTCGCCTCGAGCATCGCCTGGAGAAGGTCAGCCGCCGCCTGCACATCCTCGAGGGGCTGCTCGCGGTCTATCTGAATCTCGACGAGGTGATCCGCATCATCCGTCACGAGGATGAGCCGAAGCCGGTGCTGATGAAACGCTTCGCGCTCTCCGAGGAGCAGACCGAGGAGATCCTCAACACCCGGCTGCGCCACCTTGCGCGGCTCGAGGAGATGAAGATCCGCGAGGAGCAGAAGGCGCTCGCCGCCGAGCGCAGCGACATCGAAGCGCTGCTCGCGAGCGAGGTGCGCCTGAAGCGGCTCGTGGCCGCCGAGATCCGTGCCGATGCGGACAAGCACGGCGACGAGCGGCGCACGCGCATCATCGAGCGCGAGGCGGCCCAGGCGATCGACGAGACGGCGCTCATTGCGAACGAGCCGGTGACCGTCGTGCTCTCGAGCGGCGGCTGGGTGCGCGCCGCGAAGGGCCACGAAATCGACCCGCGCTCGCTCTCGTACAAGAGCGGCGATGCCTATCAGGCGCTGGCGCACGGGCGCAGCCTGCAACAGGCGGTCTTCCTCGATAGCACGGGCCGCACGTACTGCCTGCCGGCGCACTCGCTGCCCTCGGCGCGTGGTCAGGGCGAGCCGCTCTCCGGTCGGCTGAACCCGCCGGACGGCGCGAAGTTCGTCGGCGTGATCCTCGGGGAGCCGCAGGACCTGTGGCTCATCGCGAGCGATGCGGGCTACGGGTTCGTCGCGCGCCTGCAGGACATGATCACCGATCGGCGCGCGGGCAAGACGCTGCTCAACGTGCCGCCGCATGCGTTGGCGCTGCCGCCGGCGCGCGTGCCGGGCGAGGATGCGCTGGTGGCGGTGCTCAGCAGTGAGGGCAAGCTGCTCGTCTTTCCGGTGAGCGACGTGCCGCAGATGCCGCGCGGCAAGGGCAACAAGCTCTATGACATTCCGGGCAAGAAGGTGGCCGCGCGCGAGGAGTTCGTTGCCGCGTTGGCGGTGGTCGCGCCACGCGGCTCGCTCGAGGTGTGGGCCGCCGAGAAGAAGCGCGTGCTCAGCTGGGCGGACCTGAAGGAGTACCGGGGTGAGCGCGCGCAGCGCGGGACGCTGCTGCCGCGCGGCTGGCCGCGCACCGGCATCGAGCGGCTCGAGGCGCTGGCGCCCCCGCAGAGCTGATTCAGCGTGGTGCTCTGAGCTCGTTGGCCTGCAGGACCACGTCCTCGGGCGCGTTGACGAAGTAGCCCTGGATGAACTCCACGCCGAGCTGCCAGAGCACCGCCATGGTGTTGGCGTCCTCGACGCGCTCGGCGATGGTCTGGATGCCGCGCTTGGTGGCCTCTTCGGCGAGCGCGCGGACGTGGTGCTGCAGCTCCTTGTTGCGCGCCAGGCTTTGCACCAGCGCGCCGTCGATCTTGACGTAATCGAGCGGCATGGACTCGAGCAGGCCGAAGGCGCTCGACGGGGAGCCGAAGCTCTCGATGGCGAAGCGAAAGCCCCACTTGCGCAGTTTCTCGGCGAGTTCGCGCGACTGCGGGTAGCTCACCGCCACCGCTTCGGGAATCTGAAAACACACACTGGCTGGGGCGGCGCGTGCCGAGCGGATGTGCCCGTCGAGCCACGCGACGAACGAGGCGTCGCGCACGGTGTCCTTCGACAGGCGCACGAACAGGCAGCCCGGACGGCGCTGGGCGGCGAACGACAGCGACGCCCCGACCACCCAGCGGTCGATGTTCTTCAGCAGGTCATTGCGTTCGGCGGCCGGCAGAAATTCCCCGGGCAGCACTTCCTGGCCGCGATTGTCGACCATGCGCAGCAGCACATCGAACATGCGTGCATCGCCACCGCGCAGACTCGCCACTGGCTGTGTGGCGAGGCGGAAGCGGTTCTCGAGCAGAGCGCTTTTGATCTGCTGGACCCAGGCTGCGTCGTACGGCGAGGCGGATGCAGACGCCGCTCCGGCCGTGACGGCCTGACTCCCCCCGCGGCGCGCTCCGCGACTGCAGGCTTCGAGCGCCGAGGCAATCAGCGCATCGAGATCCTTCGCGTGGCTGGCGACCGGCGCGAGACCCACCGTGCAGGAGAGCGAAACCTCCTTCGTCCCACAGCGCACCGGATGTTTGGCCGTTTCCGCGACAAGCTGCGCAGCCCACGCCTGTAGATCACGGTCGTTGCCGCGCTCGAGCAGCACCAGGAATCGCACGCCGCCGAAGCGGCCCGCGACCTCCGTCGGATGCAGCGTCGCACGCAGACGTGCGGCGAACTCGCCGAGCACCTGTTCGCTGGCGCTCGCGCCCACGCTACGTTCGACGTCAGCGAAGCGGTCGAGCTTGATCAAGGCGAGTGCCCGCACGCCGCCGGGGCTGGCGATGGCCAGCCGCTGCAGGAGGGCCGGCAACAGGTCGCGCCGATGGAGCAGTCCGGTCGTCAGGTCGCACTGCACGGCATGCTGCAGTTCCTGCAGCAGTTGGCCCTCGTCGCGCGATTGGCCCGGCAGCACCAGCCGCACGCACGGCTGACCTTCGTGCTCGCCGAGGGTGAAGGTGAGCTCGGCGTTGAGGCTGCTGCCATCGGGGCGCAGCGCGCCGGCGCGCAGGCTGTGATGTTGCCAGCGTCCCTGCAGGCAGGCGGCCAACGCGCCTTTCAGCGCCGGCCGGCTCGCCTCATCGAACAGGTCCATGACCGGCTGGCCGATGACCTGGGCGCCGGGGCCGAATAAATCCAGCCAGGCCGGGTTGGCGTCGACGACGATGCCTTCCTGCACGTGGATGATCGCATCGGCGGGCTGGCGCGTCAGGGGCAGCAGCGCCTCGCGAGCATGGGGCGTGGGCTGCACCGTCGAGA
>JAKBBE010000037.1 GCA_021826035.1 Pseudomonadota bacterium | reverse complement strand
TGATGGTCGTCGTCTTGCCGGCGCCGTTGGGTCCGAGGAAGGCGAAGATCTCGCCCCGCTCGACCTGGAACGAGATGTCGTGCACGGCAACGAACTCGCCGAACTTGCGTGTCAGGTTCTGCACGTCAATCATGCCGGCGAGCCTCCCTGGATCCAGGCGGTGCAATACGGGACCGCCCGCAGGATAGCATGGTGAAGGCGCCGGCAGTGCTCTCGGGGCGACTGACTGAGTTTGCGCAGCGAGCGGATCACCGACCGGGTTCAGCGCTCCGGGACGGACGAGGGAGCCGATGCCGTGAGCGGAGTCCGGCTCGATGCGCCTCAATGCCCTGCGATTGCGTCGGCGCCTGCGTCAGTCGGGTGACGACAGGGGATACACGGAGCGCCGAACGGCGACGCCGCGGCGCTCCGATCCGGCTTGCAGGCGCCGGTGGCTGCATTGGCGCATCAGAGGAATTGTTCGTCAACGGGCACTTCGAGCGCCGTCACCAGGCGATTGAGGTCGTTTGCTAGACCGACAATGGCGAGCAGCTCCCAGTATTGTGCCTCCGTCATGCCTTTCTTGCGCGCCGCGGCTCCGTGCGAAGCGGTGCAGTACCGACATCCGTTGCTCACGCTGACCGCGACATAGAGCATTTCCTTGACCGCCGGGTCCAATGCCCCCGGGCCCATGATCTGTTTGATGTTCGACCAGACCCGGCGCAGCGTCGCCGGCTCGTGCGCCAGGACCTTCCAGAAGTTGTTGACCCAGTCGGTCTTGCGCGTCGCCATGATGTCGTCATAGACCGCGCGGACCTCCGCCGATGCGTTCGCGTATTCAATGGGCTCTTTTCGGGTTGCCATGCACGTGCTCCGAGGTGTTGATCGAGCGTTGAAGCAAAAATGTCGCGGCCAGCCCGCCGACCGAGCTCAGACGCTGGTGCTCGCGCGACCGCGGCGGGCGCATGCGGATATTCTCATCCTCGCCGTCGCCGCCGGCTTGCGCAGTGCGGCCAGCCGCGGGCACGCTCATTGTGCAGCAGTTCACCGAGGGCCGAGATGCCTCTGACGATGGTTTCGTCGGTCTGGGTCGCATAGCTGAGGCGCGCATAGTGGTGGCGCGCACCGAGCGGGAAGAACGTGCCGCCTGGCACGTAGGCCACGTTGGCGTGCGGGATGGCCGCATCGTGCAAGAAGCGCTGCGCGTCGAACCGCTCAGGAAACGTGAGCCAGGTGAACAGTCCGCCCGAGGGATTTGTGCAGCCGATTTCGGCCGGGAACGTGCTGCGCAGCGTATCGAGCATAATTGTCTTCTTGTGCCGGTACTGGGAGCTGATGCTGCGAATGTGCCTGGGCAGATCGAACGTCTGCAGAAGCTGCGAGATCACAGCCATGTTCAGCGTGCTGCACTGAGTATCGGCAGCCAGCTTCAGCAGGCTTAGCTTCTCAATGATGTTCGGGGCGGCGACCACCCATCCGGTGCGCAGCCCGGGGGCGAGAATTTTCGAGAAGCTGCCGACGAACACCACTCGGTTCTGTCGGTCGAGACTCTTCAGGGTCGGCAGAGATTCCCCGTCAAACCGGATATCGCGATATGGGCTGTCCTCGATGATGATCAGTTCGTGGCGGTCGGCTACCTCGAGCAGTGCACGTCGTCGCGGCAGGCTCAGCGTAACGCCGGTGGGGTTCTGAAAATCTGGAATGACATAGATGAGTCTTGCGCCCGACGTCCGGCTCAGCAGGTCGTCGAGCTCATCGACCCGCATGCCCTCGTCGTCGATCGTGACCGCGGCATAGCGCGGCTCATAGGGATTGAAAGCGAGCAGGGCGCCGAGGAAGGTGGGATTCTCGCAGACGATGTAATTACCTTTATTTATCAGTAGCTTGGCGATTAGATCCAGTGCCTGTTGCGCACCGTGGACGATTAGGATTTCATCGTCTGCGCAGGCGACTCCGGTGCGCCGCATATGCTTTGCCACATGCGCCCGCAGACTCTCGAGACCCCTCGACGTGGCGTACTGGAGTGCCGCGGCACCGTTCGCCGCCAGCACCTGCTGATACGCAGTGGCCAACTCCGCGCGCGGAAAGGTTTGCGGATCCGGATACCCTCCGCCGAAGGAAATGATGCGCGGATCGGCACCCAAGGTCAGCAATTCACGTATCGCCGACGGCTGCACACGTACCATCCGTCTCGCAAATGAAATGGTCATCCCGTGTCGGCTCCCGGTAGAGGCTTGACGTATGGACTGCAGGCGGAGTCGAGCGCTGGCCCCCAGCGACTGCGCGCGTCATATTAATGAAGCTCTACCGGCCGCGGCTTTCATTTTGCCTTGACAATCCGCCGTTTCATGTAATGTTTATTTCGCTGGCGCCCATTCATGCCGGAGCTCAGGATGACCGACAACACAAACGAACTGGACCGGACCGATTTGCGGATTCTCGAAGTGCTGCAACGCAATGCGACCTTGTCTGCTGCCGAAGTCGGGGAACTGGTGAGTGTGACCGGCCCAACCGCGTGGCGGCGGATCACGCGCTTGGAGAAGGCCGGAGTCATCACCGGGCGACACGCGGTTATCGATCCCGCCAAGGTAGATCTCGGACTCACCGTCTACGTCAGCATCAGACTGATCAACGGCTCGCGCGAATACTTGACCGCCTTCGCACAGGCGATTGAAAACGTTCCGGAAATCGTCGAGTGCAGTATGACCACCGGCGGCTCCTCGTTCCTGCTGCGCGTTCTGGTGCGAGATACGGCGGCCTACGAAGCGTTCTTCGTCGAAGTTATTGCCGGGTTGCCCGGACTGCTCGCGACCGACTCGATCTTTGTGCTGTCGAAAGTCAAGTCGGATCCCATGCTGCCGGTCGGAGTTGCGCCACGACGGGCGTCGCTGTCGCGGTGGATTGGAAAATCTGCAAAGTAGGCAACCTAAGGACGGCAATATTCGTAACAGACGTTACATTTATGCGCGCCGTTCAAGTTCTTTTGAAACAATACAATGCGCGGTGCTGGCTAGACTGGTCAGGTGCCAGATGCCCTGTCGAACGCCATTGATGTCACGCCAGCAGAGGCGCCGTCCGCGGTTATGGTGCCCCCGCTCGACGCCTCGGAGGGTGGGGCGCGAGCTGTCGGTCAACTGAAGCGAGACATCGGCGCACTACCGCTGCTGTTCACGGGCCTGAGCGCCATGATCGGTTCAGGGTGGCTATTTGGCGCGCAGCGAGCCGCTGCCCTGGCGGGCCCTTCCGCCATACTCGCCTGGCTTATCGGCGAGGCTATCATACTGATCATCGCTGTGGTGGCGGTGGAGCTGGGAACGATGTTCCGCGTCTCCGGCGGTCTGACCCGCTACCCGCAGTGCACGCACGGTGCTCTGGCGGCGCTGCTGGCGTCATGGGCTAACTGGCTGTCGATCGCCGGCGCCATACCGCTCGAGGCCGTGGCCTCCGTCCAGTATCTTAGTTCCTGGCATGGCTCATGGCCTGCTTCGCTGGTCGTCGCGGGCACACTCAGCCCGAACGGACTGCTGCTGGCTGCCGGCCTGCTCATTGTGTACTTCTTGCTCAATTTCTGGGGCGTGAGACTCTTTGCCCGCTCCAACGCGGCGATCACCGTCTTCAAGCTTGCGGTGCCGACGCTCTCTGCGGTGGCGCTGATCTTCGCGTCGCTCACGCCCGAGCACTTCGTGAATCGTCCGGTGACCGGATTCATGCCGTACGGGATGGCAGGTCTGCTTACAGCCGTGTCGACGTCGGGCATCGTGCTGTCCTTCAACGGATTCCAGAGTCCGCTCAACCTGGCCGGTGAGGCGAGTCACGCCCGGCGGACCATTCCCTTCGCAGTCATCGGCTCGGTCGTCCTTGGCGGCTTGGTTTATCTGCTGCTGCAGGTGGCCTTCCTGGTGGCTGTGCCCACGAGTCAGCTGGCGCATGGCTGGGCCGGGATCAACATGAGCTCGCCGTTCGCCGAACTCGCCGTTGCACTGAACATCAACTGGCTGGCAGTGCTTCTCTATGCCGACGCATTCGTCTCGCCAAGCGGCGCAGGCATGACGGACATGGCGACTAGCTCGCGGATGATCCTCGGCGTCGAGCTGAACGGTCTGGCGCCGCGCCTGCTGGGACGCATCGACCCGGTCTACGGGGTCCCGCGGCCGGCGCTGTGGACGAACCTCATTCTGGCCATGATGGTGCTGTTGGCGTTCCGCGGCTGGAACGCGCTTGCCGCTTTGATTTCCGTGGCGACCGCGCTGTCCTATCTGATGATCCCGATATCGGCCATGTCGCTCCGGCGAACCGCGGCGCAGGTGGATCGGCCGTTCCGGGTCAAGGCGATGGGTGCACTGGGGACCGCCGGCTTCGTACTGACCGGCGAGTTGCTCTACTGGGCCCGCTGGCCGTTGACCCTCGAAATTATTGCCCTGATGGCCGTGCCGCTGCCGTTCTACTTTTGGTATCGGCGCGGGCCGGAGCGCGTGCGCCTGAGCGCGGAGCTGAACCACGCTCTGTGGCTGCTGCTTTATCTGCCGGCGCTGGTGGCCCTCTCCTGGGCGGGCAGCACCGCATTTGGCGGGCGCGGTTGGCTGCCATACGGTTGGGACATGGCCGCAGTTGCGGTCGTCTCGGCCGGCTTCTGTCATTGGGGGGCGCGCGTCGGCTTAGCCAAGCCGACAATCCAGGATCTGCTGATGGACGGGATTCGGTCGCAATAGGGGGGCGCGACTCGGTCCGGCGATGCGGCTGGAGAAGCCGGGAAAACGACAATCAACGCATCAAAGCGGAGGAATCATGGCGAAAAACAGGTTCCCAGGGGCGGTCACTGAATTGATTCGCGCATCGAGCGTAGCGCTGGCGCTCTGCGGCGTCGGGCTCGCACGCGCCCAGCAGGCACCGCAAGGCGGATCCTTGGCGCTGAAGGAAATTGTCGTAACGGCCGAGACTTACGCGTCGTCCGCCCAAAGTACGCCGATCAGTCTCACGGCCATCACCGGCACCCAGCTCGAGGAACGCGGGATCACCTCGATCGAATCGCTGGCGCGCGACGTGCCGGGCCTATCCATGCGCAGTTCCGGTCCCGGTCAGACCGAGTTCGAGGCCCGTGGCATCGCATCAAACGGCGGGAATTCGCCCACGGTGGGTTTTTACCTCGGGGACATACCGCTGTCCCCGCCGGCGATGGGCCAGATCGGCAAAGTGGTCATCGATCCGAATCTGTACGATTTGTCACGCGTGGAGGTGCTTCGGGGTCCGCAAGGAACACTCTATGGCGCAAGCTCCATGGGCGGCACGATCAAGATTATTCCCCACGCGCCCGAGCTCAACCGCATCGACGGATCCGCCGACGTCACGGCCTCACACACCGACGGCGGTCGAGGCAACGGAAGCGCCGATCTGATGATCAACTATTCGCAAAGCCGCTACTGGGCGGTGCGCGCGGTGGTGTCGGATCTATATCGCAGCGGCTGGATCAGTCGCACCGTCGTCAACCCCTTTCCGGCCGACGTGCTTGGACCGAACGGGCCGCCGTGGACCCGCGGCAACGTTCTCAGCGCTCCCGTCCAGAGCATCGTTCCGGACGTGAACATCGAGCGCGAGCTGTCGGGCCGAATTGAGTTGCTCATCCAGCCGACGCACAAACTCAGCCTCAATCTGCTGGCGCTCTCGCAGATCATGAACCTCGGTGGCTATGACGAATTTGATTTGCCGCCGGGTCCGAGTTATTTGACCCACTTTCAGCCTTACAACGTTCCGGAGCGAGTCCACGATCGGGCGAGCGTATTCTCGGTGACGATCAAGGATGACCTCGGATTCGCCGAGTTGACCAGTGCGACAGGGTATTATGATCGCCGTCCTTGGCAGATTCAGGACGCCTCGGAGGCGACATCGTGGACACTGCAGTCCTTTCTGGTCACGCCGGCCGAGAGTGCGGCGGTCGGCCTGCCGAATTACATCAATACGTCGATCTACGAGCGCGAGCCCGAACACGAGTTCAGTGAGGAGCTGCGGCTGAACTCCCTGGGTAGTCGTCGGCTCCATTGGGTCGCCGGCGTGTTCTACAGCAAGCTCAACTCCGCGTTCGTCGAGTATCAGTACGCGCCGTATATCGCACAATTGTCTCAGTTTCTCAATCCGCCCATGCAAAATCCGGCTGGCCTGACCTTTGGACTGAATAACCTGTACCAGATCTCGCAGAAGGCCGCATTCGCCGATGGATCCTGGCATCCCGTCCCGTGGTTGCGAGTCGAGGGCGGACTGCGCTGGTATCGGTATGACACCTCTGCGTTCAACAACGAATGGGGCTACTTCTTTTCCCCGCAAGCCGTGCCGCTGGCGAATCCACCCGGGAATTACTCCTCGGCCTCGGGCGTGATTCCACGGGTGGACGTCGCTTGGGTGCCCAAGAAGAATCTCTTATTCTACATCTCGGCGTCCAAGGGCTTCAGGCCGGGCGGAGCGAATATGGCCATTCCGCTGACCGCCTGCCCGAGCGGCGGCCCCGAGTCATTCAACCCGGATACCGTCTGGGATTACGAGCTTGGAGGGAAGTCCCAGCTGGCTCAGAACCGCGTGCGCATCAATGCCGACTTCTACTACATCAAGTGGAACAGCGTGCAGCAGACGGCTCTCCTTTCCTGCGGCACGCAATATGTGACCAACGCGGGCGACGGGCGCAGCTACGGCCCCGAGCTGGAACTCGACGCGCGGCTGGCGCGGGACTGGACGGCTTCTCTGTCAGGAACCTGGACGCGGGCGGACATCACCAGTCCAAACGCAGCGTACGTAGGATCGCTGACCAATTCAGGCTACAGCTTTCCCAGCTGCCCGGTCGGCGGTACGTGCACGAGCGTTCCGATCCTGAACGTTCCCAAGGAGAGCGGCAGTGCGGCAATCGTCTATGCGCGGCCGGTCGGAGCGGATACATTGTCGGTGCGTCTAGACGGGACCTACACCGGTAGCTCGTGGGATGAGGCGTTTGCGGTGATACGGCTGCCGGGATACGCCATGGCGAACCTGCGCATCACGCTGGCCGCGAGCAGATGGTCCGGCGCGGTATTCGTGACGAATCTTACAAACAAGGTGCCGTGGGTGTCGGCCAACAACACCAGCTTCAGCTTCAATATCGGACCGCTAACGCGCATCTCGACTCTGCAGCCAATGACCATCGGGACGCAGTGGAGTTACAACTTCTGAGGAGACAAGCATGAAGTTTAGAAATGTCGTGGCCATCTTCGCCGTAGCACTCGCGCCGCTCACGGGCCATGATTTGGCGACCGCCCGCGCCGCCGCGCGCCGACAAGGCGCCGTGAGCAGCTTGTGGCCAATGTATTACAAGATTCTGGCGCACGCGCGCTACGTGGATCTGACCCACACGTTCGGACGAAACACGCCTCACTGGAAAGGTTTCGGCCCAATGAAGGAAAAGGCCTTATTCACGATTCGCAAGAACGGCTTTCACATCGATATGTATTGTCACGTCGGACAGTGGGGGACCCACGTGGACGCCCCCGCCCATTTTCACAGAGGTCTGAAAACGGTCGATGAGATCGCGCCTAGTGAAATGCTGCTGCCGCTAGTGGTTCTCGACGTCCATCGTCAGGTGGCAAAGGATCCGGACTATCGGATTACGCTCGCGGATGTGAAGGCCTGGGAGCGCCGCTACGGACCGATCCCGCCGCACAGCTTCGTCGCCATGCGGACCGGCTGGTCGCGACGCTGGCATGAGGGCGAAATTGCGATGGAAAATCCCGGGCCGAACGGTGTTGAGCACTTTCCGGGCTGGAGCTTGCCGGTATTGAAGTATCTGTCCCGGCATCATGTCACCGCCATCGGCCATGAAACCACCGACACGGATGGTGGGATCGATGCGTCAAAGAACGATTATGCCCTGGAGTCCTATTGGTTGGGCACGGACCATTATCAGATCGAGCTGCTGGCGCATCTGCACGAGGTGCCGGATGCGGGGGCGCTGGTCATGGTGACCTTCCCGAAACCACACCGCGGCACGGGCTTTCCGGCGCGGGTCATTGCCATCGTGCCCCAGGGTGACGCCCGCGGCGCGTACTGACCCATCGAATGACAGAGAGGTACATCGCATGAGCTCAAGTACGACCAGTTCGGTTCCGCATTATCGTTGGGACGAGATGCCAGCGGAGCAGCTGAAGGATGGGTTAACACGCAAGCTGGTGACCGGCGAACGCATGATGATCGCGCACGTTTACTTCAAGAAAGGCGCGGATGTTCCCAAGCACTCGCATCACAATGAGCAAATCACCTACATTCTCTCGGGTGCGCTGAGATTCTGGTTCGGTGCCGATGGCGAGTCCGAGCGTATTGTGCGGGCCGGCGAAGTGATCGTTATTCCGTCCCATGTACCGCACCGCGCACTCGCGCTCGAGGATACGCTCGACGTCGATGTGTTCTCGCCGCCGCGCGAGGACTGGCTCGCACACACCGATTCCTATCTGCGGGGCTAAATGGCGACCTACAGCGTTGCACCCGGCGTTGGCGGTGCGATCGAGCGCTTCAGACTCCCCGAACACCTGGGATTCGGAGCCGTGACGGCGCCGGTGATGTTCGGCGCGACCTGGCAGGACGGGGTGTGGAGTGCCGGGGAATTGCTGCCGTACGGCCTGATCGAGGTCTGGCCGGGATCACGCGCGCTGCAGTATGCCGAGCTCGTGTTCGAGGGCCTGAAAGCCTACCGGGTGGGTCAACAGCGTCCGAATCTGTTCCGCCCGGACGAGAACTGCAAGCGCATGGCGCGCTCGGCGGCACGGTTGTCGATGCCGGCGGTGCCGCGTGAGCTTTTCTTTCGCGGCATCGAAGCGGTGACGAACGCGTGCAGCGCGTTCATTCCATCGCAGTCGGGACGGTCGCTGTACCTGCGTCCGTTCCTGTTCGGAACTGAAAGCAGCTACTTGCTCAGAAATTCCACCGCGTTCCGGTTCATGGTGATTGCCAATCCGGTGGAGCCGTACGCGAGTGGCGCTCTCAAAGTGACCATCGAGCGCACTGATGTGCGTGCGACCGCTGGCGGCATCGGAGAAGCGAAGGCGGCGGCAAACTATGCGGCGTCGCTTCGGGCATCGACGGCCGCAGTGGCGCGTGGCTACACCGTTCCGCTGTGGTTGGACAGTTTCGAACACCGATTTGTCCAGGAGCTGTCGGGCATGAATGTGTTCGTAGTGGTGGAGGGGGCGCTGCACACCCCGGAGTTAGATGGGACAATTCTCCCGGGCGTCACGCGCGATTCCCTGTTGGCACTGGCGGAACGTCTCGGCTTTGCCACGCGTGAGCGACGCATCGCGGTGGAAGAGGTGCTCGAAGGAGTCGACAGTGGTCGGTGCACGGAGGTTTTCGCCTGCGGTACTGCGGCAATAGTCAGCCCAATCGAAGTGCTGCGCGACAGTAGCGGCCGGGAATATAGACCGAGGCAGATTGATGTGGTTGCGAAGCGATTGCGCGAGAGACTGCTGGGCATACAAGAGAGGCGCGAGCCCGATCCGTTCGGGTGGACCGTCGACGTGGCGGAGGAGTGAGCTTATGGCACGCGATGAGGGAGGCATCGTGCCGCACGCAATTGTGTTGCGCGAACCGGGCGGACCGGACAGTCTGCTCTGGGAGACGGTTGCGGTAGGCGATCCGGGGCATGGCGAGCTGGTGATTCGGCACACGATGATCGGGGTGAATTTTCACGATACGTACGTGCGTTCGGGTTTGTATAAGACGCTACAGCTGCCTGGAATTCCTGGCGTGGAGGGTGTTGGTATCGTCGAGAAAGTTGGCGCAGAAGTTTATGGCTTCTCGGTCGGCGATCGCGTCACCTATATCGATGAGCGCTACGGCGCGTATGCGCAGCGGCGCAGACTGCCGGCGCGCTTGGCTGTGCGCGTGCCGAACATGGTGTCGGACGATGTTGCGGCGAGCTTGACCATAAAGGGATTTACGGCCTGCATGCTTGTGCGAAACGTGCATGCGGTGCGTGCAGGCGAAGTGGTGCTTATTCATGCGGCAGCCGGCGGCGTCGGACAACCCTTGGTGAGGTGGGCAAAGCATCTCGGCGCCACGGTGATTGCGACGGTGGGTTCGGATGACAAGATGCACATCGCGCGGCAGTGCGGTGCAGACCATGTCGTCCACTACGGTCGGGAGGATTTCGTGGAGCGGGTTGCGGCGATCACGTCCGGCGCGGGTGTGAACGTCGCGTACGACTCGGTGGGCGCGAGTACGTTCCTCGGTTCTCTGAAGTGCCTGGCCTATTGTGGGGTGCTGGTGAATTTCGGACAGTCTTCGGGCCCCGTTGAGCCATTCAGTCCCGCATTGTTGGCGGCGCGTTCGAATGCAGTCGTGCGTCCTATGCTTTTCCATTACATTCGCGATCGCGTCTCTCTCGAGCGCATGGCGGAGCAGGTGTTTGAGGCCATTGGTGCTGGCATCATCCGTAAGCCGGCCATTGTCCGCCTGCCGCTCGCCCAGGCCGCTGAGGCCCATATTCTGCTTGAGTCGCGAAAATCCTCCGGTGCGATTCTATTGCTGCCTTAGGTGCGATGGGAGTCCCCCTTGCATCGTTCGGACGGATGGATCTGGCGCGCACCAATCCCCTCCGGGGCTTCGTGCGGCAGGCGCGTCGTGGCGCACAGGGAGGGCGGCAGGAAGCACACGTTGCGGGGCAGCGTTGGTGGGCTTGAGCCGGAGCCTGCCGCGTGCCTTCGCGGTCGGATTTGTATCCCTCACATTGATGGAGCGGGCTTGCAGGAATCGATTTTCGCCCAGTAGTGAGTTCGGTTTCGGGTAACTCTTCGCTGCCTGTGCGCAAAGGGACGGCTAATGGTGGACGTTGAGGTCGATCGGCATCTGGGAGTACTGGTCTGGAAACCGCAGGAAGCTCATGACCTTGCGATAGTTTGGTGTTGCCTGGCGCATCGGGTCGGTTTGCTTGTGTGTCTGAGCGCGGTGATGCAGCAACTGGCATTCGCGATAGCTGCATTCGCAATGGCGGTCGGGCAGGGGTCCGCGAACTCTGCGACGAGCCGTCCCTGGATCACGGTGATTGCGGGCGGCCCGCTCGACCTGAAACGAGATGTCGTGCACGGCAACAAACTCGCCGAACTTGCGTGTCAGTTTCTGCACGTCGATCATGCCGGCGAGCCTCCCCGGAGCCTGTCGGGCGCGATACACGGGCGTATGAGCATAGTACGCCGGGCCGGCCGGCCGTGAGCGACAGCCAGCCGTTCTGCCGCGCAATGCGCGCCGCCTCGATACGGTTGGCTGCACCGAGCTTGCTGATGGCCTCGGAGAGGTAATTACGCACGGTGCCCTCCGAGAGAGCCAGCTCGGCCGGGATCTCTGCCCCCGAGCGGCCTTCGCCGGTGCGCCAGAGGATCTGCCGCTCGCGCTCGGTGAGCGGCTCGGTCCTTCAGCAGGTAGCCATTGGCTCGTGTTTCCAGCGCCCGACGCAGATAGCCCGGACGGGCAAAGGTGGTGAGGATCACCGCCTGGGTGTCGGGATGGCGCGCTCGGACCTCGGCGGCCAGCGTGAGACCGGTCACCTCCGGCATCTCGATGTCGGTCACCCGCACATCGGGGCGCGTGTCCGTCACAGCCGCCAGCGCCTTGCGGCCGCACTCGACCCGGGCGCGAGTCGATGGCGAGCTCACCGCCGAGGGTCTCGAGCCGCGCGCACATGCCACGTAGTCCGCTGCCCTCGTGCTCGATCCCGCCCCGGCCGTCGTCGGTGATCTCGAACAGAATGCGGCCGGGCTGCTCGGCGATGGTGAGCCGGCAGCGTGCCGCCCGTGCATGGCGCACGATGTTGGTGACAGACTCGCGCAGCCCGAGCGAGAGCGTGCTCTCGATGGGCGGGGCGATGCGGGGGGCGCGGCGGTGCATTCCAGGCGCACCCCGGCGAGGGCGAGGGTCTGCTCGGCGCAGGACAGCTCGGCGGCCAGCCCCTCGGTGCGATAGCCGCGGATGGTCTGGCGTACCTCGGCGAGCGCACGCCGGGCGGTCTGCTCCACCTCCTGGATCTCACGCTGCGCCCGAGCGGGCTTGTCCGGCAGCAGGCGCGGACTTAAGTGCGGTCCCATGAATGTGCCGCGGTGGCGCGGCAGGCATCGGGTGTGTCCGCAGTGCGCACACACCATGATCGCGATGCGGGCGGGGCGTATGACCGTCGCGCTGAGCGGCCAAGACTCCTGGGCGCTCTGTGCACTGATAAGGAAGGTGCCGCCCGCGCCTCAGGAGTGCATGGCCACTTGTTTTCCAAGGGAAGTACAGGGTATGGATATGAGTACGATGAACATTTCGCTTCCCGTCGAGCTCAAACGATTTGTCGATGAGTAGCTCAAGCGTGGTCACGGCACGGGTAGCGAATACGTGCGCGAGTTGATCCGTAGACATCAGGATCAACTGCGTCTGCGCGAGCTTCTGCTGGCTGGAGCTGCTTCTCCGCCGTCGGACCCGGCAGATGCGAAGTACTTCAACGGACTGCGCGGCCTCACTCGTGCCAAGCGGACGAGCGAACGGCGACGCTAATGGCGAAGCCGGTTGTCCCACGTAAGTTGGCCAACCGCGATGTCGATGAGGCCATTGCCCATTGTCTGTACGAGGCCGGTGATCAGGTTGCGCTGAGGTTCGTGGACGCGTTTGAAGGCACATACCGCCACATCAGCCGGCATCCGGCTGGCGGCTCCTTACTCTTCGCCGCCGAGCTGAATCTGCCGCGCGTGCGTTCATGGCGGCTGCGACGCTTCCCGTACTTCGTGTTCTATGTCGAAACAGAGGAATGTATCGACGTCTGGCGCGTGGTGCATGGCGCACGCGATATCCCGGCGTGGATGCAGGAAGCGGACGATGGGTGGTATTCAGCTCGCGCGCTGTCCCCTGCGATGACCGCAGTGCGGACGACTCCGGTGCTTCGCCATCGTGTTTGCGGGCCATTGCGATAAGTCGCCGTAACGGCCAACGCACACTCTATGCCGCGCAACGCTCGACAGCAGGAGACAATCGAGGCAAGTTGGCGGGTCCTCAGCGCTCGGCTGGACTCGATTGTCGAATCGGGATCAACGCTGAAAACGACCGTACTCGCACCGCGCGGCGTCTGTTCGCGAGAGCCTGACGCTGATGCGGCGGAGAGCGCCGATCCATCGTGCGTAATATCGCTACAAGGCGGCCGACGGCGGTGGCTGGACTTCGGATCTGGTGTTACGCCGAGTGCTTCGGGAGCGTCGAGAGCCCCAATGTTCCGGTGAGGGTGAAGTCTACTTGCTGCTCGAGATCAGGCAGCTTTTCCGCAAGAAATTCGAGCATGTGCGCATCAGTCCCGGGAGCAGCCCGCTCCACGTCTGCACCCAGCGCGAGCACGCGGGCCTGGTGCGAGGTATTGAGGTTTCCGGGGTGCCGCTCGACATGAATGGCGACACAATCCGCCAATTGTATCGTGCCTATATTCAATGTCCTGTAATCGGGGTGTTCGCAGCTCTTGGCGGGACGATGGTGGTGGCGGACGATTTCGACCAGTGGTGCGGGCAGGCCCCAATGCTCGCAGATCAATTGGCCGACGCGCGTGTGATCGTACCCGAGGAGCTCCTCCTCCACCTCGAGCAATGCCTGTGGCGTCTCCCATTCTGCTTCGGCGACACGATCGAAATCGGTGGTCACCTGCTCAAACATTGCGAAGCGGCCGATATCGTGCACCAATCCGCCCGTATAGGCTGCTTCGCATATTTCGGCCCGCGCCCCGCTCGAGGCAGCGATCAGCCGTGACAGCGAGGCAACCCGCAATGAGTGCGCCCACAGCTCGCGTTGTTCACGAGTGCGCGGCAAGAAAACCCGAGCAACGGCCACTGCCATGGCGAGCTGTCCGCACCGCGCTGCGCCGATGCGGTTGGCCGCTTGCGTGAGACTCGTAATGGGTTGGCCCGGGGCGCTGGCCGCACTGTTCGCGCATCGCAGGACGCGCACGGCGAAGCTCGGCTCGCTGCTCGCGATGTTGACAAGGTCGTCGAAATACCGCTCGGAGTCCGGATCCAGGCTCAGCAGGCGCATGACGACGCCTGGAAGCAGCGGCAGGGTTTCTACGCGTTCGGCAATGGCCTGGGCTCTTTCGGCCCGTAACGGCAGGTCGTGCTCGCCGGTCGTGCCGGGCACTGTCATGCTTGCCCGTGGCGCGGAGCGAGAGCGCCATCCGTGTGCTCGTCGGTGCGCTCCACGTTCGGTAGCTGCGAGAGGATTACGGTTGAGGAGAAATCCGCGGCGTCGATATACGCCCAGAAGTCCTCTCCGCCGGCTTGTCGTACGAGGGATTCCAGCGCCTCGACTGCCTCACGATCGTAAGCGCTGCCGGCGCCATGCTCGAGCTGTGCAAGTGCCTGCGCACATCCGCGCGCCTCGCGGTAAGGGCGTGGTTGACAGATGGCCTCGAATACGTCCGCCACCGCGCAGATGCGCGCTTCGATCGCGATTGCCTCGCCAGCCAGACCGAGCGGGTAGCCTGATCCGTCGAGGCGCTCGTGGTGCTGGCCAATGATCGCTTGTATGGGCCAGGGCAGATTCACGTTCCGCAGCATATCGACCCCGGCCTGCGCGTGCGTCTTGACGAGTGCGAACTCCTCGGGCGAGAGTCTCCCGGGTTTCGAGATGAGCTCGGCCGGTACGGCAATCTTGCCGATATCGTGCACGAGCGCGCCGAGGTAGAGGCCTTCCAGTTGATGTGCATCTAACCCCAGCCGTTGGCCGATTCTCGCGGCGAGCGCGGCGACCTGCTCCTGGTGCAGGGCCGTGTGCCGGTCGCTGCGGCTGGCGATCGCACTCACCGCGTGAATGGTCTGGATCAGCGCGTGACGCGTCCGATGGAGCGCCTCTTCGATCGCCTGCTGGGTCTGGTCGTGTGATTCGGCGGTAGGAGCCAATGCGTCACCCTTTGACGGCAACGGCAAGCGACCGAGCCAAGGTGCTGCCGCGCTTTTGTGTCTGGCACGGCGCAACATGATAGCCAGATGGCCGCCGATCGCAACGGAAATCTGCTCAGGGGCCGCCGGACCGTCGGGGCCGACGCCGCGCTACACTAGGGGCCATGAAAGTCTCCGGCACCGCTTACCGCACGATCTGGCCGCTGCCCTCGGGGGCGGTGCGGGTTATCGATCAATCCCGATTGCCGTTCGAGTTCGTGACGCTCGATCTGATGAGCCTCGAGGATGCCGCGCACGCGATTCGCTCCATGGTCGTGCGGGGCGCGCCATTGATCGGCGCGACGGCCGCCTACGGCCTAGCGCTTGCGCTGCGCGCGGATGCGTCCGATGAACACATCGGCGAGGCCGCGCGGGTGCTGCGCGCGACTCGACCGACTGCCGTCAACCTTGCCTGGGCGCTCGAGCGGGTGCGTCAGGTGATTGCGCCCCGACCGGTGAGCGAGCGTGCGCAGAGGGCTTTCGCGGAAGCGGGGCGGATCTGCGAGGAGGACGTGGCCCAGTGCCGTGCTATCGGGGCGCACGGGGCGAGGATCATCGGCGAGCTTGCTGGGAAGGTCGACCGTCGGGTGAACGTGCTCACCCATTGCAATGCGGGGTGGCTGGCGTGCGTCGATTGGGGCACAGCGCTGGCGCCGGTCTACGCGGCCCACGATGCCGGCATCGAGGTGCACGTGTGGGTCGATGAGACCCGCCCGCGCAATCAGGGCGCCTCGCTGACCGCGTTTGAGTTGGGCGCCCACGGCGTGCCGCACACGGTGATCGTCGACAACCTGGGCGGGCACCTGATGCAGCACGGTGAGGTCGATCTGGCCATTGTCGGCAGCGATCGCACGACGGCCGCCGGGGACGTATGCAACAAGGTCGGCACGTACCTGAAGGCGCTTGCCGCGCACGACAACGGTGTGCCCTTCTATGCCGCGCTGCCGGTGAGCACCATCGACTGGAGCCTCGAGGACGGACGGGCCATCGAGATCGAGGCCCGCGATGCCGAGGAAGTCACGCATCTCACTGGGCGCACCGGGGCCGGAGCGATCGAGCGGGTACGCGTCGTGCCGGAAGGCAGCGCTGTGCTCAATCTCGCCTTCGACGTCACGCCGGGTCGGCTCGTCACGGGACTGATCACTGAGCGCGGCGTGTGCGCGGCGAGCCGCTCGGGCTTGCTGCAGCTGTATCCGGAGCGCGCCGCGTGAGCACTACGGGGCAGGATGAGGTGATGCTCAGACGGGCGCTCATCGAGGCGTGCCGCGAGCTGCAGCGTCAGGGGCTCACGCACGGCACCTCGGGCAACGTCAGTGTGCGACGCGATTCCGAGTCGTTTTTCGTCAGCCCCACGGGACTCCCGTACGCCTCGCTCGAGCCGGAGGATATTCCGCTGATGCGTGTCGATGGTCGCTGGTACGGTCGACGGCGACCCTCGAGCGAGTGGCGGTTCCACCGCGACATCCTCGCCGCGCGACCCGAAGCGGGCGCCATAGTCCATGCCCACTCGCGCTACGCCACGGCGCTCGCCTGCACCGGGCGGGGCATTCCGGCCTTCCACTACATGGTCGCGGTGGTCGGCGGCCCCGACATCCGCTGCGCGGCGTACCACACATTCGGAACGCAGGCGCTATCGGACTCGGCGCTCGATGCGCTACGCGATCGACGGGCTTGCCTGTTGGCGCACCACGGCATCATTGCCCTCGGTGCCGACCTGTCCGCGGCGCTCGCCTTGGCCGGGGAGGTGGAAAACCTCGCCGCGCAGTACGTCACGGCGCTCGCGATCGGCGCTGTGGGCACGCTGGATGCTCTGGAGATGGAGCGCGTGCTGGAGAAATTCCGCAGCTACGGCCGCCAGGACGCCCAGGACCCGGATCTGATCCACGGCGGGTCGGCACTGCCCCGGGGCTGAGGCGCGTTCAGCGGCGCGCGCGCTGGTCGAGTACGAAGCGGGCGATGATGTTGATGACCAGCACGAAGCCGGTCACCAGCAGCGCCGCGGCGTAGGCGAGCGCGTTGGCCGATGCGAACGGCTCGTTGATGAAGGTCCAGATCGCGTACGTGAGGTAACCGATGGGCGAGTGGGTCAGATGTCCATCCCACATGTAGTTTGACCAGCCCGCCGTATAGAGCAGCGGCGCGGTCTCGCCGACCGAGACGGCCAGCGCGAGCAGGATCCCGGTGAGAATGCCGGGCAGCGCCGCCGGCAGGCAAACCCCGAGGATCACGCGCCGGTCGTTGGCCCCGAGGGAGTAGGCCGCATCGCGCAGGTCATTGGAGACCTGTCGCAGCGCCAGCTCGGTGGTTCGACAAATGTACGGCAGGCTGATGATGGCCAACGCAATGGCACCGGCGGCGAGGGAGAAGTTCCAGCCCAGCCATTCGACCATGCCCACGTAGCCGAAGTAGCCGATGACGATCGAGGGCACTCCCACCAGCACGTCGGCGAAGAAGCGGATGGTGGTCGCCCAGCGGGTGAAGCGATACTCGGCGCTGTAGATACCGGCAGCCACCCCGAAGGGTACCGCGAGCAGCAGTGCGCCGGCCGAGAGCACCAGCGTGCCCTCGATGGCGTTCAGCAACCCGCCGCCACTGCCCTGGGTGATGGTGGTGAGCAGCGAGAGCTTCATCGCCCCGAGGCCGCGCACGCACACCACCGTCAGGATCCAGATCATCAGCACCGAAAGGGCCAGCAGGCACGCGGCAGTCAGGGTCCAGCCGGTGATGCTGGCCAGCCGGCGCGAGAGACGGATCTGGTGCACGGTCCTGTGGGCCGGAGCAAGTACCGTCATGGGCTCAGACCACCACCGAGCGCTGACTGTTGTTCCACACCAGCAGCAGCAGCCGCGCCAGCGCGTTGACCACGATGGAGATGATGGCCAGCACGAAGGCGATCTCGGCGAGTGAGCGTACCGCCAGTCCCGTCGGGTCCTGCAGCGCGCTGTCGAGTTGCGAGACGATGAAAGCGGCCATGGTCGAGACGGGGTCGTAGATGCGGTGCGGCAGGTAGTTCAGCGCGTTGCCGCTGACCATCAGCACCGCCATGGTCTCCCCGAGCGCGCGCCCGAGCGCGAGGAACGTCGCGCCGATCAGGGTCTTGCGCGTGCCCGGCAACATCACCTTCCAGAGCGCCTCGAAGCGGGTCGCACCGAGGCCGAGTGCCGCCTCGCGCAGCGAGGTCGGCTGGGTGACCAGCGCATCGCGCAGCGTCGCGGCGATGATCGGCACGATCATCAGCGACAGCACGATGCCGGCGGTGAGCAGTCCGTAGCCACTGCCGCTCGGCTCGCCGAAGAAGGGAATGGCCTTGCCGAGGCTGTGCGCGATGAGCGGGTAGAGGTGCTGGCCGAGAAAGGGGATCACGACCACGTAACCCCAGAGGCCGAACACCACGCTCGGGATCGCCATCAGCAGCTCGACCAGGAAGGAGATCCACAGCCGCAGCCGTGCCGGTACCGCCTCGGCGAGGAAGATCGCCGCGCCCACGCCCATCGGCAGCGCGATGGCGAGGGCGATCAGGGTCGACAGCAGCGTGCCGACGATCAGGAAGAGAATGCCGTAGGTGGCCCCCGGCTGGATCTGCACGCCGTGGCGCATGATCGGGTCGGCGTAGAGGTTGCCGAGGTTCCAGGTGTCGCGCACGACGAAGCCGAGCCCATTGAAATGCATGGCCGGCCAGGAATAGATCGCGAGGAACAGAACGATGGCGGCGAGGGTGGCGGGCAGGATGCCCGCGACGAGGGCGAGCCAGGCTCTGAACTTCATGGCGGGCAAGGATGGCTGCTCCGGTGCCCCGATGCAACGGGTTCGTCGAGAAAGGAAGCCGGCACTGCCCCTCGTCCCTGAGGGGCGGTGCCGGCTTCGGGGGGGATTCTTCTTACTGAATCCGGGCGACCTGCGTCTTGCTCAGCGCCACGATCGAGTGGGGCAGGGCCACGAAGCCGACCTCCTTCATGAACCGCTCGGAGTTGCCCTCGGCGGGGCTCAGCGCCCAGTTGAAGAACTCACGCAGCGCGGCGCCCGTAGCGGCATTCGGCTGGCGGGCGTTCACGATGGCGTACTCGTAGTTGATGATCGGGTACGAGTTCGCGCCGGGAGCGAAGATCAGGCTGATCCGCTCATCGCGCGGGGTGTGCGCCGAGGTGGCGTTCACCGCGGCCTGCACGGTACCCGGGTTCGGCAGCACGAACTTGCCGGCGCGGTTCTCGATGGCCGCCTCGCCGAGACCGGCGTGCTCGGTGGCCTGCTTGTAGCTGATGCCGATGTAGGCGACCGAGTACGGGGTGCCCTTGCAGGCGTTGACCATGCCCGGGTTGCCCTCCGCGCCGATGCCGCCCTCGACGGCCGGCCAGCTGACCGTGGTGCCGTAGCTCACCGAGTTGTTCCAGGCCGGGGTGCTGAAGGACAGGTACTGGGTGAAGATGAAGGTGTCGCCGCTGCCGTCGGTGCGGTGCACCAGCACGATCTGCTTGTGCGGCAGGCGTACGCCGGGGTTCAGCCGCGCGATCATCGGGTCGTCCCAGAAGAGCACGCGTCCGGAGTACATGGCCGCGAGCACCGGACCGCTCAGCTTCAGGTGCATGCCGTTCAGGCCGGGCACGTTGTAGTTGATCATCTGCGAGGAGATCGCGAGCGGGATGTTGAGCATGGTCGGGTGCATACGCACCAGCGGGTTGCTCATGTAGGCGTCCGAGGCGCCGATCTGGGCAATCCCCGAGATCGCCTCCGAGATGCCCGTGCCGCTACCGGTGGACTCGGTCGTGATCTGCACGCCCGGGTGGCTCTTGGTGTACACCGGGACCCACAGGTTGAACAGCGGGTACAGCAGCGATGAGCCCGTCTCGAGCAGCCGCTGCTGCGCGCTCGCAGCGTGCGCGCCGACCGTCGTGCAGATCGCCAGAGTGGCCGCGAGGATCAGGGATCCCCGGCGGCGGGCGAGACCAGATTTCATGCTCATGGGATTACCTTTTATGGACCAGGAGAGTGCGGGTGGCAGAAAGGGGGAGAAGCTCTACGGCGCGGTACTGTACGCTGACAATGTGACGGATTTGTGACGGGCTGAAACATGCCAATAATTTAAATAAAAACAATATATTAAGATCTGCTGGCGCCGTGACACCGATGCGCTTCGCCGGCAGTGCCGCGGGGCGGAAATACACCCTGCGCCCGCGGCTCGCGAGGCACCCATCCGGGCCGCTTGGGGCGGGCGGCGGCTGGCGCGGGCGCACCGGCTGTCGGGCGGCTGCAGAACTGGCTGGATCATCAGGCATGCCTGCCGCATGGGCGTTCCACGCGGCGCCGGGCGGGCGGGAGACACTGCGGTGAGGATCGGTTAAGGTGCCCCGATAGGGGGGTGCGCCCACGGCGCATCCGTTCGTGACGGAAAGCACTCAATAATGAATACGACCGCACCGGGCGACCCCGCAGCGCTCAACGAATTTACCTTTCGCGGCATGCTCATCGGGGTGCTCATCACCCTGGTGTTCACTGCGGCCAACGTTTACTTCGGCCTGAAGGCGGGGCTCACCTTCTCCACCTCCATCCCGGCGGCGGTGATCTCCATGGGCATCCTGCGCGCGCTCGGCGGCGCGACGCTGCAGGAGAACAACATCGTGCAGACCGTCGCCTCGGCCGCCGGCACCCTCTCGAGCATTATTTTCGTGCTGCCGGGCCTGGTGATCGTCGGCTGGTGGACCGGCTTTCCGTTCTGGATGTCTTTTTTCATCTGCGCCGCCGGGGGCATCCTCGGGGTGATGTATACCATCCCGCTGCGCCGGGCGCTGGTGACCGATTCGGACCTGCCGTATCCGGAGGGCGTCGCCTGCGCCGAGGTGCTCAAGGTGGGCGCCGGCGAGGCGCACGACGCCGACCTGGAGGCGGTCGAGACCGGCGGGGCGGGGCTGAAGGCGGTGGTGGTCGGCTCCCTGGTCTCGGCCGCCTTCTACATCGTGGTGCAGACGCAGATTTTCACCAGCGACGTGGTGCGCTACTTCCGCTGGGGCAAGGCGGGCGCGGCGAGCGGATTCGATTTCAGCCTGTCGTTCGCGCTGTTCGGCATCGGGCAGCTGGTGGGCCCGGCCGTCGGCTGGGCAATGCTGGTCGGGACATTCATTGGCTGGGGCTGGGCGGTGCCGCACTTCCTGATGCTGCACCCGGCCGCCGGACCGGCGGCCACCGTTGCCCAGAACGCCTGGGCCCATTACGTGCGCTTCCTCGGAGCCGGCACCATCGGAGTCGCGGCCGTGTGGACCCTCGGCACGCTGGTGCGGCCGGTGATCAAGGGGCTCGCCGCCGCCATGGCCTCCTCGCGGGTGCGCCAGAGCGGCCAGGGTCACACGCTGGCGCGCACCGAGCACGACATCCCGATGCGGACCGTGGGGCTGATCAGCCTCATCTGCCTGGTGCCGGTTGCCGGACTCCTGTGGCACTTCAGCCGCATCAGCGGGCTGGGTTCCGAGGCGCTGCTGCTGGCGCTCGCGGGCGTCGTGTTCGTCGCGCTGATGGGCTTTCTGGTCTCCACCGTGTGCGGCTACATGGCGGGACTCATCGGCTCCTCCAACAGCCCGCTCTCGGGCATTGGTATCCTCGTGGTGGTGGTGTGCGCGCTGCTGCTGGTGCTCGGGGTAAGCGCCGGGGTACTGCCCGGGGCGCGCGCCGCACTGGTCGCCTTCGCGCTGTTCATTACCTCGGTGGTGTTCGCGGTGGCCTCCATCGCCAACAACAACCTGCAGGATCTGAAGACCGGCCAGCTGGTCGACGCCACGCCGGCCAAGCAGCAGTGGGCGCTGGTGGTGGGCGTGATCGCCGGCGCTCTCGTGATCCCGCCGGTGCTTGACCTGGTCAACCGTGCGTTCGGATTTCTGGGTGCCCCCGGGGTCAATCCGGCTCACGCGCTGCCTGCGCCGCAGGCCGGACTGATCGCCGCGCTCGCGCAGGGCGTGATTCAACACAACATCGACTGGAGCGCGATCCTGGTCGGGGCGATGATCGGGGCGCTGGTCATCGTCCTCGACGCGCTGCTCTCGCGGGTCACGCGGCGGGTGAGTCTGCCGCCGCTCGCGGTGGGCCTGGGGATCTACCTGCCGACCTCGAGCACCCTGATGATTGTCGTCGGGGCGCTGGTCGGGTGGTGGTTCAACCGGCGTGCCGAGCAGCGGCCGCGCGCCGAGGCCGTCAAGCAGCTTGGCGTGCTGCTTGCCTCGGGCCTGATCGTCGGGGAGAGCCTGCTCGGAGTGGTGTACTCGTTCGTCGTCGTGTTCTCCGGCCGGCACGCGCCCATCGCGCTGGTCGGCGCGGATTTCGCCACAGCCTCAATGTGGCTCGGAGGCGTCGCCTTCGCCGCGGTGGTGTTCGCGCTGTACCGCTGGGTCGAGGGGCTGGTGAGAGTATGAGCGACGCTGCGCGCCGATCAGCGCGCGCGCCGCACCGCGGTGGCTTGGCGGAAATAACACACCTGGTCACTCGGGCAGCGCTCGAGCTGGCCCTGCAGAGCACGGGCGAACTCAACAATCTGCGCAGCCGGCTCCCCCGCGTGCCCTGGCGCGCGCGCTGCGTCTCCGGCTTGTATTGAAGTCCGGCAGGCGCCTGATGCCCTCCGCAGCACGCAACCAACGCTCGGGGAGGCGGCGCCAGGAAAGCAGGGGACGCGCGCCAACGGGCCGATGTCGGGACGTGGCGCGCTGGCGCGTCCGGCCGGCCCCGCGCAAAAAAAGGCAGCCGGCCGGTCAATTAATTCGACGTACTGCCGCGCCTGGGTGATGCCGTGGCATCATCCAATGTCGGGGCCCCGGTCCGTTCCCGGGGGAGGGTGAGTTTCGGGGGGCATCGCCATGAATGCGACGCGACAATTCATCGAGGTGCGCGACCGGCTGTTGCGCCAGCGGGACGATCTGCAAGCCGCTTGGCGCGAGTTTGCCTGGCCGCAATTCGGGGAATTCAACTGGGCGCGTGATTACTTCGATGTCATCGCGCGGCAGAACGCCAAGCCGGCGCTGCGGGTGGTGGTGGAGGGCGGCGAGGACCAGGAACTGTCCTTCGCGGAACTGTCGCGCCGCTCGAATCAGGCTGCGAATCTGCTGGTCGCGCAGGGCATTGGGCATGGCGATCGGCTGCTGCTCATGCTCGGGAACATCGCGCCGCTTTGGGAGTTGATGCTCGCGGCGATCAAGATCGGCGCGGTGATCATACCGGCGACCACGCTGCTCTCGAGCGAAGATCTCGCCGACCGGGTGGCGCGCGGGCGCGTCAAGGCGATCGCAACCGGTGCGCGCCTCGCGCCGCGATTCCAGGTGGCGGGCGATGTGCCCGTGCGGATCGCGGTTGGCGGGGGCGTCGCGGGGTGGGTCGACTACGCTGCGGCGGCGCAGTGCGATGTCGAGTTCACGCCTGCTGAGCGCACGCGCCCCGACGATCTCCTGCTCCTCTATTTCACTTCTGGAACGACAGCACGTCCGAAGCTGGTTGCGCACACGCAGTCGAGTTATCCGGTCGGCCACCTCTCGACCATGTACTGGCTTGGACTCAAACCTGGCGATGTACACCTGAACCTGAGCTCCCCGGGCTGGGCCAAGCATGCCTGGTCGTGCTTCTTCGCACCTTGGAACGCCGAGGCCTGCGTGCTCGCCTACCAGTACGATCGGTTCGACGCCTGTGCACTCCTCGATCAGTTGGTGCGCTGCCAGGTGAGCACGTTCTGTGCTCCACCGACGGTGTGGCGTATGTTGATCCAGCAGGACCTCGCGGACTGGCCGGTCCGTCTGCGCGAGGCGGTGAGCGCCGGGGAGCCGCTCAACCCCGAAGTCATTGCCGAGGTGCGCGCGGCCTGGAATCTGACTATCCGTGACGGCTACGGTCAGACCGAGACCACGGCCCAGATCGGTAATTCGCCGGGACAGCCGCTGAAGGCCGGCTCGATGGGCCGGCCGCTGCCCGGCTATCCGATCGTGCTGCGTGACGTGCACGGCAACATCGGCGAAGAAGGGGAGATCTGCATCGATCTGTCGCGCCGGCCCCTCGGCCTGATGCAGGGCTACTTGGATGATCCGCAGCGCAACGCCCAGGCCATGGAGGGCGGGTTTTACCACACCGGCGATGTGGCTTCGCGTGATGAGGAGGGTTATCTCACGTACGTCGGACGAATGGACGATGTGTTCAAGTCTTCCGACTACCGCATCAGCCCGTTCGAGCTCGAGAGCGTGCTGATCGAGCACACGGCGGTGGCCGAGGCGGCGGTCGTGCCGAGCCCCGATGCGCTGCGCCTCGCGGTGCCCAAGGCGTTCGTCGCGCTGGTCGCGGGCATCGAGCCCGATGCGGACACGGCCGAGTCCATTCTCCGCTACGTGCGCGGCCGCGTCTCGCCGTTCAAGCGCGTTCGACGCATCGAATTCGCGGTCCTGCCAAAGACCATTTCCGGCAAGATCCGCCGGGTGGAGCTGCGCGAGCTGGAGGTGACGCGCCAGTGTGGCGGCACGCGCCGCGTGGGCGAGTACTGGGAAGAGGACTTCATCGAGATTTCCGGCGAGCGCGAGCGCTAACGTGCGTACCGAGCCGCAACCCGTTCCCGTCAGTCGATCCGCGGCACCGGCGGAGGAACTCGGGAACATGGAAGTTGGCCGGTTCATCGGCGGCTCGAGTTTGCACTACGCTCGGCTCGAGCGACCCAGGGAGTTCCTCATGTCAGTGCCGAGGCGTCGCGTTCTTTGGCAGCGGCGGGGCAATTCGAGTGCGAACGCATGAGCACAGCTGCGCGCAACGAACCTGCCGGGGCGCAACACATTCCGCTGATCGATGTCGCACCGCTGTTTGCAGCCGATTCCGCGGCGGTGGCCACCGTTGACGAGGCGATGGCAGCGGCCGC
>JAKBBE010000036.1 GCA_021826035.1 Pseudomonadota bacterium | reverse complement strand
CGGCACGCACGGCGCCTCAACGCGGACGTCCTCGGCCTGCTCGGCGCGTCGGATCGGTTCGTGGCGCTGCCGGATCCTCCCGTGCAACGGCTGCAGGTGCATCAATGGGACCGCGGCTGAGCGCCCGTGCCGACGGCAGCGCCCGGGGTGCACCCCATCCTGCGGTGAAATGGCCCCCGCCGGGCCGATAGACCATGCCTCTCGATGTCAGAATCAAACCCTGCACCGGCGCACGCAGAACGGGCGAACGGATGCCCCGCTCGACGCACCTGCCGCGCGCTGAGTTCCCGAGTGCCCTATTTCACGCGCGTGCGCACGAGCAGCTGCTGCACCAGCGCCGAGGGGCTGCTCCGGAACGCGGTGATGGCGAAAAAATGCTCGAACACGCCGGGGATCGCGCAGTAGCGCTGCAGACGCCCCTCGCGCAATTCGTCCTGGACCACCACCTCGGGCACGACCGCAACGGCGCCGGAGTCGCGCGCGAACAGGCGCAGCATCGCCATGTCGTCGACTTCCGCGGCCACCTCGACCTTGATGCGCCGGCGCTCACACCACAAATCGAACTGAGTGCGCACGTCACTGCTCGGTCCGGGCAGCACCAGGGGCATACCGACCAAATCCTCTGGCAGCCGCAGGCGCCGCCGCCCGGAGCGCGGCGGCCCGATCAGACACACTGACTGGCGCGAGAGCGGCACGCAACGCCACGGCCGATCACGCTCGGCCACCACCGGTCGGTTCGAGAGCAACACATCGAGGTTGTGCACGCGCAGCTGCTCGAGCAGTTCGGCAAGGCTGCCGGACTGCAGCGTCAGCCGGACTTCCCGACGACTGAACAGCGGTCGCAGCAGATTCTCCGTGAAGTTTCGCGACAGCGTGGCGACCGCCCCGACACGCAGGTGCTGTTGGCGCTGCCCGAGCCCGCCGCGCACCGTCGCCATGAGCTCCTGCCCCAGCCCGAAGATGCTGTCGGCGTAATCGAGCACCACGGCGCCGAACTCCGTCAGATGCAACGAGCGTCCGGACCGCTCGAACAACGGCTGACCGAGATACGTCTCGAGCTGACGGATCTGCGCCGACAGGGCCGATTGCGACACGCGCAGCTGCGCGGCGGCCCGGGTCAGGTGCCCGCGCTGCGCGACGGTCCAGAAATACAGCAGGTGACGAAAGTTGAGGTTTCGCATGTTCTGTTTTCTCGAACGATTCGTTCTATTTATTCTATTTTACAGATCCGCTCCCCATGCGAATACTCCCTCGCGTCGTCCGCACCCCCCGGAGTACGCATGCTGCATCACCCGCACTGGACCGCCTGGCTCGTCCCGCTGCTGTATCTGCTCGGCGCCACCGCCGCCGCGCTGCGCCGCCGCGCACTCTGGGCGGCGCTCGCGTCGGCCTCGGGCGGCGCGCTCGCAGCAGCGCTCGCCGGCGATGTCGGCCGCGTGGTGCCGGGCGTGGCATTCGGCCTGCACGACGGCCCGGCTGCTGCGGTGATGACCCTGATCACGTTTTTGGGCTGGATCATCGCGCGCTACTCGCGCGGCAATCTCGCCGGGGAGGCCGGCGAGCGGCGCTTCGTGTGTGCGCTGCTGCTGACCCTCGCCGGTGTGAGTGCCGTGGTGGCGGCGCGCAATTTTGCCGTGCTGGTGCTCGCCTGGGCCGCGAGCAGTGCCGCGCTGCACCCGCTCCTGACGCACTACCGCGAGCGGTCGGCGGCCCGCATCGTCGCACGCAAGAAATTCCTCGCCAGCCGCCTGGCCGATGGGTGCCTGCTCGGCGCTGCGGTGCTCCTCTATCGGCGCTGGCACACCCTCGGACTGACGCCCCTGGCGCGGCTGATCGCGGTCCATGGCGCCGCCGGTGCCGAGGCGCAGTGCGCCGCGGTGCTGCTCGCCGCCGCCGTGCTGTTGAAATCCGCTCAGCTGCCCCTGCACGGCTGGCTGGTGCAGGTCATGGAGGCGCCGACCAGCGTCTCGGCCCTGATGCACGCGGGCGTGGTCAACCTCGGCGGCTACGTGCTGATTCGCCTTGCCCCGCTGATCGGCGCGTCGCTTGCGGCCCAGGGACTCCTGGTGATCGTCGGCGGCACGACCGCGGCGCTCGCCGGACTCACCCTGATGACCTGCCCCACGCGCAAGACGCGCCTCGCCTGGTCGACCTGCTCGCAGATGGGGCTGATGGCCGCCGAATGCGGCCTGGGGCTCTACGGTCTCGCCCTGCTGCATCTGCTCGGCCATGCGCTCTACAAGGCGCACGCGTTCCTCTGCTCCGGCGAGGCGGTCCGAGAGAGCGCTGAGGTGCGCATGCGAGCAGCCCCCCCGTCGCGCGCACCGTACGCGCCGCTGCTCGGGCTGGCGGTCACCGCCGGCCTGGTCGCAGCCTCGGCGCGCCTGTGGCAGACCGTATGGCACGCCCCTGCGGTTCCCTGGATCGCACTGTGGGTGTGCACGCTCGGCGTTGCGACGCTTCTGTGGGACGGTGTGCCGGATCGGGCCACCCGGATCCGCAATCTCCTGGCGGCCGCGCTCGCCGTGCAACTGTATCTGCTCTGGCACCTCACGATGCATCGGGACCTCGGTGTCCCCTCGGCACACCCGGCACCGCTCCTGGCGCTGTACGACGCACTCTGTCTGCTCGCGCTGTATGCGGCCCAGGGGCACCTCTGGCGCACCGGCGCGGCGACGCGGCGCTCACCTCTGTACGTCTGGAGCGCGGCCGGGTACTTCCTCGACGAACCGGTCACGCGGCTCGTCACATCGCGATGGCCCTGGTGCGCGGTGAGCGGTCTGGAGAGACACCTCGGTCCGTGGCGGGCCGCGAGCGAACGGGGAACCGCGTGAGCCGCGCGGCGACACCACCGGTGCGGCACCGCAGCCCGAGTCTGCACCGCGCGGCCCTCGAGGCGGCCGCGCGCACCATCGCGCCCGCCTGGCCGATCGATCGACAGGTCGCGGTCAGCCCCTACTGGGGCTATCGGGCGCTGCCCTTCGGCACGGCGGCCGAGCGGCTGCAGCGCCTCTGCGGCGCGCCCCTGACGGCGGCGCGCGCGCAGTACCTGCGCGCCTGGCAGCGAGGACAGATCGAGCGGCCGCACCTCGAGCAGGCGCTGCGCGAACAGCCCGTGGTCGCGAGTCTCGCCGCCGCCGTGCGGGCACTCGAGCAACCGGTCCCGGCCGCGGCCGGACTGCCGCTGCTCAGCGACCGGCTCGACGCCGACCCACTCCGACGCGGCGCGATCCCCTGGCGCCTTCGCATCACGCAGCAGATCAGCGAGTACTGTGCGGCGTACTTCGATCGGCTGCAGGCGGACGCGACGCCGCAGCGCGAGCCCGGGCTGTTCGCCGGCTGGCGCGCGGCGCTGCTCGCGGATCGGCGTTTCCGGCCGCTGCACCGGCACGCGGCACAGCTGCCCGAGCAGACCGACGCGGCGCTCCACTGGGCGCTCGATCGGCTGTCCGTGCGCGATGCACACCTGACCGAGCTGTTCGAAGTGATTGCCCGACGCATCGACGGATGGGCGGCGTGGTGCGCGTACCTGCGCTGGGAGGCGGCGCTCGCCGGCGCCGAGGATGAGCACTTGGCGCAGTTGCTCGTGATCCGTCTCAACTGGGAGGCGCTCCTGCAGGACGGGCGACACGATGAGCGCTCCGTGTGGTGGAATTGGCTCGAGCAGTGGAACGCCGCGCTCGCCGCCACCCCTCCCGCATCGCTGGCCATCGACCTGCTCTGGCAGCGCGCGCACGAGATCGCCTACCAGGAGCGTCTCTTTCGCGCGCTCGCCGCGCCCCACGCCGCACGCCCCGCCGCGCAGCCCGCTGTGCAACCCGCTGCGCCGCACGCACAGCTCGTCTTCTGCATCGATGTGCGCTCAGAGCGCATGCGGCGCGCCGTCGAACAGACCGACGGCGGCGTACGCACGTATGGATTTGCAGGTTTCTTCGGTCTGCCGCTGCGCTACACCCCGCTCGGGACCTCGCTCGAGCGGCCTCAGCTGCCCGCGCTGCTCGCCCCGACGCTCACGGTCCGCGATACGAGCGGAACCGCTGCCGAGGATGAACGGCTCGCCAACCGGCGCCAACGGACGCTGCAGCGTCGGGCGAGCCTGCAATCGTTCTCGCGTCTGCCGACGGGCGCATTCAGCACCGTGGAGATCCTCGGCCTCACCTATCTGCCGAAATTGCTCGCCCGCACCTTCGGGCTCGCGCCGGACACCCCGACGCACCTCGGACTGAAGCGCACCGAGTGCGACTCGCTCCGTCCGCGGCTGATCGACCGCGGCCCTGAAGCACTCGCCGAACACGCGCAGCTTGCGGCGCGGATCCTGCGCGCCCTGGGGACCGAGCGGCCCTGGGCCCGACTGCTCGTACTGATCGGGCACGGCGCACGCACCGCCAACAACCCACAGGCTGCCGCGCTCGCCTGTGGCGCCTGCGGCGGCCACAGCGGCGAAGTCAACGCACGCACGCTCGCGGACCTGCTGAACGATCCTGCGGTGCGCGGCGTGCTCACCGAACAGGGCCACTCGCTCCCGGAGCAGACCGTAGTGATCTCCGGGCTGCACGACACCGTGACCGACACCGTCGAACTGTTCGTGCCGCCGGATCTCCCGGCCGGCCATGCGGCCGATCTCGAGCGCCTGCGGCAGACGCTGCAGCGTGCCGGCGCGCAGGTCCGCCGCGAGCGCGCCGCAGACCTCGGGCTCGGGCATCTCGCCGCACGCGAGGCGGCCCTGTTGCGCCGGCTGCAGCGGCGCACGCGCGACTGGTCCGAAGTGCGCCCCGAGTGGGGGCTCGCGGGCAATGCGGCCTTCATCCTCGCACCGCGCGAGAGGACCCGTGGCATCGATCTTCAGGGACGGACCTTCCTGCATGAGTATCGCGCCGAGGAGGACCCTGACGGTGCGCTGCTCGAGCAACTGCTCGCCGGCCCGCTGGTCGTGGCGCACTGGATCAACCTGCAGTACTACGGCTCGACCGTCGATCCGCAGCGCTTCGGCAGCGGCGACAAGCTGCTGCACAACGTGCTCGGCGGGCGAATCGGGGTCCTGGAAGGACACAGTGGGGACCTGCGCATCGGCCTGGCTCGTCAGTCCGTGCACGATGGCACCGACTGGCGGCATGCGCCGCTGCGCCTGACGGTGCTCATCGATGCCCCGCACGAGCGCATCGAACGGATCGTCCGACGCCAGTCCGACGTTCTGCAGCTGGTCGAAAACGAATGGCTGTACCTCTACGGCCTGCGTGGGCAGCGCCCCGAACGTCTGTTTGATCCGCGCGGCGGACGGCACGGCGCGACGCCCGCAGCCGTCCGCGAGCCGTCAGAGGTGCCCGCATGACCGGCGGCTCGGGATCGGCGCCGCGCCCGGGCACGCCAGCCCCGCAGGGGCTGTGCGCTGCGCTCGCGGCCCTGGAATCCGAGGCGATCCACATCCTGCGTGAAGCGATTGCCGAGGCGCGCAACCCCGTGCTCCTGTTCTCCGCCGGTAAGGACTCCACCGTGCTCGCCGATCTGGCCTGCCGCGCATTTTTTCCATCGCGCCCCCCGGTACCGTTGCTGCACATCGATTCGACCTGGGAGTTCCGCGAACTGCTGCAGTTCCGTGACCGCTTCGCGCAGCGGTATGGCTTTGACTTACGCGTTCATCACAACGAGGCCGGCCGCGCCGCGGGCATCAACCCGTTCGAGCACGGCGATCACTACACGACGGTGATGCGCACCGAGGCGCTGAAGAGCGCGCTCGATGCCGGTCGGTACGACATCATCCTCGGCGGCGCCCGGCGCGACGAGGAACGCTCGCGCGCCAAGGAGCGCGTCGTCTCGTTGCGCGGCCCGCACCACACCTGGGAGCCGCGCCGGCAACGGCCGGAGCTGTGGAATCTGTTCAATTTCCGTCTCGGCCCGCACGAGAGCGCGCGGGTCTTCCCGCTGTCGAACTGGACCGAACTCGACGTGCTCACCTATGCCCTGGCGCGCGGCATCGAACTCGCGCCGCTGTATCTGGCGCGTCCCCGTGCCGTGCTGAGGCGCGACGGACAGCTCTTGGTCATCGACGAACCCCAGCGCATGCCGCTGCGGCCCGGCGAGATCCCCGAAGTCCGCAAGGTTCGCTTTCGGACGCTGGGATGTTGGCCGGTCACCGCGGCGGAGGCCTCCGAGGCCGAGACACTCGCAGCGGTCGTCGCCGAAACCCTACGCTCGCGCCACTCGGAACGCAGCGGCCGGCTCGCCGATCACGACGCCGGTGGCTCGCTCGAACAGCACAAACGCGAAGGCTATTTCTGAGGTCTCGTGAGGAGATGAAACTATGCCCCCCTGCACTGCCGAGATCGATCTGATCAGCGCCGAACGGCGCATTCAACACGCGCTCGGGCACCCAGCCCTCAGCGCGTGGCTGAAAGACACGCTGCGCTCGGCGTTCGAGCGCGAGCCGCTCGCCCTCGCCAACGATCTGGAACTGCTCGGGCACCTGCTGCGACCCTGGACGCAGGCGCACATCACCCGCGAGGCCTACCCCGGGCGGGCCGGCCGCGGGCTCGGCACCACGCCCGGTGCGCCCGGTGACCTTGCTTGACCGCGTCGCGCGCACTGCGCATCCTATGCGCATCATGCCTCCCTCCTCCGGTCTCGCGGGCCGCGACGCTCGCCGGCACTCCCTGCAGCGGCTCGGGATGTCACTGGTGCTCGCCTACGGGGCCGCGGCCGTCGGGGCCATCGCCTCGATCGGTGCCCCATCCTTCTACGCGCATCTGGTGCGCCCGGTCTGGGCGCCGCCGGGAGGGTGGTTCGGCCCGGTCTGGACCGTACTGTACGGGATGATGGGGATCGCGCTGTGGCGGGTCTGGCGGGTCCGGCCCGCGAAATCCCGCCCGGTGCGGCTCTTCTTCGCTCAGCTCGCCGTCAACGCGGCCTGGTCATGGCTGTTCTTCCGGCTGCACCTCGGCGCGGCGTCCTTCGTCTGGATCGTCCTGCTGGTCGTGTTGCTCGCCATCACGGTGGGCGCGTTCTGGCGCGTCAGCCGCACCGCCGGCGCGCTGCTGCTGCCCTACCTCGCCTGGGTGCTGTTTGCCTGCGCGCTCACCTGGGCGGTCTGGCGCGCCAATCCCGCCGCGCTCGGCTGAAGCGAGGACACATGCGGCCGGTCAGCCGACCGTATACCGCTCGAGGTGCAACCGCACCGCCTCCCGGTATCCCTCCGCGCTCGTCACCGTCGCTCCTCCTCTGAGCACCAGGATGTAATCGCCGCGGCGCGTGCGACTGATCCGGCGCACGTGGTTGAAATTGACCAGACAGGAGCGGCTGACCCGCAGCAACGGTTGGCTGCCCAACGCTTGCTGGGCCGCGCGCAGCGTCGCTCGCAAAAGGTGCGCTTCCGACCCCACGTTCAGTCTGACGTAGTTGCGCTCGGCACAGGCGGCCTCGATCTCATCGGCGTCGAGCACTTGCCGGTCACTTCCCGTTCCCACGACCAGGCGCGGCCGCCGGGCAACACGTGCCGCACGGGCCCGCTCCAGGTGCTCGAGCGCCGCTTCCAGCGCCTCCTGACGCGCCGCACTGCGCTCGGCCCGCAGACGCCACCGGACCCGCTCGAGGGAGTCGTGAAAGCGCGCCGCGTCGAAGGGCTTCAGCAGATAGTCCACCGCGCTGAGTTCGAACGCTTCCGCGGCGTAGCGCACATGCCCCGTGACGAAAACCACCACCGGCGGCCGGGGCTTCTCGAGGGCACGCGCCAACGTCACGCCGTCGAGAGCATCCATCTCGATGTCGAGGAAGAGCGCATCCGGGCGGGCGATCTGCACGGCCTGCAGCGCGGCGCACCCGTCGGCGTACTCCCCGAGTATCTGCAGATCCGGCTCGGCCGCACAGTACTCGCGCAGCAGCCGGCGGCCGCACGCCTCGTCATCCACGATCATTGCCGTCAGCATCGATCGCCCTCCCTACAGGCTCGGTGCGCCGCAATCGACCCCGAGGAGCGGCAGATGGATCTCGGCCGTCCACTCGCCCTGCCGCTGCGCCGCGGCGCGCATCGTTGCTCGCTCCCCAAAATGCAGCGCGAGCCGATGGCGCACATTCTTCAGGCCGATCCCCTCGCTAAGACCAGCGTCGCGCTGCGCTACGGTGTTGACCACCCGCAACGTGAGCTCATCCCCGGCAGCGGCGACCTCGACCCGGATCGACACCGCCCCGTGGTGACCGCGCAGACCGTGCACGACCGCGTTCTCGACGAGCGGCTGGAGAATCAGACTCGGCACCCACACGCCCGGCAGCCCCGCTGCGGCCGGCACGTTCAGCCGCAGCCGCTCGGCGAACCGGTGCTGCTGCAATGCCAGGTACTGCTGCGCGAAGCGAATCTCCGCCTCAAGCGGCCAGAACTCCCGCTCACTCGCGCTCAGCAGCTCGCGCAGGACCTCACCCAACCTCGCCACCAGTTCGCGGGCGGCCGGCGGATCCCAGCCGATCTGGCCCTGCAGGGTGTGCAGCAGATTCAACAGCGAGTGCGGCGAGAGTTGGGTGCGCAGCGTCGCCAGACGCGCCGCCGAGAGTGCCCGGCGCAGCGATGCCGCCTGCGTCTCGCCCTCACGCAGCGCACGGCCGAGGTGGCAGGCCCAGAGGAGTGCGAGCGCAAATGCATAGGCGAGCAGGAAGCGTGTGACGCTCGAGAGCCACAGGCTCGCCTCCAGTTCTGCGGCGCGCCAGAGCGAGGCGACGGCCACGTGCGGAGCGGCGGCGACATCACCGGCACAGAACTCCCCGAGCAGCAGGCTCGGCGCGGCCAGTGCCGAGAAACCCAGACCGAGCGCGAACTGCACCGGGATTCTGCGCGCGGACGGCCGCCAGCCGAGGCGCTGCGAGCCCCACAGGCAGCCGAGCAGGACCGGGTAGAGCAGCAGATGCCCGATCAGCTGCGCGCCCCAGGGGGCGAAGACGGTTTTGACGCGCATCGCCGAGAGCGCGGCCTGAGTGCTCGTGGTCTGCAGCAGATCGACGCCCGTGACGTACACCCAGAACACGCTCACGAGCACCAGCGGCAGGCGGATGCGACCCGTCACGTCACGTGCCCCGCGGCACTTGCCCCTGATTTGCATCGGCCCTCCCTCACGCAGCGCGTCCGGACCTCCGCCGTCACCGATACCGCCGCGGGCGCGCTGGGACGAAATCGTCGATGGCAGGGACGAACTCGTGGTAGCGCCTATTCCCGAAGGCTGAGCCAAAGTGTCTCATATCTTTATGGCCCCGGAAAAACCAGAACCGCCGGCGCGGGACGCGACCCCGACGCTCGCTGCGCCCGGCGCGCAGGGCACCTCGGCGGTGCGGTCCGTCACTCGCAACACTGCCAAGACAGCGTTTTCGCTCGGCCGCCGCGCACGCCTGCGCCGCCCGGTCTGCAACGCCCGCCCGCTTTTTGTCCCACACAACGACAGAAGAGGCTGCCATGAATGGAAAATTGACCGTGGTCGGCACCGGAATGACCGCAATCAGTCAGCTCACGCGCGAAGCGGAGCACTGCCTGTTCACGGCCGACAAAGTGTTCTATCTGCTCACCGACCCGCATACCGAGGGCTACGTCAAACAGCTCAATGCGTCGGCCGAATGTCTCAAACGCCACTACGAGCACGGCACCGGCAAACCGCGGCTGTGGGCCTATCAGGACATGGTCGAGACGTTGCTCGCCCCGGTGCGCCAGGGGCAGTCGGTGTGCGCCGCGTTCTACGGCCACCCCGGCGTGTTCGTGTACCCCTCGCATGAGGCGATCGTGCAGGCGCGCCGCGAAGGTCACGAGGCGAAGATGCTGCCGGGGATCTCGGCCGAGGACATGATGGTGGCCGATTTGGGCATCGATCCGGCGCTGCCCGGTCTGCAGACCTACGAGGCCACCGGCTTCGTGCTGTTGAAACCGGCGATCGATGCGCGCATCCCGCTCGTACTGTGGCAGATCGGGGTGGTCGGCCTGCTCACGCCCGAGGCGCACCCCTCGCGCAGCAACCTCGGTGCGCTCACCGACATCCTGCTGCGCAGCTACCCGAGCGATCACCAGGCGGTGCTCTACCAGGCCTCCGCGTACGAGAACATCGCGCCGGTCCTGCACGTCTTCGCGCTGCGGGATCTGGCGCGCCAGGACATCAATGCGCTGAGCACGCTGTACGTCCCGCCGGGGCTGCCTGCCGATCCGGACGCGAGCCGCGCCGAGTTGCTCGGAGTGCGTCTGACCGACCTGTCGCTGACGCATCGCAAGGGCGGCGCCCGCGTTCCAGGGCAGGCCTACGGGATCACCCACCCGGAGAAGCCCGGCTGGGTCACTACGGCCGACGCGGCGCGCGGTGAGTACGCCGCAGGTTGAAGCGCTGCCGCGAGCGCACGGCGCCTCACGCATTCAGGTTTCAGGACGAACGATCGGGGCAGGCACGCCCACATTCCCACCGTCAGAGGAGATTCGCGATGACTATGAGAACCCCGGTGTCAGGCCTCGAGATCGGCAGCTGCGGGCGCATCCTGTACCGAGACGGCCCGTCGCACCGGTTGCTGCGCGCCAATGAAACGACGCTCTCGCCCGAGACGAAGGTCGTGATCGTGCTCGTGCTCTGAGCGGCCTCACGGCCGGCGGTGCACCCGCGCCGGCCCACCCGGCCAAAAGACAGGCTGGGATGCGCGTCCCGCATCGGAACCCTTTGCGGGAACGCGCATCCCAACCTGAGGGGGGTCGGTAGGCGCTCAGCTCACTCAGCGCGGCGCGAACACCGCAACGCAGCCCTCGCGGCAGGGGCCGCCGTCCCGGCTCGCGGCCATCGGCACGAACACTTTTCCGCTGCGCGGATCGGCCGCCACGGAATGCGCATCCGGTCCGCTCGGCAGATTCGCGATCCAGCGGCGCGTACGGGCATCGACGATGCCGAGCACCGGGCCGCCGGGATTTTTCACCGCGGCCAGGTAGTACCGGTGCGCGCGCGGATCGGCATACACCTCGTCCGAGCCGCCGACCTGCGCGATGCGCGCGACGATCCTGTCCGTGCGTGCATCGAGGATCAGTGAATGCGCCGGGAACCCGGCCGTGACGGCATCGTCACTGCACCCCACGAGCAGATCGCTGTGCGGCCCGAGCGCGAGCCCCGCGGGCATGCACTGGCGCACCTGGATCAGCTTCACCAGCCGGCGCGTCCGTGGGTTGATGACCGCGATGGCGCCCTCGGCCTTGACGTGATGGAGCACCGGTAGTGACAGATAGAGCAGACCGGTCGCCGGCACGTAGGCCGGCTGCTCGGCCCCGTCCGTGGCGGCCGTGAGCGTCACGCGCCCGACCACCTTGCGGCTGCGCGTGGAGATCAGATTGAGAATGGGCGGACCGTCGTGCTTGGCGACCACGGCGACCAGGTGATCGCGCGGATCATAGGTGAGCTCATCGGTGGTCTTGCCGCGCTCGGTGAGGATGCTCGCGATGATCCTGCGGGTTCGCACGTCCACCACTTTGACCGTTCCGCTGTCGCCGTCGCTCGCCCAGAACGTCCCCGTTCCGACCGCGACCACGCCCTTCGGACCGTCGTGGCCGAAACCGCCGGCACGGCCGAGAAATCGGCCCGTCGCTGCATCGATCAGGTCGAGGCCCTGATTCGACTTGTCCGAGAACGCATAGATCCCGGCCGCATTGACAAAGCCGATGTCGAATTTCCGCAGCGCCCGGCCCGGCACCGCAATCTCGCCCACCCGCCGCAATGCAGGCCGCAGCGGTGCCGCGGACGCCGCTGCGCCACCGGCCAGAACGGCGATCGCCGCCGTCAGCAGCCCCAGAGCACAAACGCGCCGCGACGCCGGGATTGAGGAAACGGTATCGGTCACAGGAGGACTCTTGGTCAGGGTGTCAGCGGCGATCAGTGTCGCAGCCTTTCCTGACAACCGTATGACACTGCGCATCGATCGGTGACAGCGCCGGTGTGCGTCACGAATACGGAGCACCGGTAGGTTGCGCGGATAAATATCGTCGAAAATTCTTACAAACCACTCGCATCGCTCGGATCTGAAATTTCGCAACACCCTGTTTTTACGGCGAAACTTCACCCCTGGCATCCTTGTTTCTGCCACTTTGGCTGCGTGCCGTCGTCCGAGTGCAATCGGGCGAGCGGTACACGGAGTGGGTGCTGCGGCTCCGACGCCGGCACCGCCAGAGCCTGCCAGGACGACCTGATCAGACCTGGGAGTCACGCTCATGTCGGTACTGGAACACGCCCATGGCTGGCTGGTCGCCAGCGCGCTGACGCTCCTCGCCGGTAGACTGGCCCACGCGAGCACGCTTTCGGCCACGTATTTCGAGGTCGCGAGCCATGATCCGAGCTACGACACCCTGTGTCGGGGGAACTCCTCCAACGAGGTCCTGCCCACCCTCGGTCCGAACGGACTCCCCCTGCTCAACCCGAGCGACTCCGGCACGATGCCGAGTAGTCAGGATCTGATCAACGGCCAGCTGACCTGGTGGAGCCCGGGACTGAATCCCTACGTCCAGCAGACCGGCACCGGGACGATCACCCTGCCCTTCGATCAGAGTTCCAATTTTTTCCCGCCGAATGGCACGGGCACGAACGCTACGAATGGTGGACTGACGGCAATCTTCTCGGGGTATCTGAATGTTCCCACCACCGAGAACGTCACCTTCGGCATCGGCGCGGACGACTCGGCGTTCGTATCCCTGGACGGGATGAACCTTTGCGATCTCGGCGGTGTTCACCCCTACACCCTCGGGACATGCACCGCGCAGACGCTCAGTGCCGGATCGCACCGCATCCTGCTCTTCTACGATGACATGAATCAGGTGCAGGCCGGTTTGTCGTTCAGCATTCAGACCAACGGCGTCACGACCGTCGGCATGCCGGAACCCGGCGCACTCGCGGTGCTGGCCGCCGGTCTGCTCGGTCTCGGATTCACCGTCTCGCGCCGTCGCCGCGAGGCCCTGGAACGGCGCGGCTGAGCGCAGCACGGCACCACGCCGCTCGCGCCTCCCTGGGATCCTTTACGATGCTCCTGACGTCTGCGACGTCAGGAGCATCGGTTCCGGATCGACCTCCGCCGCTCACGACGCAGCGGTCTTGTCTGCCGCCCCGCACGCGCGCCCCGAGGCACTCCCGGCAACTGCCTCAGAGCGGCACGCCGCAACGCGCCAGGACATCGCGCAGATCGCGGATCGGCGGGAAAACCTCGTTGTTCCAGTCCGAGCCCTGGGCATCGTGCGCACGCTGCTCGTGCTCGACGATTTCCTGGTCCTCGCGGAAGATGTTCTCGGTGAAGCGCACCACGAATGGCCAGACCACGTGGATGAGCCCCGGGATCGGGGGCTTCTTCACCGACAGATAGCCGAACGTGCGGTTGGTGCGGTGCTCGGCATCGAGCGGCGTGTAGCACAACCACACTTCGAGCACCGGATCCTGGGTCTCCTGAATGTTGCGACCCACCCAGACTCTCAGGCTCTGCGACGGATAATCGGTGCGGATGCGCATGTGATCGCGGAAATCCTGCCGCTCCTCGCCACGGCTGCGCATCATGTCGACGATCACGCGCTCGCCGACCGTAGATTTACCCTCGCTTCGGCTGAAGCTGTACTCGACCTCCGCCCAGCGCTCCCCATGTTTGCGCCCGAGACAGCTGGCACGGATCGAGCCCATCTGCTTGCGGTGCATGAACTGGTGGTTCATGTCGAAGAGGTTCTCGTGCATGAACGTATAGTGGCAGGCGACTTCGCGGTTCAGACGCCGGGTCTTGTAGTCGCGCCGTTGAGACGCACCGAGGGACTTCGGCAGGCGCTCTTCGGCCAGTTCGGCCTTGCCGGGGAAGATGAAGATGAGGCCGTCGATCTCGCGGACCGGGTAGCTGCGCACCCCGTTCGGACGGCGCTCCTTGCCCAGATACGGCACATCCGTGCATTTCCCCGAACAATCGTACGCCCAGCCATGATAGTGGCACTTCAGGACGTCCCCGGTGACCACACCGAGGTGCAGCGGCACCTGGCGGTGCGCACACCGGTCTTCCAGCGCAAAGACCCGCCCGCTCTCGCCGCGATACAGCGCGATCGGCTCACCGGCGAACCGGCGCCCGAGAATCTGCCCCGCCTTGAGCTCATCGGACCACGCCAGCGGATACCAATAATCGGGATTCGCAGCCGTGCGCCTCAGATCCACGCCACTGTGCGTGCTCGCCGAGCACTCACCCGTCAAGGTCGATTGATCCTCGAGCATCGACGCCCCCTGTTGTAATGAAAGCCGCAAGACTACTCTCAAGGCGCGTCCCGGAGAAAGCACTGTTTCGTGACGGGGGGGCCGCAGCCTCGCTCGAGCGGCGCCCCACCGCTGCCGGATCGCTCCCGGAGGTTCTCGATGCGGCGGTCATGAATGGAATTGAACGCGGGGTCAGCGCCTCTGGCGAGCTGGAAAGCCCGTGCGACGCCCGTTCGGCACCGGTTCACATCCATGAAGAATTCTCTAGTCAGACCCTACTTTGTGCTGTAAAGTTCTCCGCGACCAAGGATTTAGATCAGACGGCGGCGCAACCGCTTGGGACGGGAATGACAGTCAGCGTTTTGGGGACGTGTGACCGTCGGCAACACCGTAGCGGTGCGGACGTGCAGTGGGGGAACTTCTTCATCCGGGCGACAGAATCGATCGCGCACTCCGCACAGATGCTGCGGGCGGCGTAGAGCGTTGCGCGGCCCTCACGCCCGACCCGAGGCCGAGAGAGCCACCATAGCCGGCGCGCCTCAAACGTTCCGGCCGACCAGGCCAGTTGCGAATGCGCGATGCCGATGATGTAGACGCACTCCCCTCTCGTTCTCACTGGACTCGACTGCTGGCACCGCGCTACTGGGCGCTGTGGCTCATCCTCGGCATGCTGCGGCTTCTGGTGATGCTGCCGTTTCGAGCGCAGCTCGCCTGGGGACGCGCACTCGGCGCGCTGCTGCGCAGGATGCCGGTGCGCTACGTCAGCATCGCGCAAACCAACATCAATATCTGCCTGGCGGATTTGCCACCGCAGGAACGGGAGCAGGTGCTGCAGCGCCACTTCCAGAGCCTCGGCATCTCGGCAATGGAAATCGCACTGGCTTGGTGGGGAGACGGGACGCGTATCCGCAAACTGGCACGCGTCGAGGGATGTGAGCACGTCCAGAGCGCCCTCGCGCGAGGACGCGGGGCAATTTTGCTGACGGCACATTTCACGCCGCTCGAGATCGGCGGACGGATCCTCTCGGAAATGTTCCCGATCAATATTCTGTATCGGCCGACCAAGAACGAAGTCCTGGCGCATCTGCAGAGCCGGCTGCGCACCCGCAACGGTGGACGTGCCATTCGCAGCGACGACATCCGCGCGATGGTCATGGCGCTGAAGAACAATGAATGCGTGTGGTTCGCCCCCGATCAGTGTTACCGCAAGAAGGGCGCGGAGATGGTTCCTCTGTTCGGCGTTCCCGCCGCGACCAATACCGCCACTTCGCGCATCGCACGCATGACCGGCGCGGCCGTGCTGCCGTATTTCGTCGAACGCCTGCCCGGCTGCAGCGGCTACCGGCTCGTGATCCTGCCGGCGCTCGAGAATTTTCCGAGCGATTCACCGGCCGCGGATGCTGCGCAGTTTCATCGCTTGATCGAAGCCCAGGTGCAGGCGGTCCCCGATCAATATTTGTGGATCCATCGCCGGTTCAAGGGCATGACGCCGGACTATCCGGATTACTACAAGAAGTGCACGAAAGCCGCCGCGACGGACGCCACCACCGATCCGCAAGCACCGCCTCGCGCACTGTGACCGAAGGTCGATGGGTTCCCTACGTGCCCACGTCGCGCACCGAGGAGTATTCGAGTTTCCGTAGCGCTCGATGCGTGCCGCAGGATGCACCGAGGCTCTGCCCGTAGGCCACATCGCGCGCTTCACCTCGGAGTACGCGCAAGCACATTCCCCGCGAGGTGATCGGCTGATCCCGCGGCGCCTCGCCCGAACGCAATACTCCTTAACCGTGCGCCCGGGCGACGTACTCGCCGCCGCCCTCCCGCGGCCGTGCACGCAGGTCGCGAGCCGAACTCATCGGCCGTACGCGTTCGATCCAACACACCAAATGCCGTGCATTCGACCGGCTCACCGGTCGGCCCTGCCATCCCAAGTCCTACCGCGACGGCGACTTCACCCCGTGGGGTGCAAATAGCGATTCAAAAATGTCCCGATGGCCGTCAGTGCCTTGATCCGATCGTCACTTCTCGCCAGCGAATTCCCGCCCCGCGCCAGCTTCAAGAACGTGACGGCCTTGCCCTGCGCCTTCAACGCGTGGGCCATGGCCGCCGATTGACTCTCCGGCACGACGGTATCGTCCTGCGTACCGATGAGCAGGACCGGCGCCTGCATGGCGCCCACCGCGTGAATGGGGGACTCTTGGGCCACTTTGGGATCCACGGGCGATCCAATCCCGTTGCGCCAGGCCACCAGCGCCGCGTGCGTCGAATCGCTTCCACCAAATACGTGAATCATATGCGCAACCAACGCACCGAGATCCGAGATGCCATTGACGCTCACCGCACAGGCATAGGTGCCCGGAGAAAACGCAACTCCCGCCAATGCGGCATACCCACCATACCCCATGCCCGCGATACACACCCGATGAGGGTCCACGAGACCCTGTTTGACCAGCAGGTGCACACCGGCGATGGCATAGCGTTGTGACACACCTCCCCACAGGAGGTACCCCCCCTCGGTCGCAAGCGCAGTACCCGACACCTCTGGCTGCAAAACCACATCGCCCTCGGCGGCCAGAAACTGCGCGAACCAATCGAAATTCCGCGGATCGTTCCCGACCGCGCCCCCGGGGACCAACACGACCAGAGGCAGATCCTTGCCGCCGCCCGGCGGTACGTAGACCTCCGCTTTCACGGTCTGTCCGTCGTGCGTCGGATACCGCACGGCATGCACTTGCGCCAACTCCACATGGGCGAGCTGCGGATAAGCAGCGCCGGCAATCACTGCGCTGTGAGCCGCGAAATTAATCAGGTAATACGTGGGTGCATCCTGCGGATCATCGACCTCTGCGAGCACCTCCTGGCCATTCCTCGAGTGATCGTAGACCTCGACCCGCCGGCCCGGGAAGACGTGGGCGATCGATTCGTAGCGCGATTTCGCCGAAGGGTCGAACCAGAGCCTGTGCGGATCGGACCGACCGACCCACGCGTAAATCAATGTCTTCGAATACCGCGAGAGATCGAACTGAGTCACCCTGTGCTTCGCGGCGGACAGGAGTTCCTGCGGTGGCGAGCCATCGAGCGGAATCTTCCACAATCCACTCCCGCCCGGCGCAAAAGCCAGAATTGCATGCGCCGTGGGATCGAGTTGCGCACCAAAATCGGGGGCCTGCCCGGCGCCGTGATGGTAGATCGGTCGCCACGTATGACCCTGCCTCGCCTCGATCGTGAAGCGATTCGCATGCCATTCGGAGCGCGCCACGGGATTGCCGGCATTGTCAATGAACCAGCCGTCGGTGTACGCATCGCCGGAGGAGATCGCCGTACTCTTACCCGTCCGAGTGTCCACTGCGAACAGCGAGTCCACCATGCCGGAATCCCCGACTTCGCTGTGGATCATCGTGCCGAGCGTCGAGCGGTAAGCGGTCGGATTGAACATCCTCACCGACATGATCACCGTGTGTGGCCGCTTCGGAATATCCCAGTCGAGCAATTGCACGCCGGTGGTGAAATAATTTCCCCCGACCATACGGTCCGACAGCAACGTGCGGATCTTTCCGCTGGCGATATTCAGCGCAAGCACAATATTGAGCCGGATGGGCTGATGCCATCGCAACTCCGATTGGGGCGGCGCCGGCTCCGTCGTGACGGCTCTCATCAACAGCGTATTGTCGCTTTCCCAACCCAACCAATACACCGTGAGCGCTGGGGACAGCTGCACCTCGCGCCGGACCGCTTTAGCGCCGACGTTAAAGATGAAGACCCCACTCCCCCGCCCCCGAGGCTGCATCCACGCCACTACATGTCCGCTCGGACTGAGCGTCAGCTCACGAACTTTCGGCAGCGCACCGAAGTCGGCCGCGAGGTTCATCTTGGCCTGCCCTGCCCAGGCAGCCGTCGACAGCATCATCAACGTCACTAACGCCGCAGAATATGATTTCTTCACGCTCACTCCTCGCGTGTTCTATGAACTTATTATTTCCGGCTCGACCGCGTATTGATTATATTTCGCCCGCATCCCCTGCAGCCAAATCGGCGAGACCGAGTTCCGCCGGTCAGACGTGATCTACCCCGTCTCTTGGGTGATCATGACGTGGCGCCTCGTCAGTACACAATAATGATCCGTCTCGGTCAAGCTCGGCGCATCTGCCTTGCGTCATTACCGCCGAGCATTTCCCAGCACGTGATCTTCCGGCGCGCCCCTCCGCAGCTGCTGCCGATGTTCTTGAGAATGCGTACCGCCGCAGTATTGACTGATCCGCGCATGCGAATGTGCAGCATCAGGGAAAAACACCTCCGCCCATACGCGCAGCGATGACCCGGGGCCTTGAAGCAGGAGCCCTCTCGCGTTCTGTAACGATCCGCGACGGCCGCAGACAAACCGAACGTGCCGCGCCTCACGGTCCAGCCACGCTTCTCATCACCGATCCGCGCGGCGCCCGGAACCGCACTCCTGCACAATTGCCGCACAGCACTCACTGGCATGCTCGAACGTGCCGCCGTACGCAACGCAAGACCACGAGGGTTTCATGTACAGAAGGACGCTCCGTAGTGCCCGTCCGCTGGGCTCCTATCTTTGAGTTCGTCTGTTCGACCGCTCTTCAGTCCGCAGTCACCGTCTCTGATTCGCTGTCCGTCCGGGCCAGTGCGCGTTTCACGGCGGCAATGGCCCTCTCGACGTCTCGATCCGATGTTCTCCAATTCACGACGCTGACCCGCATGGCGCGTAACCCTCTCCAGGTCGTAGTGGAAAAGAGCGCCTCCCCATCCGCGTTCACCGCGGCGACGATCCTGTCTGTCGTGCGGTCATGATCGCCATCGGTCGCCCCTGGACGTTGATCCAGAAAGCGCACCAGACCTTGATTGAGACGCGGCTCCCACAGCATCTGCGCCCCAGGGAGCTTCCCGATCTCCGTGACCAACCTCAAGCAGTGCCTCGAGGTACGCTCGACCAGATCCGCAACGCCCTCTCGACCGAGTTCGCGCAGTGCGGCGTAAACGGGAATTCCGCGGGCTCGCCGCGACCACTCCGGGTTCCAATCGATTTGATCTCTTGCATTTGAATCCGCGGCGATGTACGAGGCGCTGATCGTCATCGCGTTTCGGTGTGCGGCACGGTCCCGTACGATGGCTATTCCACAGTCAAATGGCACATTGAGCCATTTGTGTGCGTCCGTCGCCCAGCTGTCCGCCTGCTCAATTCCCGCCGTGAGATGCCGAAACTTTCCGGAAGCCCGTGAGAACAATCCGAATGCGCCATCGACGTGGACCCAGGATCCCGCCTGTTGGGCGAGTGGAATGATTTCCTCAAACGGATCGAAGGCTGCGATATTCAGGTCCGCGGCTGAAAGAACCAGAATCGTCGGCTGCTGTGCGTTGTGCAACGCCGCCCGGAGCGCTGCGGACTCCATCCGCCCATTTCGATCCGCGGCAACAGATTCAATCGACTTGTTACCCAATCCCAGAAATCGCACTGCGCGATCGATCGAACCATGCCGATGTTCGCTGGTCAACACGCGAATCTTTGGCGCCCCAAAGAGTCCGTCCTCATTGACGTTCCAGCCCGCCTTTTCCAGGACCGCGGCTCGCGCGCTGGCCAAACACGTAAAGTGCGCAAGCTGGCAGCCCGTCGTGAAGGCAAATGAGGCGTCTTGGGGCAGGTCGAGGAGATCCAAAATCCACCTACCGGCAACCTCCTCGATCACGCTCGCCACTGGGCTGCAAGCGTAAAGCGCGGCATTCTGATCCCACGCCGACGTCAGCCAGTCAGCGGCGAGCGCCGACTGAAGCGATCCGCCGATGACCCACGCAAAGAATCGCCCGCCGGCGCTGCCATGAAGCCCCTCCTTGGTGGCCTGAAGGAGATGTTCAATGACCTCCCTCGATGGCGCCCCCGTCGATTGCAGCGGCCCACCCAGTCGGCTGCGCAGAGATTCAAGGCTCGCCGCCGCCCTCACCGGGCGCTCATCCAGACCCGAAAGCCATTCCTTGGCCGCCGACCACGCCAGATCTAACGATTCGAGATTCTGCACCGAAGGACTCCTGTTTGAGCACGAGAGCCTAATCGATATCGGTACGGCCCTCTCGCCATTCTCAGACCTGATCAGGGATTTCGGACATGAGTTTCGACACTGCGTGACACCCCAAGGGCCAGAGTTGTCCGCGACTGCCCTCGAAACTTGCGTCGCGGAATGGGCGGACTGCTCACATCATTCTATTTTGACAGCACGACGTGCATCGCGCGACGCGAGGTGACGTGCTCGGCGCACTTGAACCCAAGCGCCGTCAGATCGATGCCTGCGAGTAAGGCTTCGCCCTGCCCGAGCAACGTAGGCGAAAGCGCCAAGTGGACCTCGTTCACCAGTCCTGCCTGTAGGTACTGGCGAACAGTGTCCGCACCGCCGCCGATGCGCACATCGCGATTGCCAGCGGCCTTCTTCGCCGCGTCTAAGGCTGCATGAATACCCTCGGTGACGAATTGGAATGTCGTGCCGCCCTGCATCACAAGGGGTGCGCGTGCGTGGTGCGTCAGCACGAACACGGGCATGTGATACGGCGGTGCTTCGCCCCACCAGCCCTTCCAGGAGTCATCACGCCATGGCCCTCGGACGGGGCCGAACATGTTGCGCCCCAGGATCCACGCACCGACATTGACAAAGCCTCGCGCGGCGAAATCGTCATCGGTGCCAACCTCGCCTCCGCCATCGCCGTGCATTTGCTGAAACGTCCGGGTCGGGAAGAGCCACGTCATCAACGACGTGCCGCCGATGCCCAACGGGTCCTCAAGGCTCTGTCGTGGACCGGCGCTGAAGCCATCGATGGACATTCCGAAACTGGCCACCTTGACCCTGGACATGAAGCTCCTCTCCATCAATGTGGTGCCTAACGATGCGTCGTGAGAGGCCATTGCCGTGCTAGTCGCGGACGCTGTTGTCGTCTCAGGTCGCCCGAGAACTGTCCTCGTGACCGTCCGCGCCGGTGCAAGGGCGCGACATATGGCCGAAGCTATGTGATCGAACACGCAAGAGTTGACATAGTAACGCATGATGTGAGGGAGATTCCAGACGAAGGCCACGGCCACTCCCGGTGACTTCGCTCATCCCGGACACCGTGACGATTGTCTGCATCCGACCCCTTGCCGTCATTCGGAAACGACCGCCAGACGACAGACTGTTACGTGTCTCCGTGGGGATCGAATCCTTGACTCTACCGTTTACATCTGTAATCATATTGGCTGTTGCAGTTTTAGCCATCACGTTGGTCATGCCGAAAGACACCCCGATCTCTGAGGCAGAATCCGTCATCATGCAAGCGTTGTGGGCACGCAGCCCGCTTGCAGCGGAAGATGTCCTTGTCGCCATAGCGGGCGACACAGACTGGCAGGAATCAACAGTAAAAACCTTGCTCAATCGCCTCTTGAGAAAAGGAGCGATTCACGCCCGCAAGCAAGGTCGCCGATACCTATACACTCCGATTCTCGCCCGCGACCAGTGGCTACTTCAGGAAAGCTCCGGGCTTCTCGACAGACTGTTCGGCGGTCGCGTTGCACCGCTGGTAGCCCATTTCAGTCAACATCGGAAACTTTCAGAAAGAGACGTGCAAGAGTTGCGGAAGGTATTGGACAAAATCGATCATGGATGATTTATTAGCAGCGCTACTGCTTGCTACGCTCATTTCGAGCGCAGCTCTGATCGTGATTGCCGCCCTGCGGTTGCCTCTACGGTACGCATTCGGTGTCCGTGCGGCCTACTGGCTGTGGCTTCTGGTGCCCGCAAGTATCGTAGGTCTTATCGTACCTCGACCCGATCTCGCGACAACCAAGACGACACAGACCTTCTCCGCTGCCACCGATCAGGTTTGGCACGCATTATCGGCTGCCTCTAATGTATCCAATCACGTTAGCCTAGGCCTGGACACGACAGTCGGACTCTTTCTTTGGTTCACCGGCATGCTGGCAGCGCTGTGTATCAACGTACTTCGCCAGTACCGCTTTGTTCATGCATTGGCTCCCCTATCCAAAGGTCCTGACGGCACGCTGCGTAGCAGCGCCATCGTCATGCCTTTGGTGGTGGGGGCCTGGTCGCCCCGGGTCATCGTTCCATTAAATTTCGAGCAGCGCTACAGCGAATCCCGGCGTCAATTGATGATCGCACACGAGGCCATGCACGTTGCGCGCTGGGACACTCGTATCGCCGCGGTGGGTGTCGGCTGGGCATGCGTCTTCTGGTTCAACCCATTGGTCTATTGGGCCCTTTCGCGCCTGCGATTCGATCAGGAATTGGCCTGCGACGCAGAAATTCTTGGGCATTTCAAAGGCAGCGGGCGTGATTATGCGGCAGCGCTTCTCGACGCACAGATGGCTGATCAGATCAGTATCAGACCACCAATCGCTTGTCATTGGCAGTCAGCTCACCCGCTCACGAGGAGAGTCACCATGCTGACGAGGAAATTGCCGGGAAAAACACGAGCTAGAATTGGTGTGGTCGTTGCAATTGCAGTGAGCACACTAGCGTCTGCGGCGGCATGGGCCGCGCAACCGGAAGATACCGCCGCGGGATCGACCGTCACTCTGAATATGATCTGGTTCGCAGATCATGATCCAAGATTTCCCGGACGCATCGTCCGACTCAGCGTAAACAATCACCTTGTGCGGGATGGCGCGACATTTACGTCCATGTCGGCCCACAGGAGTTATGGCGTGGCGTGTATCCCCAGTACCGTAGCCCATGAACCAAAACACAGACGGCCACTCATTGAACTTCGCTGTAAACTTCGCGCTGACGGAAGAATTTTTGCCGACCGCGAAGTCACGGTCCGTGAAGGCCAACTAATGGCCTTGGACACGAGAGATCCGAAGACCGGAACACGCTTGTACGTTGTGCTCAGTGCCTCACCGTCTTCTGAGTTAGGACAACAGGCGCATATGCAATAATGTGAGGTGCGAACGCGCTGCACGGCAGACAAAACCGACTTCTCGAGCTGATGCAGAAGGTGTCCGCGCAATCTCCGTAGTGCGACTATAGAGTTTACGAGGGGGCCGGAAATCTTTGCCATGTCAAAGCCATTGAAATCAGTTGCGATGGACCTTGCGTGCCCCGTACACCCGGAAGTTCTCCTCCCAGACACGACGGATCGAGCCGGAAAGCTCGGCATCGCGCTGAACGCGAGGCGGCAGCCGCGACGGATCGGCCTGGCGGCTTTTGTGTTCGTAATACGTCGACGGGGCGATCGGCAATTGCTCGCAGATCGGCTCGACTCCGTACTCGGCTCGATGCGCGTCGATAAACGCGATCATCACTTCCCGCGGCGGTCGAGCTCCGCCTGGGCAAAAAACGCGGACACCTTGCGTAGGATCTCGTTGGCACGCTTCAGCTCGGCGTTCTCGCGCTCGAGCTGCTTGACCCGCTCACGGTCAGCCAGAGAGGCATTGCGGCGCGGATCGGCTGCGGCTTCGGCTTCGGCTTTCACTACCCACGAGCGTAGCGTCTCCGCCGTGGAGCCGATCTTCCCGGCAATCGCCTGCATCGCCGCCCACCTGGATGGGTACTCGTGCACGTGCTCCTGGAACAGGCGTACCGCACGCTCTTGGAACTCAGCTGAGTATCTCTTCGACGTATTTCCCATGACTCCATCCTCTCAAGAACATGGAGTCTCCGGGAAACCCGGGGCGGTTCAGATAGCCCGCAAATATTCTATTTTGACAGCACGACGTGCATCGCGTGACGCGAGGTGACGTGCTCAGTGCACTTGAAGCCGAGCGCCGTCAGGTCGATGCCTGCGAGCAAGGCTTCGCCCTGCCCGAGCAAAGTGGGCGATAGCGCCAAGTGCACCTCGTCCACCAGCCCCGCCTGCAAGTACTGGCGAACAGTGCCCGCACCGCCGCCGATGCGCACATCGCGATTGCCAGCGGTCTTCTTCGCCGCGTCCAAGGCGGCATGGATGCCATCGGTGACGAAGTGGAATGTCGTGTCGCCCTGCATCACGAGGGGTTCGCGTCTGTGGTGCGTCAGCACAAACACGGGCACGTGATACGGCGGCTCCTCGCCCCACCAGCCCTTCCAGGAGTCATCAGGTCATGGCCCGCGGACGGGGCCGAACATGTTGCGCCCCAGGATCCACGCACCGACATTGACAAAGCCTCGCGCGGCGAAATCGTCATCGGTGCCAACCTCGCCTCCGCCATCGCCGTGCATTTGCTGAAACGTCCGGGTCGGGAAGAGCCACGTCATCAACGACGTGCCGCCGATGCCCAACGGGTCCTCAAGGCTCTGTCGTGGACCGGCGCTGAAGCCATCGATGGACATTCCGAAACTGGCCACCTTGACCCTGGACATTAAGCGCCTATCTATCAATGTGGCGCCGGGCGATGCGTCATGAAGAGGGCATCGCCGGCCTAGCCGACGACGTTATTCTAGCCTCAGGTCGCCCCAAAACCGTCCTCCGCGACCGACCGCTCCTGTGATTGGGTTGCAAGAGCGCGGAATATAACCCATGCTATGTGATATATTATTCGCGCTAAATAAGTGTAATCTATAGTATGAAAGAGATTCCAGAAGCAAGAGCGTCCCTCCGGTCGCTCGGCGAACGGCTGCGTCGCGCACGTCTCGCGCGCAACGACACCATGGCGATTTTCGCCGAGCGCCTCGGCGTATCCGAACAGACGGTGCGGGCGATGGAGC
>JAKBBE010000186.1 GCA_021826035.1 Pseudomonadota bacterium | reverse complement strand
CCGCACTGCTGTGGCTGCGCGCGGAGCGCTCGCGGCGCCATGAGCGCCAGGCGCTCGAGGCGCTCGCCAGCCAGATTCAATCCCTTCCGCCGGAACGGCCCGTTGCCGGGTCACTGGACCTCGCCGACGCCGGCCAGCCGCTCGAGGCGCTGGTCCGCGCGCTCAATCAGCGCCTGAGCGGCCCGGCGCCGCAGGAGCGCAGCGCCGAGTCGCGCCGCCAGTTCGCCACGCTCGGGGCGCGGGTGCAGCAGGCGGTGCTGGTGCACCGGGACGTCATCTTGTACGCGAACGCGCGCTTCGCGGCGCTGCTCGGGACCGACGCGCGGGAGCTGCTCGGGCGTCGTCTTGCTGACCTGGTCGCGCCGGACTATGCCGACCTGCTCGCCGAGAACATCCGCCGCCACCTGGCGGGTGAGGCCGCCGCAGACCGCTACGAGGTGGACCTGCCGGCGGCCGACGGCCCGCTACGGCTGGAACTGGCGGTGGCGCCCATCGAGTACGACGGGCCGGCGTTGCTTTTGACGGGCACGGAAGTGCTGCCCGAGGAGGCGAGCGCCACACTCCCCACCGGGGATCTGGATGCCGAGCGGCTCGCCGCCCTCGACCTGCTCTCCGAGGCGGTCGTGGCGACCGATAGTGCCGGCGACATCACCTACGTGAACGCCGCGGCGGAGCGGCTGGTCTCGGTGCCGCCCGCAGCGGCGCTCGGCCGCAAGCTCGAGGACGTGGTGAGCCTCGTCGATGAGGGCGAGCGCCGCCTGCTCGCCGAGCCGCTGCGCCAGGCGCTCAGCAGCGGTGTCGCCGTCAATCTCGGCCGCCGGGCGCTGCTCGTCGCCCGCAACGACGGCAGCGAGCGCTCGATCGAGCTGTCGGCCTCACCGATCCGCGGACCCAGCGGGCAGCTGGCCGGGGCGCTGGTGTTGCTGCACGACGTCTCGGAGCTGCGCGGCATCGCGCGGCAGATGTCCTACCAGGCCACCCACGACGCCCTGACCGGGCTGGTCAATCGCCACGAATTCGAGCGTCGTCTGAACGAGGCCGTCGAGAACGGGCAGCGCGGCGATGGGCAGCACGTGTTGTGTTGTCTCGATCTCGATCGCTTCAAGGTCGTGAATGACACCAGCGGGCACGTCGCCGGCGACGGTGTGCTGCGCGAGGTCGCAAAGGTGCTGCGTGACGCGGTACGCGACAGCGACACGGTCGCGCGGCTCGGCGGAGACGAGTTCGGACTGCTGCTGATGGGCTGTCCGCTCGATAAGGCTCGCCAGATTGCCGATGACGTGTGCCGCGCGGTCGCCGAGCACCGTTTCGTCTGGCGGGATAAGATTTTCAATCTCGGCGTCTCGGTCGGGCTGGTGGAGATCTCCCGCAGCAGCGGCTCGCCCGAGGAGTTGCTGGTCGCTGCGGATTCGGCCTGTTACGTCGCGAAGAAGCGCGGCTCGGGCCGCGTGGCCGTCTACTCGGCGCACGACGAGGCGCTGGCGCGCCACAGCGGGGAGATCCAGTGGCTGCAGAAGCTGCAGGCCGCGCTGCGCGAGAACAGCTTCCAGCTGTACCAGCAGCCGATCGTGCCGGCCTATGGCGATGACAATGGCGGGCCGGCGATGGAAGTGTTCGTGCGGCTCGGCGGCGAGGACGGCGAGCAGATCCCGCCGTCGGAGTTCGTGCGCGCCGCCGAGCGTTACCGCCTGATGGGGCTGGTCGATCGCTGGGTCGTGCAGACGACGCTTGCCGCGATCGGCCGCGGCGCGATCCACGTGCCGCCGCGCCGCTGCGTGGCGATCAATATCTCCGGCCAGACTCTCGGTGATCCGGATTTTCTCGAGTTCGTGGTCGAGTGTCTGGACAGCACCGGCGTCACGCCCGCGCAGGTGTGTTTCGAGCTCAGTGAGTCGGCCGTGGTGGCCAATATCGAGCATGCGCGGCGCTTCGTCGGCGTGCTGCACGGCATGGGCTGCCGCTTCGCGCTCGATGACTTCGGCTCCGGCCTCGGTTCGTTCTCGAATCTGCGTACCTTGCCGATGGACTACCTGAAGATCGACGGCTCGTTCATGCGCAACCTGGCGCGCGACGCGGTGAATCAGGCCATGGTGACCGCAATGATCGACCTGGCGCGCAAGCTGAACTTCAAGGTGATCGCCGAGCAGGTCGAGGACAGCGCTGCGCTCGAGGTGGCGCGGCGCATGGGCATCGACTACATGCAGGGTTACGCCATCGCGCGCCCCAGGCCGCTGCCGCTCGCGGCCTGAGCGCGGACGCCTCTAGCGTGGCTCGAAGCGCAGCGCCGCGCCGTTGATGCAGTAGCGCTGACCGGTGGGCGGCGGCCCGTCGGGGAACACGTGACCGAGGTGTCCGCCACAGCGCGAGCAGTGCACCTCGGTGCGCCGCATGAGCAGGCCGCGGTCCTCGCGCGTGCCGAGCGCCGCCGGTAACGGCGCGAAGAAGCTCGGCCAGCCCGTGCCGCTTTCAAACTTGGCCGCCGACGAAAACAACTCCTGATTGCAGCCGGCGCAGACGAACACGCCCGCGCGGTGTTCGGAATTCAGCTCGCTGGTTCCGGCGCGCTCGGTGCCGTGGCGGCGCAACACGCGGTACTGTTCGGCGCTGAGCGTTTGCCGCCACTCCTCCGGAGTTTTGCTCACCGGAAACTGTTCTTCTGATCGCAAGGGCTCGCCTCCGCGGCGCACTCGGCGCCGCCTCCGGCCAACAGTAACAGTCTGTTACCGGTTCGTCGAGCGGTGCGCAGCACGCGTGGTGGCCGCGCCGGACTTGTCGCAAATACAACGCATCGCGAATGCGAATTGTGGCTTGAACATCAATTGCTTAGGGTGCCGGGCGCGGTCTGTGACACTGGCGTGTTGGCCCGGGCCAACATCGGGTTGCGCGGAGACCGGTGAATTGCCCGGTGCAAGTTGATCGCGGCCGTGGTATGAAGGGCGCCCGTTTCCCCATTAAAACGAGCGGCAAGGACGCCAGAAGCCTATGCAGCTTGCCCGTCTCTGGTGTGAACATCTGGCCGCAGGTTGTCCGAGCGAGCTCGCGGGAGTCGAGATTGCCGGCAGCGATGCGCGCACCCTGGATGCGGAGATCTCCGCCTGTGTCAGCGCGGTGATCTGTCGCTCGATGACGGTTGACGATCGCATCGAGCGGCGTCTGGGGGATATTCGTCAGGCGTTGATCGGCAAACAGGCCGAGGCTGACGCGCCGGTTGCGGCGTACTGCGAGCGGCTCAATCGTCTGGTCAGCGCCGTGCTGACGCAGACGCGCGCCGGCCGCGCCTGACCTGCGGCCGCGTGTCGCGGCCGCAGGTCAAGTCGCTGGGCGGTCTCAGAGCAGGGGAATCATCAGCAGCGCGACGATGTTGATGATCTTGATGAGCGGGTTGATCGCAGGACCCGCGGTGTCCTTGTAGGGATCGCCAACCGTATCGCCGGTGACCGCGGCCTTGTGCGCCTCGGAGCCCTTGCCGCCGAAGTTACCTTCCTCGATGTACTTCTTGGCATTGTCCCAGGCGCCGCCGCCGGTGGTCATCGAGACCGCGACGAACAGTCCCGTGACGATGGTGCCGATCAGCAGACCGCCGAGCGCCTTGATGCCGGCGCCGGGTCCGAACAGGTAGTTCATCACCACCACCAGCACCACCGGCACGAGAATCGGCAGCAGCGAGGGCACGATCATCTCGCGGATTGCCGAGCGGGTGAGCATGTCGACGGCGCGCGAGTAATCGGGCTTGGCCGTGCCCTCCATGATGCCCTTGATCTCGCGGAACTGGCGCCGCACCTCGTTCACCACCGAGCCGGCGGCCCGTCCGACCGCCTCCATGGCGAGCGCGCCGAACAGATACGGCACGAGCCCGCCGATGAACAGCCCGATGATCACGGGCGGATCGGACAACGAGAAGGTGACGAGCTTGCCCGCGGCCGCGAGGTTGTGGGTGTAATCGGCGAACAGCACCAGGGCGGCGAGCGCCGCCGAGCCGATCGCGTAGCCCTTGGTCACCGCCTTGGTGGTGTTGCCTACGGCGTCGAGCGGGTCGGTGATGTCGCGCACCTGCTTGGGCAGGCCGGCCATCTCGGCGATGCCACCGGCGTTGTCGGTGATCGGGCCGTAGGCATCGAGCGCCACGATCATGCCCGTCAGGGACAGCATGGCGGTGGCCGCGACGGCGATGCCGTACAGGCCGACGCCGTGCACCTCGCCCAGCCGGTACGAGCCCCAGATTGCCAGACACACCGCGATCACCGGCAGGGCGGTCGATTTCATCGACACGCCGAGTCCGGCGATGATGTTGGTGGCATGGCCGGTCTGCGAGGCGGCTGCCACCTTGCGCACCGGGCTGTACTCGGTGGCGGTGTAGTACTCGGTGATCACGATCAGCGCGGTCGTGAGTCCAAGACCGATCAGCGCACAGCCGAACAGCGCCATGCCCTCGGCCGGCATCAGTTCCCGTGTGATGAAGTAGAACCCGACCGCCGAGACGAGGCCGGCGACGATCACGCCCTTGTACAGGGCGTTCATGATCTTGCCGCCCTCGCGCGTGGAGACGAAGAACGTGCCGATGATCGAGGAGATGATCGACATCGCGCCGAGGGCGAGCGGATAGACCGCCGCGTTGAATCCGGCGCTGGCGCTCTGCTTGGTAAACAGCAGCCCGCCGAGCAGCATGGTGGCGACCACGGTGACCGCGTAGGTCTCGAACAGGTCCGCGGCCATGCCGGCGCAGTCCCCGACGTTGTCCCCGACGTTGTCGGCGATGACCGCGGGGTTGCGCGGATCGTCCTCCGGGATGCCGGCCTCCACCTTACCGACCAGGTCCGCGCCGACGTCGGCGCCCTTGGTGAAGATGCCGCCGCCGAGCCGGGCGAAGATCGAGATGAGCGAGCCGCCGA
>JAKBBE010000185.1 GCA_021826035.1 Pseudomonadota bacterium | reverse complement strand
TTCTGCACGGCTACGATGACCCGATGGCGCCGCCGGACGATGTGCTCGCGGTGGCCCAGGAGTTCACGGCCGCCGGTGCGGACTGGCAGCTGCATGCCTTCGGCAACACGCTGCACGCGTTCACCAATCCGCATGCCAACGACCGAGCGAACGGCATGGCCTATGACGAGGCGGCCGACCGGCGCTCGTGGCAGGCGCTGCGTCAGTTCCTGGAGGAAGTGCTGCGCTGAGGCACCGCCGACCTCAACGCGCAGGCCGGCGCCCCGGGGTGCCGGCCTGCGCGTTGAGGGTCACGGATTCGGTTTCAGGATCGTAGAAAATGCGCGCCTCGCCGCGCTGCAGCTGGGCGAGCACTGCGGCGCACTTGTGTTCGAGCGTGTACTCGCGCTCCCCGTACTCGGTGCCTTCGCGCAGCACGAACGCTTCGATCACCCCGCGCAGCGCCTCGGGAGAGAGCGCCGTGTAGGGCACTTCCACCGGCTCAAGCGGCGTTCCGTCGTCCATTCATCCCCCAAACGCAAACCGCCGCGCACCCGGGTCGGGCGCGCGGCGGTTCGTCTCACTAGAGAGGCCGCGGTGACGTCCAGCGCACCGCGGCACCCGTTCACTCGCGCAGCTTCGCCATCAGGCGCAGCATCTCCACGTACATCCACACCAGGGTCACCATCAGACCGAAGGCGCCGTACCACTCCATGTACTGCGGGGCCCCTTGCGCCGCGCCCTGCTCGATCATGTCGAAGTCGAGCAACAGCATGAACGCCGCCACGCCCACGACCAGGATCGAGAACCCGATGCCGAGCGGGCCGCCCCCGTTGATGAACGGCACCGCGAAGTGGAAGAACGAGAGGATCCAGGCCCCGACGTACAGCAGCACGATGCCGAACATCGCGCCCATGACCACGGCCCGCAGCCGCTCGGTCACCCGGATCACGCGCGTGCGGTACAGGGTGAGCATCACCAGGGTGACCGCAAACGTCGCGCCGATCGCCTGGATCGCGATGCCCGGATAGCGCTGCTCGAACACCGCCGAGATGCCCCCGAGCACGACGCCTTCGAGCGCCGCATAGGGCAGCGCCAGATACGGGGCAGTGGTGGGCTTGAAGCTGATGATCAACGCCAGGATGAACCCGCCGATGGCCCCGACGGTCATCAGGCCGCTGGCGGCCTGCAGGTTGCCGGCGCTCGCCTGCGACCAGGGCCACAGCGCGCACACCATCATCACGACCAGCAGCAGGAACGACTTGTTCACTGTGCCGGCCACGGTCATGGGCTGATCGCCGAACCCGACGCGCGGCACCCGCCCGAAGGTGTTCTGGTTCAAGCCGGGGTTGCCGGATCGCCGAAACTGAAACGCCATCTGATACCTCCTGAATCGATTGGACGCATTTTACGCTATGGGGGTTCCCCAGCGGAAAATCCAGTCGGTGGGGGGAGCGGACGCTCCCCCTTTTGATTGCTCAGCTTCCGACCCGGTTCGGGTCGCGCCAGCCCCGCTCGAACGGCAGCCGCCAGGCGTTCGGGGCGATCAGCTGGTGCATGGAGTTCGGGCCCCAGGAGCCCGGCGCATACAGGCGCACCGGCGGCGGGGCCTCGAGCAGCGGCGTGGAGACCTCCCAGAGCCGCTCGATGCCCTCGGCCGTGGTGAACAGCGTGCGATCCCCGCGCATGGCATCGAGGATCAGCCGCTCGTAGGCCTCGAGCACCTCTCCGACGAGCCCCGTGTCGTGCATGGCGAACTGCAGACTGAGCTTATCGAGGCGCATCCCCGGCCCCGGGCGCTTGCCGTAGAACGACAGGGACATCTTCGAGACGTCCGCCAGGTCGAACGTGAGGTGATCCGGGCCCTGCGCGCCGACCCCGGAGTCCGGCGGGAACATGCTCTTCGGCGGTTCGCGAAACGCAATCGAGATGATGCGCTTGCCCTCGGCGAGGCGTTTACCGGTGCGCAGGTAAAACGGCACGCCGGCCCAGCGCCAGTTGTCGATGGTGCACTTCAGCGCAATGAACGTCTCGGTATCGGACTCCGGGCTGATGCCCTCCTCGTCGCGATACCCATTGTATTGCCCACGCACCACGTCATGCGGCCGGATCGACAGCATGCTGCGGAAGACCTTGTTCTTCTCCTCGCTGATCGCGTTCGGCTCGAGCGCCGTCGGCGGCTCCATCGCGACGAAGGCGAGGATCTGGAACAGGTGCGTGACCACCATGTCGCGGAATGCGCCGATCGAGTCGTAGAAGATCGTGCGCTTATCGAGTCCGAGCGTCTCGGGCACATCGATCTGCACGTGCTCGATGAAGTTGCGGTTCCAGATCGGCTCGAACAACCCATTGGCGAAGCGGAAGGCGAGAATGTTCTGCGCCGGCTCCTTGCCGAGGAAGTGATCGATGCGGAAGATCTGCTCCTCGCCGAACACCTCGTGCAGCTTCTCGTTGAGCGAGCGGGCACTGGCGAGGTCGGTGCCGAAGGGCTTCTCCATGATGATGCGCGAGCGGTTCACCAGACCCGCCTCGCTCAACAGGCGCACCGTCGAGAGCGCCGCATTCGGCGGCACGCTGAGGTAGTGCAGCCGCTGGCACTCCCCGGAGAGCGCGAGCTCGGCGCGCTGCACCGCCGCGGCGAGCGCCGGGGCCCCGGCGCCGAGCGGCACGTAGTCGATGCCCGCGGCGAACTCGGCCCACTCCTTCGGGTTCGCCTGGTGGGTGGAGAGTTCGGCCACCGCGCGCTGCGCAAACTGACGGAAGCCCTCCGCGTCGAGATCATCGAGGGACACCCCGATGATGCGGCAGCCGGGAATGTACCCGGCGATACTCAGGTGAAACAGCCCCGGGAGGAGCTTGCGCCGGGCCAGATCGCCCGTGGCGCCGAAGAGAACTACGACTTGCGGGCGCCGCGGACCGACGCCAAGGGGTACTTTAGCCACCCTGCTCCACCTTCATGTGTGCCGATAAGATGCCTTTGGCTGAAGGATAGCGAGCCGCTGGGCCCGAATCCATCGCCGCACTCACATTCTCGCGCAACGGGTGGTTTGGTCGGGCACGGCGAGCCAGAACTGAAGAGCGGCAGGCCCCAACCTCATCCGCCCCAGAAATCTATGCAGAAGCCTGCAGAGGAAGGCGGAATCCCTCGGCAGCGAACGCTCCGCCGATCCGCTGACAGTCCCGCTCGGTCACGCCCTCTCGACGGGCGACGTCGTACCACCTCTCGCGCACGGTCACCTCCATGAGATCGATGATTTGCGCGGCCTCCTTCCGAGTCAGGAGAAAGCGCTCGCATTGAGACAGTAGATTCTGCGCGTTGGCGTACCGGCCATGAGTGCCGCAAATCATGGCCCGATGTCGCGATCTGCGCTCTGCGTGCGTCGGCTCTGAGAGACCGACAGACCGCATTCTCGCGCCAGCACCCGCATGGCGTGCTCGACGCGAGCCGTGTTCCACCTGCCGTCACGGCGATTGAACTTCGCGATCCAGAGCGCCTCCTGCTCCTCGAGCACGGCCTTGGGTCTCGCACCCCCCATGGCGGTGCCGATCAAGAGGAGGTCCTGAAGCTGAGTCAGGTCGGCCCGGTCGGCGCCGCCTTCTCCGGACGCTCTTCGTCCGCCACGATCAGGTCCGCGAGCGCTTGCCGCCGCGAGAGATCCATCGTTCGATGGAAGGTGCGAAGCGGCGCGGGTGGATCGACGTTCACGCCAAAGCCCAGTGCGCCCGCCCGCTCATCCGGGGAGTTCAGAAGTTCGTCGGGCTCGCCGAGAGTCGCTTTCCCGGCATGCTTTGCGATGACGCGACGACCCCCGTCATCAGGAGAAGCGGCCCGCGGCAACCGGTGCAGTGTCCCCCGGGAAGGTCAGGTCGACAAAGACCTCGGAAGTCATTGTCGAGTGCGGTCTTTCTGCGGCGACCCGCTCGAACGCGCCGGGTCTCGAGTGCGCTTGCTTCGACGTCCTTCGCAGGATCGGCGAGATCGTCCGCCGGGCCCCGGAAATCACAGGCCCAGAGCAACGACCAGTAGGTCCCGACGCTCGCGCGGGTGCGACCGTTCTCGGCGGCCGCCTCTGCGAGTGTCAGGCGGCGGCGCAGTCGGGCGGTCCGCCGTCGCTCGCCCAGCGTCCTGAGGCTCTGCTCGGCTGACTTCAGTGTCGTGGGCGACGAGTTCCTGCGCTTTGCGGCCGGCATGCACGGCTCTGCCACTGCGCCGCCGGAATTCCGGCAGGCGACGCAGACCATGGAAATCGTGAATGTCTGCGGTGGCGCCCAGGATGGTGCGGCAGACATCTCGTACGCGCACCACATCGAAGATCGAAAATCGCGGACTCGAAGGCTCGAGGAGAAGATCGACGTCACTCTCCTGGCGAGCCTCGTCACGCGTCACCGATCCGTACCGGAATAGCGGCCCGACGCCCCGTGCATTCAGTGGCTCGCGCCGTTCGCGCAGGAGGCGAAGGGCGGCGGCACGCGGCAGGTCGCAATTTTACGCGGGAGGGCTCGTGGCGAGCGCGGGGCATCGCTGAGGAGCGGATTCCCGCCGCCCTGCAGGTAGGATCCAGGGTTCACGCGCACTTCGGTGCAACGGAGCGTGGCGCCGCACCGCGGGGCACAGAAGAGGAAGGGTCACCGGGGGCGGAACCCCCGATACGCACTGGATCAGGCCGCGTCGTGCGCAGGATCGCGCTGCGGGTAGTCCTCGCGCCAATGCGCCCCGCGACTCTCGCGGCGCTCGAGCGCCGCGCGCACCATCGCCTGCGCAAGCTCGAGACGGCGCCGCTCGAGGAGCGCCCCGGGCGCGAGCTGCGCGCGAAGGGCCGCCAGATCGCGCCCGCCCTGTTCGAGCTCGCTGCCGCGGCGCACCGGGCCTAAGCAGCGTCCGACGATCGAGCGCACCTGGCCGCTGATCTGCGCATCCGTGTGCAGCGGCGG
>JAKBBE010000035.1 GCA_021826035.1 Pseudomonadota bacterium | reverse complement strand
CGACAACATCAAGATGACGGTCGACCTGATTGCGCCGATTGCGATGGAGGATGGTCTGCGCTTCGCGATTCGCGAAGGCGGCCGCACCGTCGGTGCCGGCGTCGTCGCAAAGATCCTGAAGTAAGAGTTCCAGTCACACAGGCCAGTAGCTCAATTGGCAGAGCAGCGGTCTCCAAAACCGCAGGTTGGGGGTTCGATTCCCTCCTGGCCTGCCAGCCGATGACATGACAGACGAAAACAAAATCGACGCGATCGGCACAGCCGACAAAGTGAAGTTGTGGGTGGGCGTGCTCGCGGTCGCCGCGGGCATCGCCGCCTACTACCTCCTTGGCACCCAGTCGAGCTGGTTGCGTTGGCTGTACGTGGTTGGCGGCATTGCCGTCGGAGTGCTGGTCGTGGCGTTCTCGCGCTACGGTGGCGAGTTCCGCGCGTTCGCGGTGAGCGCACGCACGGAGCTGCGCAAAATCGTCTGGCCAACCCGCAATGAGACCACCATGACCACCGTCGTGGTGTTCGCGTTCGTGGCGATCTCGGGCCTGTTCTTCTGGGGCCTGGATTTGGTGCTCGCCTGGGCGACCCGTGCGTTGACTGGACAAGGGGGCTGATCCGTGGCGTTGAGATGGTACGTGGTGCACGCCTACTCGAACTTCGAGCATCGGGTTGCTGAGTCGCTCCAGGAGCGGGTCAAGCGCGCGGCGCTGGAGCATAAGTTCGGCGAGATCTTGGTGCCGACCGAAGAAGTGGTCGAGATGCGCGACGGCCACAAGCGCCGCAGTGAGCGCAAGTTCTACCCGGGCTACGTCCTGGTGCACATGGAGATGGACGAGGACACCTGGCACTTGGTGCGCGAGGTGCCGAAGGTGCTCGGCTTCATCGGTGGCACGCCGGAGAAGCCCGCCCCGATCACCGACCGCGAGGCGATGCAGATCCTGCGACGTGTGGAGGAAGGCGCGGAGAAGCCACGGCCGAAGGTGCTGTTCGAGCCGGGTGAAGTGGTGCGCGTGACCGACGGTCCGTTCAACGATTTCAACGGTGTCGTTGAGAGCGTCAATTACGAAAAGAGCCGCCTGCAGGTGGCGGTACAAATTCTGGGGCGTTCGACGCCCGTGGAACTCGACTTCTCGCAGGTCGAGAAGGCCTAGGACGGCCGCAGGTGTTCGGCGCGGCCCCTCGCCCCCTGGCGAGCGGCGGCGCCCGCAGGAGTGATCGGGTCGCGCCCGCCGCGCGGTCCGGGTAGAGCCGGCCGCAGGGCCGGGCGAGGCGGCCCGCACGGCCGTAGCAAGGGCGCAAGCCCACGGAATCCACGACGGGGAGCCTGATCGGCGTTTGAACCCGGGAGAGATCGATGGCGAAGAAAGTCCAAGGCTACGTGAAGCTGCAGGTGCCCGCGGGCTCTGCAAATCCCTCACCGCCCATCGGGCCGGCACTCGGCCAGCAGGGCGTGAACATCATGGAGTTCTGCAAGCAGTTCAATGCGCAGACCCAGAAGCTCGAGAAGGGTCTGCCGATCCCGGTGGTGATCACCGTGTACGCCGACCGCAGCTTCACGTTCGTGATGAAGACGCCGCCGGCCGCGGTGCTGATCCGCAAGGCCATCGGCATCGAGAAGGGCAGTGGCACGCCGAACACCGCCAAGGTGGGCAAGATCAACCGCAAGCAGCTCGAGGAAATTGCCAAGTCCAAGCAGCCTGACCTGACCGCGGCCGATCTCGAGGCCGCCGTGCGCACCATTGCCGGTAGCGCGCGCAGCATGGGCGTGGACGTGGAGGGCTGATCATGGCACTGAGCAAGCGTTTGAAGAACTGGCAGGGCAAGATTGCCCCGGGCAAGTACTATCCGGCCGACGAGGCGTTCCAGCTGGTCAAGGACCTGGCCCAGGCCAAGTTCGATGAGACCATCGACGCCGCGGTCAATCTCGGCATCGATGCGAGCAAGTCCGACCAGCAGGTGCGCGGCTCGACCGTGATGCCGCACGGCACCGGCAAGACCGTGCGCGTGGCGGTGTTCACCTCGGGGAAGAACCAGGAAATCGCCAAGGCCGCCGGCGCCGACGTGGTCGGTCTCGAGGACCTGGCGGCCCAGGTCAAGGCCGGTCAGATCAATTTCGACCGCGTGATCGCCAGCCCCGATGCCATGCGCGTCGTCGGCCAGCTCGGTCAGATCCTCGGCCCGCGCGGCCTGATGCCGAACCCGAAGGTCGGCACCGTGACCCCGGACGTTGCCACGGCTGTGAAGAACGCCAAGTCCGGTCAGGTGACCTACCGCGTCGACAAGGCCGGCATCGTGCACTGCACGATCGGCAAGGCCAGCTTTGAAGTCAGCGCCCTGAGGGACAACCTCGCGGCCTTGATTGCCGATCTGCACAGGGCCAAGCCGGCCGCGGCCAAGGGTCAGTATCTGAAGCGCGTGACGATCTCCTCGACCATGGGGCCGGGCGTGATGGTCGATCACAACGCGCTGAGCGTTTGAGACGAGTTTGATGCGGGCCGGTCCGCGCTCACGGGGCCGGCCATCATCGAAGACCGCAGGCGAGGGGAAGACCCTCTTAATGAGCGCCTGCGCAGATGGTGAACCGCTGATCGCACCGAGGTTCGTCCTCGAGGCGTGAGGGGTCACCGCCGCCGCAGTGCAGCCGCAAGGCTTCGCCGCGGCGGAGACGATGGGGAAGTGAGCCGGATGGCGGCCGCTTCATTCGTAAACCGTGATCTTCTCACCCAACAGGAGAGAAGGAATGGCACTTAACCTGGATGACAAGAAGGCGCTGGTAGCCGAGGTGGCCGAGGTGGCTGCCGTCGCGCAGTCCGTCGTGGCTGCCGAATACCGCGGCCTGACGGTCGGACAGATGACGGAGCTGCGTGCCAAGGCGCGTGCCCAGGGCGTGTATCTGCGTGTCGTGAAAAACACGCTGGCCCGCCGGGCGTTCGCCGGCACGACCTTTGAGCCGGTAGGACCGAAGCTCAAGGGACCGCTCGTGCTCGCATTCTCGAAGGACGATCCGGGCGCCGCTGCGCGCCTGGTGAAGGACTTCGCGAAGACGAACGAGAAGCTCTCGGCGACTCTGGTTGCGCTCGGCGGGCAGGTGCTGCCGGCTGAGGATCTCGACCGGGTTGCCAGTCTGCCCACCCGCGAGCAAGCGCTCTCGATGCTGCTCGGCGTGATCAAAGCGCCGATTCAGAAGTTCGTCGCGACGCTGGCGGAGCCGCCGGCGAAGCTTGCCCGTACTCTGGCCGCAGTCCGCGACCAGAAACAGGCTGCATAACGCTGCGTCATTTTTTCCAATTCGAATCTGCGGAGAATCAACATGGCTGTCAACAAAGACGAAATTCTCGATGCGATTTCCAAGATGTCCCTGATGGAGGTGGTCGAACTCATCTCCGCCATGGAAGAGAAGTTTGGTGTGACTGCTGCGGCCCCGGTGGCCATGGCGGCCGCTCCGGCTGCCGGCGCTGCTGCCGCTCCGGCCGAAGAGAAGACCGAGTTCACCGTCATCCTGAAGGAATACCCGGCGGACAAGAAGGTCACGGTCATTAAGGTGATCCGCGAGATCACCGGCCTCGGCCTGAAGGAAGCGAAGGACCTGGTCGAGGCCGTGCCCTCGACCGTCAAGGACGCGGTCTCCAAGGCCGATTCCGAGAGCTTCAAGAAGAAGCTCGAGGACGCTGGCGCGAAGGTGGAAATCAAGTAAGGCGAAGGTCCAGGGCCGCTCGTGCGGCCCTGGACCGGACCCTTGGGGCGAACGCGCCCCGCAGGGCCGCACCGATCGGCGCCGACGAGGCGCTGGCGGAGCCGCCCGAAACGACGCTCAGGATGGGCGTGCGACCGGAGGTCCACGGAAGGCTGCTTGATGGACGAACGCAATTATTTCCTGAGGTGAACCCGAGATGGCTTATTCCTTTACCGAGAAGAAGCGCATCCGCAAGAACTTCGGCAAGCAGCCGGGCATTCTGGACACGCCGTATCTGCTGGCCATTCAGCTCGACTCCTACCGCACGTTCCTGCAAGCCGAACGCGCCGAGGACGCGCGCGACCCAGTGGGTCTGCACGCTGCGTTCAAGAGCGTGTTCCCGATCACGAGCTATTCCGGAAACGCTTCTCTCGAGTACGTCAGCTATCGGCTCGGCGAGCCGGGATTCGACGTCAAGGAGTGTCAGCTGCGCGGTCTCACGTACGCCGCGCCGCTGCGCGTCAAAGTGCGCTTGATCGTGCTCGACAAGGAAGCGCCGGGTGCAAAGAAGCCCGTCAAGGATGTGCGCGAGCAGGAGGTCTATCTCGGCGAACTGCCGCTGATGACCGACAACGGCACGTTCATCATCAACGGTACCGAGCGCGTCATCGTCTCGCAGCTGCACCGCTCCCCGGGCGTGTTCTTCGATCACGACCGTGGCAAGACGCACTCCTCGGGCAAGCTGCTGTTTTCCGCGCGCATCATTCCTTATCGTGGCTCCTGGCTCGACTTCGAGTTCGACCCGAAGGACTGCCTGTTCGCGCGCATTGACCGCCGACGCAAGCTGCCGGTCACGATCATCCTGCGTGCACTCGGCATGAGCGACGAGGAGATCCTCGCGACATTCTTCGATACCAACGCCTTTGACCTCAGTGCCGACGAGGTGGCGCTGCAGCTGGTGCCGCAGCGTCTGCGCGGTGAGACCGCCACGTTCGAGATCCGCATCGGCGAGAAGGTGATCGTCGAGGAGGGCCGGCGCATCACCGCGCGGCACGTGCGTCAGCTCGAGGACGCCAAGGTCACCCGTCTGCGCGTCCCGCGCGAATACCTCTACGGCAAGGTCCTCTCCCACGACGCGGTCAACACCGAGACCGGTGAGATCATTGCCAAGGCCAATGAGGTCCTCACCGCCGCATCCGTCGAGAAGCTCATCGAGGCGGGCATCGGTTCGGTGCACACGCTGTACGTGAACGACCTGGATCGCGGTCCGTACATTTCGGACACGCTGCGCATCGATCCCACCAAGTCGCGCTTTGAGGCGCTGGTGGAAATCTACCGAATGATGCGCCCCGGTGAGCCGCCGACCCGTGATGCCGCGGAGAATCTGTTCACCAATTTGTTCTTCAACACCGAGCGCTACGATTTATCTGCCGTCGGCCGCATGAAGTTCAACCGCCGGGTCGGCCGCGAGGCGATCGTGGGCCCCGGCATTCTGTACGACAACAAGTACTTCGGCGCCCGCACCGATGAGACTGCCAAGCATCTGGTCGAAGAGCAGGGCGAGACGTCTGACATCATCGATGTGCTGAAGGTCCTGATCGACATCAGAAACGGCAACGGCCAGGTCGATGACATCGATCACCTGGGCAACCGCCGCGTCAGAAGCGTCGGCGAGATGGCCGAGAACGCGTTCCGCGTCGGCCTCGTGCGCGTCGAGCGCGCGGTCAAGGAGCGCCTGACGGTCGCGGAGACCGAGCCGCTGATGCCGCAGGAGCTGATCAACGCCAAGCCGGTGGCGGCGGCGGTGAAGGAGTTCTTCGGCTCCTCGCAGCTCTCCCAGTTCATGGACCAGAACAATCCGCTCTCCGAGGTGACGCACAAGCGCCGCGTCTCGGCGCTCGGCCCGGGCGGCCTGACCCGTGAACGCGCCGGCTTCGAGGTGCGTGACGTGCACCCGACTCACTATGGCCGCGTCTGCCCGATCGAGACGCCGGAAGGTCCGAACATCGGTCTGATCAACTCCCTCGCCGTGTACGCGCGCACCAATCGGTACGGGTTCCTCGAGACTCCGTACCGGCGCGTCGAGAACGGTCGGGTGACGGACCAGATCGATTACCTCTCGGCGATTGAAGAGGGCAACTACGCCATTGCCCAGGCCAATGCCGCTCTGGGTGCGCACGGGGAGCTCAGCGACGAGCTGGTCTCGTGCCGGTTCCAGAACGAATTCACGCTCATGCAGCGCGAACAGATCAACTACATGGACGTGAGCCCGAAGCAGACGGTCTCGGTGGCCGCCTCGCTGATCCCCTTCCTTGAGCACGACGACGCGAACCGCGCGCTGATGGGTTCGAACATGCAGCGCCAGGCGGTGCCAACGCTGCGCGCCGAGATGCCGTTTGTCGGCACCGGCATGGAACGGGCGGTGGCGATCGATTCCGGCGTGACTGTCGTTGCCAAGCGCGGCGGTGTGGTCGATTCGGTCGACGCCTCGCGCATCGTGGTGCGGGTGAACGACGAGGAGACGACTGCGGGCGAGCCGGGCGTCGACATCTACAATCTGACCAAGTACACGCGCTCGAATCAGAACACCTGCATCAACCAGCGCCCGCTGGTCAACGGTGGCGACGTGATTGCGCGCGGCGACGTGCTGGCCGACGGACCTTCGACTCACCTCGGAGAGCTCGCGCTCGGGCAGAATCTGCTGGTCGCGTTCATGCCGTGGAACGGCTACAACTTCGAGGACTCCATCCTCATTTCCGAGCGCGTGGTGCAGGAGGACCGTTTCACCACGATCCACATCGAGGAGCTGACCTGCGTCGCTCGCGACACCAAGCTCGGACCGGAGGAGATCACCGCCGACATCCCGAACGTCGGCGATGCGGCGCTCGCCAAGCTCGATGAGGCGGGTATCGCCTACATTGGCGCGGAAGTGAAGGCCGGGGACATCCTGGTCGGCAAGGTCACGCCCAAGGGCGAGACGCAGCTGACTCCCGAGGAGAAGCTGCTGCGCGCGATCTTCGGCGAGAAAGCCTCCGACGTGAAGGACACCGGGCTGCGTGTGCCGCCGGGCATGGATGGCACCGTGATCGACGTCCGGGTGTTTACACGCGACGGCGTGGAGAAGGACTCGCGGGCGCTCTCGATCGAGAAGGCCGAGATTGAGCGGGTACGCAAGGACCTTGCCGATCAGCAGCGTATCCTCGAGGACGATCTGTACCAGCGCGTGCGCGCCATGCTGATCGGCCAGAATGCCGCCGGCGGACCGAAGCGACTGAAGGCGGGCGCGGCCGTGAGCGCCGAGTACCTCGATGAGCTGCCGCGCGAGAACTGGTTCGAGATCCGCCTGCAGGATGAGGAGGCAAATTCGCAGCTCGAGCAGGCTGCCGAGCGGCTGCAGACCCAGCGCAAGGCCTTCGAGAAGCGTCTGGAGGACAAGAAGGCCAAGATCACCCAGGGTGATGATCTTGCCCCAGGCGTGCTCAAGATGGTCAAAGTCTATCTCGCCGTGAAGCGCCGCGTGCAGCCGGGCGACAAGATGGCCGGTCGTCACGGCAACAAGGGTGTGATTTCCACCATTGTGCCGGTCGAGGACATGCCGTACCTCGAAGACGGTACGCCGGTCGACATCGTGCTGAACCCGCTCGGCGTGCCCTCGCGTATGAACGTCGGCCAGGTGCTGGAGACGCACCTCGGCTGGGCTGCCAAGGGACTCGGCCTGAAGATCGGGCGCATGCTCGAACGCCAGGCGGCGGAAGCCGATCTGCGCGGCTTCCTAAAGGAGGTCTACAACAAGACCGGTGGACAGCCCGAGGATATCGATAGCCTCGGCAGCGAAGACCTGAAGCGGCTGGCCGGCAATCTCTCGCACGGTGTGCCGATGGCGACGCCCGTGTTCGACGGGGCGAGCGAGGCTGAAATCAAGCGCATGCTGGAGCTCGCGGATCTGCCGACGAGCGGCCAGATGTATCTGTTCGACGGGCGTACCGGCGAGCGCTTCGATCGCGCGGTGACGGTCGGCTACATGTACATGCTGAAGCTGAATCACCTGGTTGATGACAAGATGCACGCCCGCTCCACCGGCCCGTACAGCCTCGTCACCCAGCAGCCGCTCGGCGGCAAGGCACAGTTCGGTGGCCAGCGCTTTGGCGAAATGGAGGTCTGGGCGCTCGAGGCCTACGGCGCTTCCTACACGCTGCAGGAGATGCTGACGGTCAAATCCGACGACGTGAACGGTCGCACCAAGATGTACAAAAACATCGTGGACGGCAATCACCAGATGGATGCGGGCATGCCCGAATCCTTCAATGTGCTCGTCAAGGAAATCCGCTCGCTCGGCATCAACATGGAGCTGGAGCAGGACTGATCACGGTGCGCCGTGAGGAGAACATGCGATGAAAGACCTTCTTAAGTTTTTCAAGACCAACGCTCCGGTTGAGCAGTTCGATTCGATCAAGATCGGATTGGCCTCCCCGGAGATGATCCGCGCTTGGTCGTACGGGGAAGTCAAAAAACCCGAGACCATCAACTACCGCACGTTCAAGCCGGAGCGTGATGGTCTGTTCTGTGCGAAGATTTTCGGACCGGTCAAGGACTACGAGTGCTTGTGCGGCAAGTACAAGCGCCTGAAGCACCGCGGCGTCGTTTGCGAAAAGTGCGGCGTGGAAGTCACGCAGGCCAAGGTGCGTCGCGAGCGCATGGGGCACATCGAGCTGGCGAGTCCGGTCGCGCACATCTGGTTCCTGAAGTCATTGCCGTCGCGCATCGGCCTGATGCTCGATATGACGCTGCGCGAGATCGAGCGCGTGTTGTATTTCGAGGCCTTCGTGGTGATCGATCCGGGCATGACGCCCCTGCAGCGTGGACAGCTGCTGACCGACGAGATGTACCTCGAGGCGATCGAGGAGCACGGCGACGAGTTCGACGCGCGCATGGGCGCGGAGGCGGTCTACGAGCTGCTGCACAGCATCGATTTGGCCTCCGAGCTCACCAAGGTGCGCGAGGAGATGCAGTCGACCTCCTCGGAGACGAAGCTCAAGCGCCTCTCCAAGCGCCTGAAGCTCATCGAGTCGTTCATCGAGTCCGGCAACAAGCCGGAGTGGATGGTCATGACCGTGCTGCCGGTGCTGCCGCCGGATCTGCGTCCACTGGTGCCGCTTGACGGCGGTCGGTTTGCGACGTCGGATTTGAACGACCTGTATCGCCGCGTCATCAATCGCAACAATCGCCTACGCCGCCTGCTCGAACTCAACGCGCCCGATATCATCGTGCGCAACGAGAAGCGCATGCTGCAGGAGGCAGTGGACGCACTACTGGATAACGGTCGGAGAGGCCGTGCCATCACCGGCACGAACAAGCGGCCTTTGAAGTCGCTGGCCGACATGATCAAGGGCAAGCAGGGCCGCTTCCGCCAGAATCTGCTCGGCAAGCGCGTCGATTACTCGGGCCGCTCGGTCATCGTGGTGGGCCCGCAGCTGCGTCTGCATCAGTGCGGTCTGCCGAAGAAGATGGCGCTCGAGCTGTTCAAGCCGTTCATCTTCCAGAAGCTGCAGTTGCGCGGGGAAGCGTCGACGATCAAGGCCGCCAAACGGCTCGTCGAGCGCGAGGGACCGGAAGTCTGGGACATCCTCGAGGAGGTCATCCGCGAGCATCCCGTGCTGCTGAACCGCGCGCCGACGCTGCACCGCCTGGGTATCCAGGCGTTCGAGCCGCAGTTGGTTGAGGGCAAGGCCATTCAGCTGCACCCGCTGGTGTGCACCGCGTTCAACGCCGACTTCGACGGCGACCAGATGGCCGTGCACGTGCCGCTGTCGCTCGAGGCACAGCTCGAGGCGCGCGCCTTGATGATGGCCTCGAACAATATTCTCTCGCCGGCCAACGGTGATCCGATCATCGTGCCGTCGCAGGACGTTGTGCTCGGGCTGTACTACATGACGCGCGAGCGTATCGGCGCGCGCGGCGAGGGCATGCTGTTTTCCGACGTGCATGAAGTGCATCGCGCCTACGAGAGCCGCTCGGTTGATCTGCAGGCCAAGGTGCGCGTGCGCATCAAGGAGCATGTGAACGGCAACGATCGGATCCGCGTGGTTGAAACCACCGTGGGTCGCGCGCTGCTGCTGGAGGTGCTGCCAAGAGGCATGTCCTTCGACCTGATCAACCAGGACATGACGAAGAAGGCGATCTCGGCCACCATCAATGCGAGCTACCGCACGCTCGGGCTGAAGGAGACCGTGATCTTCGCCGACCGGCTGATGTACACCGGTTTCCATTACGCGACCCGTGCCGCCGTGTCCTTCGGTATCGACGACATCGTCATCCCCGAGCAGAAGCCGCGGATCATTGCCAACGCCGACCGTGAAGTGAAGGAGATCCAGGATCAGTACGCCTCGGGTCTCGTGACCAACGGGGAGCGCTATAACAAGGTCGTGGATATCTGGTCACGCGCCAATGACCAGGTGGCCAAGGCGATGATGGAGAAGCTCGGCAGCGACGAAGTCCGCGACGCCAAGGGCGCCACGGTTCGTCAGAAGTCCTTCAATTCGATCTTCATGATGGCCGACTCCGGCGCTCGCGGTTCCGCGGCGCAGATTCGTCAGCTCGCTGGCATGCGCGGCCTGATGGCGAAGCCGGACGGATCGATCATCGAAACCCCGATCACGGCCAACTTCCGCGAGGGTCTGAACGTCCTGCAGTACTTCATCTCCACGCACGGCGCCCGCAAGGGTCTGGCCGACACGGCGCTGAAGACCGCGAATTCCGGATATCTCACCCGCCGCCTGGTCGATGTGGCGCAGGACCTGGTGGTTACCGAGGTGGACTGCGGTACGCCCCACGGCCTGACCATGACGCCGCTGGTCGAAGGCGGCGATGTGGTAGAGGCCCTTGGGGAGCGCGTGCTCGGTCGTGTCCTGGCCGACGACGTGTTCAAGCCGGGGTCCGAGGACGTGCTCATCGAGCGCGGTACGCTGCTCGATGAGCAGCTGGTGCGTTACCTGGAGCAGGAAGGGGTGGATCAGCTCAAGGTCCGCTCGCCCATCACCTGCAAAACTCGCTACGGCGTGTGCGCGCAGTGCTACGGACGTGACCTGGCCCGCGGTCACCTGATTAGCATCGGCGAGGCGGTCGGGGTCATCGCCGCGCAGTCGATCGGTGAGCCCGGTACGCAGCTGACGATGCGCACGTTCCACATCGGTGGTGCGGCATCCCGGGCGGCGGCGGCGAGCAGCGTCGAGGTGCGCAACAAGGGCACCATTCGCTTCCACCGTTTGAAGACCGTGCAGCATGAGAAGGGCCACCTGGTGGCCGCATCGCGCTCCGGGGAGATCGGTGTGGTCGATGATTTCGGCCGCGAGCGTGAGCGCTATAAGATTCCCTACGGTGCAACGATCACCGTCAAGGAAGGTCATCAGGTCGCCGCCGGACAGGTGGTTGCGACCTGGGATCCGCACACTCACCCGGTGGTGACGGAAGTTGCCGGCTTTGTGCGGTTCCAGGACTTCGTCGACGGCCTGACGGTCACCACCCAGGTCGATGAGGTGACGGGTCTGTCGAGCACCGTGGTGCTCGACACCAAGCAGCGCGGTGGCAAGGATCTGCGCGCCACGATCAAGCTGGTCGATGCCAAGGGCAAGGAAGTCACGTTTGCCAACACCGAGATCCCGGCGGTGTATTCGCTGCCGGCTGGCGCGCTCGTGGCGTTGGAGAACGGTGCGCGGGTGTCCGTCGGTGACGTCATCGCCCGTATCCCGCAGGAGTCTTCCAAGACCCGTGACATCACCGGCGGTCTGCCGCGGGTGGCGGATCTGTTCGAGGCGCGCAAGCCGAAGGATCCGGCGATCCTCGCGGAGAAGTCCGGTACCGTCAGCTTCGGCAAGGAGACCAAGGGCAAGCGCCGGCTGATCATCACCAGCGACGACGGCGACAAGTACGAGGAGCTGATTCCGAAGTGGCGCCAGCTCAACGTCTTCGAAGGCGAGACCGTGGAGCGTGGCGAGGTGATCGCCGACGGCGAGCCGAATCCGCACGATATCCTGCGGCTGCAGGGCGTCGAGGCGCTGGCGAACTATCTGGTGCGCGAGATTCAGGACGTCTATCGCCTCCAGGGTGTGAAGATCAACGACAAGCACATCGAAGTGATCATCCGCCAGATGCTGCGCAAGACCGAAGTGCAGTCTGCGGGCGATACCTCGCTGCTGCGCGGCGAGCAGCTTGATCGGTCCCGTGCCCTCGATATCAACGATCGGGCGGAGCACGACGGCAAGGAACTGGCGGCGTTGCAGCCGGTGCTGCTCGGTATCACCAAGGCGTCGTTGGCGACGGAGTCGTTCATCTCCGCGGCGTCGTTCCAGGAAACCACGCGTGTGCTGACCGAAGCGGCGGTGCGTGGCTTGGAGGACGATCTGCGCGGTCTGAAGGAAAACGTCATTGTCGGCCGGCTCATCCCGGCGGGCACGGGCTTCGCGACACATGCCTCGCGGCGGCGTAGAAATGAGGGAACAGAGCGGCGCAGTTTCATGGAAGTCGGCGGCGGCATTCCGGAGTCCGATGACAGCGGCGCCAGCGAGGAGTCGGAAAGTTCGGCTGGCTGATCCGAGCGGCAAGGCCGCGGGCGGCGCAGGAATGCCACCGGGCGGCTGCACTCAGCACAGGGCCGGCGCAGGCGAGAGTTTGCGCCGGCCCTGTCGTTAGGGTGCTGCCGATCTCAGGACGCAGGTCGTGCGGACGTGGGCACGCCGCGCAGCTGGCGCGCGATGCGCCGGCCGCTCGCACGGGTCACGGTCCACAGCGTCTGGAAGGCCAGCCACACGCAGCCGGCGAACACGACGGCAAACAGTAATGCCTGGCCCGAGAGACCGAAGGTGGGCACCCAGGCCGAAGCGGTTGCGCGCAGCAGGCTCGGATCGGGGTGCCGTGCCAGATACCACACCTGGTGATACAGACTCCCGTGCAGCGCCGACATCGCCTCGTGCAGCTGCCGCACCGACTGGACGAGTTGTTCGATCACGGCGCCCTCGGCATGGATCGGTGCGATCGGACTCGCCAAGTGATAGGCAATCAGTTCGTGCAACCGGCCGCCGAAGAACTGGTTGGCGATTTTCTGCCAGGGGGCGAGGTCGAGCCGTGCCTGATCCAACCGCCCGCCAAGGCGCTGGCGATACTGGGCGAGGAATCCCGGCACCAGTCCGCCGGTCACGACGGCACAGACGAGCAGCACTCGGTCGATCAGTCCGCGCAAGATGAACATCGGTCAGCCTCCTCCGCGCCCCGGGTGCGCCGCTTCGACCGGGCGGCCGCAGCCTGCGGCGTGCCCGTCACGGAGAGTCGGCGCGCGGGGCTGCAATGACATCCGCCTCGAGCGCTTGAACAGCCGAGGCCCCGGAACGAATGGGTCTTCACGCATGCCTTCCCGGTGCTGTTCGAGGAGTGCGGCCATGGCGATGACATCGCCCTGTGGGCGTGGCCTGCCGCGCTCATCTGGATTCGCCATCATCCCTAGCCTGCGCTGCGGCTGAGGTGCCGAACCAGGTCATATCCCAGGCCCACACGGCCATCTCCGCCGCGCCGGAGCTGCTCAGAGGGTCCGCAGCCGCCACCGCTTCGGCTTCTGGCAGCGATTCGGCGTGGATGAGGTAAGCGCCCCCGGATTGATCCAGAAAGGGGCCGTGCGCCGCGAGCAGCCCGCGGCTCCGCAGGGCGTCGAGATAGCTGCGATGCAGTGGCAGGACCTCCGCATCAAAATCCGGTGTGCGCAGCGCCAGAATCAAAAAATGCATCAGCGCGCCTCCGTGGGGTGACGACATACGCGCACCTGGACGACGCGCCGCGGCCTCTAGCTCAGCCGAGCGGCGGGTTTAAGCTGCCGCGTCGATGCAGCGGCCGCAACGCTCGCCAGGCGGTAACCCGAGCGCCAGTCTACCGGGTTCGCGGTGCCTCGTGCCGCAGGGGCTTGCGCTGCGCGGACGGTACGGCCTCCCGCCGACTTACCGTGCGGATGTCCGCCATTGCCTTGCCCTGGGGGCACTGCTATCCTCCATGCAAATGCGAATCAGTCTTATTTGTATCTCCCCAATTCAGCCCTAGTAGGGTCACGCCGGCGCATTGGGGTACGGCGCGGGCCGTTCCGCCGCGCGGATGGGACCCAGGTGAAGCTCGATGGATTCGACCGCTCGCAATCACGCCGTTCGTCCGACTCCTGCGCGCCTGTCCAGCTGGAAGATGTTTCTGGCCGTCATGGGGCCGGGACTGGTCGTCATGCTTGCCGATACCGACGTGGGCAGCATCATCACGGCTGCGCAGAGCGGCGTGCAGTGGGGCTACCGGCTGCTGTTGCTGCAACTGCTGTTGATTCCGGTGCTGTTCGTGGTGCAGGAGCTTACCGTGCGCCTCGGTATCTTCACGGGCCAGGGCCACGGGGAACTGATCCGCAAGACATTCGGTACCGGCTGGGCTTGGCTGTCGGTGTGTGGCCTTGGGGTGGCCACGATCGGCGCTTTGGTCACGGAATTCTCCGGGGTCGCGGCCGTCGGGGAACTGTTCGGTGTCCCGCGTGCGCTCAGTCTGGCGCTCACGGTCGCGGCGCTGCTGACGATCGTGCTCACCGGCAGCTACCGCCGTGTCGAGCGGGTGGCGATTGGACTGGGAATATTTGAGTTCGCGTTCTTCTTCATCGCCTGGCGCGCCCATCCGCACGGTGGCCCGATGGTGAGCGGTCTGCTGCACATGCCGCTCGGTCATAGTGGCTACCTGTACCTGGTGGCCGCCAATATCGGCGCGGTCATCATGCCGTGGATGATTTTCTACCAACAGTCCGCCGTGGCAGACAAAAAGCTTCAGCCGTACCACTACCGGCATGCCCGCCTGGATACGGCGATCGGCTCCATCATTACCCAGGCGGTCATGGCGGCGATTCTCATCGCCGCGGCCGCCACGATTGGCACGTTGCATTCGCACGCCAGTCTCAACTCGATCGGTGACATCACCAAGCTCCTGGTGCCATTCCTCGGCGTAGATGTCGGTCGGGTCGTGTTTGGACTCGGCACGATTGGCGCCGCTTTGGTGGCAGCGATCGTTGCCTCGCTGGCGAGCGCTTGGGGATTCGGCGAGGTCACCGGCTATCGGCACTCGCTGGAGCACCATCCGCTGGACGCTCCGTGGTTTTACGGCATCTACGCCGCAGCCGTGATCGGTGGGGCGGTGCTGGTGGATCTCGCCCCGAACCTCGTCGAGCTCAATATCGGCGTGGAAGTCATGAATGCGCTCATGCTGCCGTTGGTGCTCGGCTTTCTGGTGGCACTTGCGTTTCGTGCGCTGCCGCCGGAGCACCGGCTCAAGGGCGCGTACGCCTGGGTGGTGGTGGCGGTCGCGCTGCTCACCGCCGGACTTGGCGTGTACGGTGGCATCACCGGTACCAGTCTCCTTTGAGTCGCCGCGCAGCCGTGCGTGGCGCGCAAGGAAGGCGACGGTGATTGACGCTTTTCATACCTCGGTATGCGAGGTATAGTTGCCTCATGTCCAAGCGCGACCCGACACTGATGAGCGGCGTACCGGAACTGGTGCTGTTGCGGCTGCTGGCGCAGCGCGAAATGTACGGCTACGACATCGCCCGAGCCTTGAAGCTGCTCAGTCACGAGGCGCTCAGCCTCGGTGAGGGGGTGTTGTATCCGGCGCTGCACGCGCTCGAGGCGCGGGGTCTGCTGCGCTCGCGGTCGCGTCAGGTCGAGGGGCGTATGCGAATTTATTATCAGGCGACGCCCAAGGGCCGCCGACGGCTTGAGCGGCTCGCCGCGAACTGGCGCCGCATGAGCGAGGGTGTGGAGCGCATTCTGGGAGCACACCATGACTGAGTTGCGTTTTCGCGCGCTGCAGCGCGCACTGATCGGACGTGGTGTAGCCGTGCGGCACGCGCGCCGGGCAACGCTCGAACTGCAAGCGCACTTCGAGCAGCTGCGCGCCCAAGGGATCGAGCGCGGCGTTGCGCCGGCCGAGGCTGAACGCCGCGCGCACGAAGCGCTGGGCGGCGACGGGGTGCTCCTCGAGCGCTATGCGGGCCGCAAGGAGCTCAAGGCCTGGTTGTGTCGCTGGCCACTGCTGTGCGTCTTCGGGCCGCTCGCGAGCTTCGCCGCAGCCAGCGTCTCAATCATGGCGCTACTGGTGTTGACGCTCAATGCGCTGCACCTGACTGGGCATCACTACACGGTGCCGGCGCTGGCCGCCACGGTGGTAAATTCCGTGGTCGAAGTCGGGATGCTGTGGGTGTTGCCGGTGAGTGTGGCTGCCCTGTTCGGTGTGCGGGCCTGCGGTCGCCCGATTCCGGTGAGCGGGCTGATCAGCGGGGTACTGTTGGCGTGCTTCGCGGCCCGGTTGATGAACGTTGGACTGATGCTTCCGGTCGCGGGGCACCCCGGCCGCGCGTCGATGGGCTTTCGGATCGCATTCTCGGCCGTCGCAGGTGAACTGACGCCGGCTCTCATCACGACCGCAGTGGCGCTCGCCCCTTACTTCCTCCTGCGGCACCGCCGGATGGCGGCCTCCCCGCCGCTCGGCTGAGCGGAGCGATGCGCGCCGGGCCTCACCGGACCGGACCGGACCGCGGCGCGGTGTCGCGGCCGCGCTGGTGCTGGCGCTGCATGCGGCACTGATCGGCATCTTGTTGGCCCCGCAGACCCGGCCGCCTCGGCGGCGACTGGGTCCGGTGGTTGAGCGGTTGGATCTGCTGCCGCTCGCTGCGGCGACCGCGCGCCCCGTGCGCAGGTCTCGCACGGGGCGCGCCGCACGGCTGGCGCGCAATCGCCCCCCGACCCCGATCGTGCCGCGCCGAGGCGGCGCTGCGCTGCGTGCGCAGACGCCCCGGCCCCCTGCCATCCGGTGGTTCGCCGCGCTACGGCACGTGGCTCGGTCCATCGACGCACGTCGCGCCGCGCCTGTGGTGGCCATCGGCTTCCCTCGCGCGGATCCCTTTCATCAGGCGCCACGCAGGCGTTCCTGGGACGGATGGAACAGGGCCGCGATGCACGGCATCCAGAGGCTGCGATCCGGTGGCTTCGCGGTCACGCTCAACGATCATTGTGCGATCGATTTTGAACCGTTCCCGCTCATCGGGTGTGCGCTCGGCAAGATCCCTGTACCGGGAGATCTGTTCAAGCGCATGCGCCACCGGTCGGCCGGTGGCCTGCCTTAGGGCGACCGTGCCTTAACCAGCCAGAACAGGCCGGTCTGGAGCACGAAGCTTCCGTCCGCCTCGAGCGCGAGCGCCTCCTGTACCTCGCGCGGTGCGGCGCTCTGCAGCGCCCGGATTGCCGCCACCGAGGTCTCGGGCGTGCGCATGCGCGCCACCCACGAGGCGAACTCGATGCGCACGGGCCACTGCCGATATTCGAGTTCGGTGAGCCCCGCCCCGGCAAGCAGCTCGCGCCACTCGCGCACTGAGCGGTCGCGTACGTGAGACGGATCGCGCAGCAACTCCATCGCTTGAAGGTGCGTATCCACGAGCGGGTCCTCGGGTGCGACGACATCGATGATGAGCGCATGACCCAAGGATTCGAGCACTCGACTGATCTCCTGCACCGCGGCCGGCAGGCGCGTCCAGTGATGCGCGCTGTAGCGGGTGCCTACGAGTGCGAAGCTCTCCGGCGCAAAGGGCAGCGATTCGGCACTGCCGCAGCGCACCTCGATCCGGCTCGCCCCGCGCTCTGCAGCAGCGCGCGTCACGGTCGCGAGCATGTTCGCCGATGGGTCGAGTGCCACGACATGCCCGACGTGCGGGGCGATTGCAAAAGACAGATGGCCTGCACCGCAGCCGACATCGAGCGCTCGCTGCAGGCCCCCGCCACACCGTCCAGGAGGTCCTGAGTGTGCTTCAAGTCGGGACCGGCCGCATGCACCGCGCTCAGCAGGTAGGCCTCGGCGCGCGGATCGAACTGAGTGTGAACGGTCTGTTCGTGGGAACGCATGGCCAATCTCCGCGGGGGGCTCGGGCTAGTATGTGCGTGAGATATCCTGGTACAACACTGCTGCGGATACTATTACCGACACTACCCCGATTCTGGCGGTCCGCATGACTTCACACGCACGGCGGGGCGATTTCCCCCGCGGGCGCTCGAGCCTTCCCTCGGCGCCTTTCTGCATCCGCGGCGCGGGCCCTGTCAATACGAGCAGTACACGTTGCAGCCGGCGCTCGATTCGGCCCTGAAACTCACGGTGCTCGTTCCGTGGCCCTGAGTCCGGTGGCGGTTGCCTGGGCGGCCTGCCCGTGCCAGCCTTGGACCTTCGCGTACTGTTCAGGAGGAGTGTGATGCCGAACGATTCCGCGCCGCCCCAAGGGGCGCTGCCCACCCGGGCGCTGGGCAAGACCGGCATGGACATCACCCGCGTCGGGTTCGGCGCATGGGCGGCCGGCGGCACCGAATGGGGATCGGTTGATGATGCGGACTCGGTTCGCGCCATCCGCCACGCGCTCGCATGCGGGATCAACTGGATCGACACCGCACCGATTTACGGCTTCGGGCACTCCGAGGAGATCGTGCGGCGGGCGCTGCAGGGCATGGCCGCCGCCGATCGACCCTACGTGTTCACCAAGTGCGGCCTGGTCTGGGACGAGCAGCGGCTCACGGCGGCCCCGCAGCGGGTGGGCACTGCGGAGAGTCTGCGCCGCGAACTCGACGCCTCGCTGCGCCGTCTCGGGGTCGAGCGCATCGATCTGTACCAGGTGCACCGCCCCGCGGATGACACCGCCCTCGAGGTGTACTGGGAGACGCTGCTCGCCTTCCAGCGGGCCGGCAAGATCCGCGCCGCGGCGCTCTCGAATCATTCGGTCGCGCAGCTCGAGCGGGCTGAGCGGCTCGGGCACGTCGCGTCGCTCCAGCCGCCGTTCTCTGCGATTCGTCGCGAGGAGGCTGCCGAGATCGAGTGGTGCCGGGCGCACGGCACGGGGGTCATCGTGTACAGCCCGATGCAGGCCGGTCTGCTCACCGGTGCATTCACCGCCGAGCGAGCACGGACCCTGCCCGCCACTGACTGGCGCAGCCGCGATCCGTACTTTGCCGGTGAGGCGCTGCAGCGCAACCTGGCATTCGTCGAGGCGCTCAAACCAATCGCGGCGCGCCGTGGTGTGAGCCTCGGGGCGCTCGCGGTGGCGTGGGTGCTTGCCTGGCCGGGTGTCACCGGCGCCATCGTCGGGGCCCGCACCGCGCAGCAGGTCGACGGTTGGATCGGTGGGGCGACCGTGACGCTCAGCGGCGAGGAGCTCGAGCAGATCGCCGCAGCACTCGAGCGCACCGGCGCCGGCAGCGGACCGGTGCGTCCGCCGCGCTGAGCCGGAAGGTCCCCCGGTCCCGGCCGGCAGATGGTTGTTGGGGAGCGCCGGTGGCGCAACAGCGTTGACGGAGTGCGGACATGAAATGCATCCGATTCCATGAACACGGCGGACCTGATGTGCTGCGTGTGGAGGATCTGGAGGTCAGCCGGCCGGCGGCCGGCGAACTCCAGGTGCGCCACACCGCGATCGGCCTGAACTACATCGATGTGTATGACCGCACGGGTCTGTACCCTGGCGAGCTGCCCGGCTGTCCGGGGCGCGAAGCGGCCGGCATCATCATCGCGCTGGGTCGCAACGTGCGCGGCTTCCGGGTCGGCGATCGTGTGGCGTACGTGCACTCCGCGCCCGGCGCCTACTGCGAAGTACGCAACCTTCCGGCGGCGCGCGTGGTGAAAATCCCCAAGGGCATCACCGAGGAGCAGGCTGCGGCCCTGATGTTGAAGGGACTCACCGCGCAATTCCTGCTCCGCCGTACATACCGCGTGCAGCGCGGGGAGGCGATCCTGGTGCATGCCGCCGCCGGTGGGGTTGGCCTGCTCCTCACCCAGTGGGCCAAGGCACTCGGTGCCCGGGTCATCGGCGTCGTCGGTAGCGATGAGAAAGCCGAGCTGGCGCGCAAGCACGGTTGCCGGCATGTGCTGCGCTCGGGGCTCGGTCCGCTCGCACCCGAAGTACGCCGCCTGACCCGCGGCGCCGGCGTCGCGGTCGTTTATGATTCGGTCGGGCGGGACACCTTCATCGATTCGCTCGATTGCCTGCGTCCGCTGGGTCTGATGGTGAGTTTCGGCAACGCCTCAGGACCGGTGCCGCCGATCGCCCCGCTCGAACTGAGCCGCCGCGGCTCGCTGTTCCTGACCCGTCCGACGCTGTTCAATTACATTGCCAGCCGCGAACAGCTCGATGCCGCCGCGCGCGATTTGTTCAGCGCCGTCAAGAAAGGCGTATTGCGGGTGCGGATCGGACAGCGCCACCCGCTCACGGAGGCAGCTCGGGCGCATCGGGATCTGGAGGCGCGCCGCACCACTGGCTCGACGGTGTTGATTCCGTGACGCTGCGGCGCAGAGCCGGCCCGCGCCGGGCGGATCGGCTCTGCGCCGGGCCAGCGCGGGGCGCGGCCGTTACACCCCGTCCGTATCCAACAGCGCGAGCGTCCGCGGGTCGTCGACTCCGTTGAAGGAGTGCTCGAGCGCGGCGCGGAACACCGAACCGTAGCGCAGAGCCTGCGCACGGCGTGCCGCGCGCGCGAACAGTGTCATGCTGGAGTGGAATTTCAGATGATCGGGATACGGGAAGACGGTCTCGATCGGGATGCCGACCAATGCATTGACCGTGGCGGTGCACTCGGCGAGCCGCTCACCGAGGACCGGGTGCTGCAGGTAACGGACCGCCTCATCCAGCGAGGCGATGCCGTAGTGCTGCGCCATCGGGCTCGAGCCGAGGCCGCGCAGCTGCGGAAATTGAACCACATCCAGTGAGTTGCTTTGCGGCCTGCCGTCAGTTCGGCGCGAACCTGTTCGATGAGCGGCGCCTGCGCGCGTACGAAGCGCTCGAGTTCATCGTTACTGCCAGGTGCGGCGGGGCGCATCGTGCAGCGGGTCGGATCACATGCGCGCGGCGACCGTGGCCCAGCGGTGCCGCAACAGGCGAGCCTGCAGCCACCGCTTGACGCGCAGCGCATCGGCGGTGCGGGTGTACTTGCCCCACGAGTGCATCAGCACCATGACGATGTCGTGGTGGTCTATGTACGTATCGAGCACCAGGCACTGTCCCGCCGGATCGGTAAAACCGGTCTTCTGCACTACGATGTGCCACCAGCGGTCACGGACCAGCGGGTCGGTCGGGTAGTACGGCAGCCGCCAGCGGCCGTCGCGAATCGTGTAGCCGGGGCTGGTCGAGTAGCGGCGAATAACCCGATTGTGCGCCGCCGCCAGCACCAGTTTGGCCAGATCCCCGGGTGTGGAGACGTTCTGCGCGGACAGTCCGGTCGGCTCCACGAAGTGGGTATGGGTCATGCCGAGGGCGTGCGCCTTGGCGTTCATCGCCCGTACGCAGGCGAGTAATCCGCCTGGGTAATTGTTGCACAGCGTGCGCGCGGCGCGGTTCTCCGAGGACATCAGCGCCAGGTGAAACAGCTGCGCGCGCGTCAGCCAGATGCCGATCGGCAGATGCGAGTACGGCGTCCAGTCCGCGCCGGTCACCTGCAGGCGTTGCGCGAGCGGCTGGTGCGCATCGGCCACGACCAGCGTGGTCATGAGCTTGGTGATCGAGGCGATGGGCGTGACGGCAGTGGACCGCTTCGCGTAGAGAACCCGTGCCTGGGTCGCGTCGTACACCAGCGCTTCCTGAGAGCGCACGTAAGGGTGGCTCACGCGTCGCGGACGATGCCGAACGTAGCGATGGCGTACGAAGTGACGCACCGCGTGCCGCGGGGCGGCGGCTGCGACCGCGCTCGAACCGAGGCCGCTGACGAGAAAACTGATCAAGATCAGGGCGAGCAGTCCAGAGCCGCGTGTGCTCATCGGTTGTTCTCGGTTGTTACGCTGGTGCAGAGTCGTCGGTCGTGTGCTGCGGGTCATGGCCGGCGCCGAGTTGTCGCGCTGGCGGAGCCAGTAGCTGCATTGCGCGCGCATCATGCCACGCCGCTTAACAGTGCGGCAGAGATTCACGAACAAAAAGTGCGTGAAAACGCGCGCCGTGCGCCGCAGCGGATCGAGCCGGCTAGTGATGGCGCAGACGCACCAATAGGTACGCAGTGCCGAGCAGTGCTGCGATCAGTACCCAAGCCCAGGGGTTGGCAAAGTTGAACAGGTATCCGCCGCCGAGCGGCTTCGGCACCAGCAGCGAGCGGTTGCGCCGATTGACGTAGAACGGGCCGTACCAGCGGCCCTCATCCGGCGGCGCCGCACGCGGCGGGTCCGCCTGCAGGCCGTGCTGCGCACGGTACATGCGGACGCCGGAGCGCACGAGTGCGACGCCTCCCGTGATCAATGTGGCGGCAAACAGTACGGTCCACACCCGAAACAGCTCAAGGGGCAACGGCAGCAGGCTGAACGCTGGCCAGAAGGCCACGAACCACGCGGACGCGACGATCAGCAGCGCGGTCTGGCGGCGGAAGACGCGCTCGGCGGCGATCAAGCCGGGTGAGGCCTGCGGCGGCTGCTGCAGCATCAGCCAGGCGAGTGCGATGAAGGCCAGACAGATCGCGCCCATCGTGCCCATGACCGAAAGGACTGCCGAGGCAGAGCGGCGTACCCAGAAGTCCGGAACCCCCATGGCCAGGTTCCAGCGGATCGGGATCATCGGCGGCAACCGTGACCAGCGCAGCAGCACCCAGGTGCCAAGTCCGGCCAGCCAGATCAACGGAATCAGCGCGGTCAGCCAGCCGCCCGGCAGGCGCAGCGCGGGCGGGCGGTTCGAGGGGGATGCGGGTCCGGACATCGGCTCGGGTGTGCGTCGTTTTGGACTGTTATGGGCGCGGATGATACGCCATCGGCACGGCGCCCCGCAGCGTCACCGGCGATGGTCTCAGCGAGCTTGTGGACCGAGCACGCCGCGCAGCGCCGCTGCCCCGAGCAGCAGGCCGAGCGCCACCCCGCCCCAGGCGATGAGCGCGGGCGCCACAGGCCCGAAATGCGCCCGCAGCCAGGGCATCGCGAGGACCGTGCCCCCCCCGGCCGCAAAGGCTGTCCCGAGCAGTGTGCCGAGGGTCGTGCGGCGGATCCGCACGAAATCCGCCCGCAGCGTGGCGAGCTGCTCGCGGTGCTCGTCCTGCAGGCGTGCCCGGACCTGCGCCACGTTGATGTGTTCGAGCCGCTGGCGAGCGGCGTCGAGTTCGGCGCGAAAGCCCCTAGGCAGCCCTGGCGCGCGCAGTGCCTGCGCGAGCGCCGCATCGAGCGCTCGGTCGAGCTGCGGGTCGATGTCGTGCGCACTCATGGGGTCATCTCCTGCCAATAGGAGGGATCTGCGAGTCCACGCCGTTCAAGCAGAGTGGCGAGCGCCGCACGGGCCCGGAACAAGCCGGTCTTCACGGTGCCCTCCGGGCAGCCGAGCATCAGCGCCACGTCGCTGACGGAACGGTCTTCGAAGTAATACAGGCGCAGAAGCTGCCGTGGGCGCTCCGGCAGCAATTCCACCAGATCACGCAGCTGCTGGAGGCGCCCGTCGGAGGCCTCCGGCAGCGTCTGATCGGTCTGTGGCCCAAGCGGGCTCTCGTCCCACTGTCTCTCGTCCAGGCTGTCGAACGTGCGGCGGCGGCTGAGTGCACTGAGGCAGCGGTTGCGCGTAATGGCGTAAATCCAGCTCGAGAGCCCGGCGCGTCCGTCGTAGCGCTCGAGCGCATGCCAGACCCGCAGCAGGCTCTCCTGAGCGGCATCTTCGGCCTCGGTCCGCTCCCCGAGCAGCGCGCAGCACAGCCGGAAAACCTTCTGTTCATAGTCCTCGAGCACGCGTGCGAACGCCTGCTCGCGCGCCCCGCGGCGCAGCAGGCCCAGCACTTCCGCAGCGGATGTCTCGGGCCGGCCGAGCGCGGTGTTCAAGCATTCCCTCCCGCCTGTAATACCCACCGGCGGCCGGATCGGTTTCAATTCTTTTTGTGCCATCGTATGAAACCGCGCACCGTGTCCGAGGGTATCAAGTGCGACCCATCACATTGCCCAGGGAGTTACCGCTCATGTCGCTCTCCGACACGCTGGTCTCGATGCTCAGCATGGCCATTCCCATCGTGGCGATCCTCGGTGCCTTCACCGTGGCGATCGTCAGCACGTACATCCACTACCGCCGCCAGCGCGAGCTGCTGCAGATGCATCACATCGAGCGCATGGCGGCACTGGAAAAAGGCATCGAACTGCCGCCGCTGTCACCGGAGCTCCTGGGCGTTGGCTGGGGGCGCTCGCGCCGCAATGGCCGCAGCAGCGGGATCGTGACGCTGCTCGTCGGCCTGGCGCTCACCTTCGCGCTACGGACGAACGGGGGTGGCTGGTGGGGACTCATCGTCGTCGCGGTCGGACTTGGAAAACTCATCGAGACCGTCCTGGGGCTGCGCGGCATGCAATCCCCGGGGGCGGCGAATCCGCCCGGGTTCGGATCCGGTCCAGGTCCCGGGCCGGGGCCGAGCCAGCCGAGCTGAGGCGCGGGGTCTGTGCTCGCGCCGGGCTATCCGCCTGCGCGCGGGGATATGCGGCTGGTGAGGCTGCGCGCCAGGACCAGCAGGATGATGATCACGCACAGACCGATCAGCTGGGTGGCCGCAAAGCTGTTGGCGTAGAGCTTGACCAGCAGTTCGCGCAGTGCGAACACGACGGTGACATCCAGCAGCTGCGTTAAGCGTACGTGTCGCGTCTTGACGTAGCTGGTGAACGTGTCGAACAGCTCGATGAGCACGAAGACATCGAGCACGGTGACGATCAAGTTGCGGAAATCCTCCGCGTTCACGGTGTTCGACTTGACGTCCGGAATCAGGTGCCAGACGTTCATGATGACGTCGAAGAAGGCGAACCCCATGACGACGACCATGATCAGCACCAGGCCGATAATGATGACGTCGATGGCGCGATCGTACATCCGCAGGATCAGGTCTCTCATGGGCCGCGGCTGCTGGTGCTTCAGGTCGCGCTCGGTTCGCGCCGTCCTAATTTATCATTCCGGGCGGCTCCGGTCGGGGCAGTCCGTGCTCCGGGCGGCCCTGTGCAACGCCTGCGCCGGCGCTCCCCCCCGGAGGGGCGGGGACGGGTCCGCGGGGTGCCTGCGGCGCTCAGGAGGGTCGCTGCGCGGACCCCCGGGGGGTGAATTCGGAGATTTGGGGCAGCCCGATGCGCTTTTCAGGCCTCGCCCCGTTGACACTCCGTTCCCCCCTCCATAGAATCGCCGGCCTTTCTCGGGTCGGCCCGACTGCGCACCGACCCCGGAAATAGCGACACCCAGACCCCGGGCCAGAGCCTCGCGAGTGCGTTTAAAGGACGTGCAGTGCGCAGGCGGCCCGGTTTTCGTCCGGCCGCTCACCGCACGGGCGCACCCTTTGCACAATCCAGGGGCGCCGTCCGCGCTCGAACGCAGGATCTTGGA
>JAKBBE010000184.1 GCA_021826035.1 Pseudomonadota bacterium | reverse complement strand
GCAGGTCGATGCCCTTGCGCCAGCCGAGCTTGCCGCCCTTCAGCGCATCTCCGCTGTTGGAGTAGGTGACGGCGAGCTTGCCGAAGTTCTTGCCCGCTTTGGCGAGCGCATCGACCTTGTTGGCCAGCTGCTGCGCGGCGGCGAGCTGCAATGGCGTGGCGTTCGGCGGCACGGCAATCAGGATGTGGGAGACGTTGAATTCCTCGCCGGACGTGGGTGCGTCGGTCTGGTGCGCGAGGAACTGATCGACCTGGCGCGGGGTGACCACGATGCGCTGCAGCACGTCGCGTTCACGCAGCAGGCCGATGATCAGCTGATCGCGCATCTGATCGCGGTAATCGGCGTAGTTGATGCCTTGCTGCGCCAGTGCCGTCGGCAGGTCGGCGAAAGGGATGCCATTGCGCGCCGCGACGTTCTGCAGCGCTGCGTTCAGCGTGTCATCGGAGATCGTGATGCCATCCTGCTGGGCTTGCTGCAGCTGGACTTTCTGCAGGATCAGGCTGTTGAGCACCTGCTTGCGCAGCACGCTCTGGGCCGGCGGGGTGAGCCCCTGGGCTTTGAGCTCCGCGACCACCTCGCGCGCGCGGCTGTCGAGCTGGCTCTGCATGATCACGCCGTTGTTGACGATCGCCGCGATACGGTCGAGCAGCTGGCCCTGGGTCGAGAGGTCACGGGTCTGGGCGAGCGCCCGGCCCGGCAGCAGCGCAAGCGCCACCGTCGCGCACAGCGCAGCGAACCAGACCCCGTGCGTCAGACCCGCATCGCGGGTGTTCCGAGGGGGCCGGGGGAAGAAGAAAAAGTGCCGCCGCATGCGCTTCAGTCCTCGATCGCTCGTATTAAGGATGGGTTGCCGGGGAGGTCATGGCCGCCGGAGTGTAGCCGGGGATGGCCTCGGAGAGGAAAGCATCCGGCGCAGATCCGACACTGGCGAGGCCCGTGAGTTCCACCTGCAGATAAATGCCAGTGTCCTGGGCACCGGTGCGCTGCGCCACGCCCACCGGCTGCAGCGCCGGGCGTACCGCCACGTAGCGCCGGGCGCCGAGCCGCACGCTCCAGCAGCAGGCACGGTACTCGAAGCCGACGAATCTCTCCAGTGCCTCGTGGTCCTGCAACGAGTAGATGCCACGGGCGAAGAGGCTCCAGTGGCGCCCGATCGGCCAGGCCGCGGAGATCTCGGCCTGCTGGATGCCGCAGGAGCTGCCGGCGGCCACCCCGGGGGTGGTGCTGCAAAACAGCGCGTTGGCGCTCGCCTGTTCGAACGAGTCGCGCTCGTAGCGGTAGCCGAGATTGATCACGCGGTCGGGACCCGGCTGGTACTGCAGCGTCACCTGCGCGCGTTGCGTGCGCGCGGCCTGCGGGTTCCACTGCACGCCGGCCCGAGCGCTCCAGTGCTTGAATGCCGTCAGCGACAATTCGGCGATGATGTCCGAGCGGCGGTCGGTCTGGATCGTCTCCCCGGGGAGCGTCACGCGCGGGGTCTGAAAGTAAAAGGCCTCGCCGAGGGTCGCCGAGAGGTACTGCCGGCCGGTCGCGGTGCCGAGCAGCCGCGTGGTGACCGCCGCGCTCACCTGGTTGGCGTCCCCGACGCGATCGGCACCCACGTAGCGGTTGGTGCGGAACAGCTCGACCGGCTCGAGGTCCGGCAGTGCGGTGTCGAAGATCGGCAGGTTGTTCTGGTTGCGGTACGGCACGTACAGGTACATCACCCGCGGCTCGATCGTGATCAGCCGCTGCCCGTTGCGCCCGGCGGTGCGCTCGAGCGTCAGTCCGGTGTCGAAGCTCGCGATCGGCAGGCTGCGCGAGGGCGCCGCGGGCTGGCCGAGCGCGGTGTGGCGCAACTCGTACTGCGTGAAGCGCCAGGCGATTGCCGGGCGGATGAAATACCCCGGGCCGCCGAAGTTCAGCGACAGACGGGGCATCGCATCGAGGCGCCAGCCGCTCACCGCCGTGGAGTGATCGGAGCGCTGGAAGTCGACCAGCTCGGATTTGAACCCGTAGCGCAGCAGCTCGCCCGGTCCCCAGCCGTAGTCGGCCGCGGCCGTCAGGTCGGGCAGGCGCGCATACGGCCGCTCGTTCAGAGGCAATGAGCTGTCGATGGTCTGGAACTGCTGGGCGAGGCCGCGGATGTTCCAGTGCACGGTGCGGTACGAGAGCTCCGCGCGCCGGTCGAGGAACGCCGTGCTGGTGCCCTGGGGCCCGGTGGCGAAGTCCTCGAAGTACGCGCTGTCGCTGACGTTCTCCCCGTCGAGCAGCAGGCGAACGCGGTGCGGCAGGCGCATGACGGTGTGCAGCGAGATCCGCCCGCGGGTGCGCCCGCCGAGGTAGCTCGCATCGTTCGGCAGGTAATCCCACTGCAGGTCGGTGTACTGGCGGCGCGTGAGCCAGCGTGCCTCGCCGCCGAGATCGACGCCGCGGTGCTGGTACTCCGTCGGTATCACGGTCAGGTCCGCATTCGGCGCGATGTTCCAGTAAAACGGGGCCGAGATCTGCAGTCCGCCGCGCGAGGTATTGCCCAGTGTCGGGAACAGAAAGCCGCTTTTGCGCACGTTGCCGAGCGGAAAGGACACCCACGGCAGATACACGATGGGGATGCCGTGCAGATCGATGCGCGCATCGCGGCCGTAGCCGATGTGTGCCCGGGTGTGCAGCGTGATGGACTTCGCCCGCAGTACCCAGGAGGGCCGCACCTGTGGGCAGGTCGTGAAGCTCACGCCCTGCATCTGGAGCAGTCCGCCCGGCGTCACGCGCATCAGGCGCGCCGTGCCGTGTGCGATGTGTCCGCGCAGCGCGAAGTGCGCCGAGTCGAACAGCGCGCCGGTCCGGGGAGAATAGCTGCCGCCCTTGCCGGTGACCTCGATGCGCGGGTCGGTGTACTGGATGCCTCCGCGGGTGCTGAGCGCGCCGGTGCGGTTGTCGTACTGCAGAGCGTTGGCCCGGATCTCGCGCTCGCCCTGGCGCAACCGCACGTGCCCGGAGAGATCCAGCTGCCCGTCCTTGCCGTACAGGGCGCGGTCGGCCGTGGCGTGCACCGCCCCGCCGGCCGCGAGGCGTTTCTCCGCCGCGGTGCGCGCGGCACCATGGGTCGTGCCGGGCAGCGCCTGCGACGGTGCCGGGGTCGGCGTTTGGGCGGCCCGGGCGCAATGCGGGATGAGGCCGCCGAACGACAGCAGGGCGGTCCAGAGTAGGCTGCAACGCGGCATGAGGGAGCCGATTATAATGGCAGGCCCGCATTCCCGTCGGCCCAAAGCATTCCATGGTTGAACCTGACGCGCGCCTCGCGCTGCTCGAGGATTGGCTCTCGCGCGATCTGAACATCCGCGCCGCGCGCATCGAGCCTGCCTCGAGCGATGCGAGTTTTCGGCGGTATTTCCGGGTGTTCTGTGCCGACGGAACGTTCGTGGTGATGGATGCGCCGCCCGGCCGCGAGGACGTGCGTCCGTACTTGCGAGTCTCGAAGCTGCTCGCGCCGCTCGGTATTCACGTGCCGCACGTTCATGCCGCGGACGTCGAGCGCGGCTGGGTGCTGCTCGAGGACCTCGGCACCACGCCGTATCTGGCGCGCCTCGGGGAGCCGGGCGCGGCGGACTCGCTGTACGCCGATGCGCTCGAGACGCTCGCACGGCTGCAACTGCGCGGCGCGCAGGCGGCCGGCGAGCTCGCCCCGTACGACCGCGCCGCGCTGCGCCGCGAGATGGACCTGATGCCCGAGTGGTTTCTCGCCCGGCACCTGCGCCTGGCGCTGCCGCAGGAGGCGCGCGCGGCGCTAGAGGCGAGCTTCGAGTGGCTCATCGAGCAGGCCCTGGCGCAGCCGCAGGTGTTTGTGCACCGCGACTATCATTCGCGCAACCTCATGGTCACCGCGGCCGGCAATCCCGGCGTGATCGATTTCCAGGACGCGCTGCGCGGGCCGGTTGGTTACGACCTGGTCTCGCTGCTGAAGGACTGCTACATCGCCTGGCCGCGCGAGCGAGTATGTGCCTGGGTGAGCCGCCACCGAGCGCTGCTGGGCGGCGGCGCACTCGCCGGGCGCGATGAGGGCGAGTTCCTGCGCTGGTTCGACCTGATGGGCGTGCAGCGGCACCTGAAGGTGCTCGGCATCTTCGCGCGTCTGTGGCACCGCGACGGCAAGGCCGGCTACCTGCGCGATCTGCCGCTGACGCTGCGCTACCTGCAGCAGACCTGTCGGGAGTACCCGCCGCTCGCGCCGCTCGGGGCGCTGCTTGAGGGGCCGGTCGCCGCCGAATTGCCGCGCGCCAACGCCCGTGCGGGCGCAGAGCCATGAAGGCGATGGTGCTCGCAGCCGGGCGCGGCGAGCGGCTCCGACCGCTCACCGACACGGTCCCGAAGCCCCTGGTGCCGCTCGCCGGCCGGATGCTCATCGAGTACCACCTGGAGAAGCTCGCGCGTGCCGGCATCGGCGAGGTGGTGATCAACCTGTCCTGGCTCGGCGAGCGCATCCGCGAGGCGCTCGGCACCGGCGCCCGCTACGGCCTTCAGATCCACTACAGCGAGGAGGGGCCGGTGCCGCTCGAGACCGGTGGCGGCATCGCTCGGGCGCTGGCGCTGCTTGGCACTGAGCCCTTTCTCGTGGTCAATGCCGACGTCTGGACGGACCTGGATTTCGCGGCGCTCGGGCCGCTGCCGGCCGAGGCGCACGCGAGCATCGTGCTCGCCCCGAACCCCGAGCATCACCCGCAAGGGGACTTCGCTCTGTGCGGGGACGCGGTGCTCGAGCAGGGCGAGACGCGCTTGACCTACACGGGCATCGGGATCTACCGGCCGGCGTTCTTTGCCGGCTGTCCCGAGGGGCGTTTCGCGTTGCTGCCCCTGCTGCGGCGGGCCATCGCCGCCGGCCGGCTGCGCGGGCAGGTGTACCGCGGCGAGTGGTTCGACGTCGGCTCCGCGCAGCGCCTGGCCTGGCTCG
>JAKBBE010000183.1 GCA_021826035.1 Pseudomonadota bacterium | reverse complement strand
CTCGGCGGCGCCGGCATCAGCGCCGAATACGCCCCCATCCGCCACATGCTCAACCTCGAGAGCGTCATCACCTACGAGGGCACCGAAACCATCCACCAGCTCTCCGTCGGCCGCGCCCTCACCGGGCGCGGCGCGTTCTAATCGAGCACCCTCAGGCGGGTGTGGCCGCGTTCAGACGCAGATCCGCGAGTGCCTTGGCCAAAGTCACGCCCTCCTCGTCGGCGAGCGCCGCAGTGTGAAGACAGGCGAGCGCTGCGGCACCGTCCGGGCGTGACGCGAGCGCATCGACCTGCGCGAACAGCATGCTGAAGTTGCGCCAGCCGCGTTCGTGCGTCTCGCCGTATCCCTTGATCAGCCGCTGTGCGCGGGCCAGTTCGATGGCCAGGCGATGATGATCGGGCGTCAAGCGTTCCAGTGTGGCCAACCACTTCTCGATGCGCCGGTCCTCGGTGCGGTACCGCAAGGTGGCACGCCGCCACCGGCGCAGCCCCGCGAGCATGTAGAGCAGCAGAAATCCGCCGAGCGATGTGGTGCGGATGCGCCGCCCGCGGGCGAATCGAGCGAGCCGGGCGGCGATCCGCGGTGAGCGCAGGATCCAGCCGCCGAGTCCCGCCGGCAGCGAATCGGCGATTTCCTGCACGCGCGGATGAACGAATTCCGTGATGCCGACGATCTGCTGTGCGCCGGCGCGCACTTCGCCCCGCACGCGCTCGAAGCGCCCCGCGCGCGTCTTCAGGTCGGCGACCCGGATGGTGTCCTCGAACGTCATCCACAGAGCGAGCGAGCGAGCCGTCGCCTCGCTGAGCGTCCAGGACCCGCTACCGTGGCCGGCCTCGAGCGCGACAATGCGCTTCAACCGCCCCAAATAAAGTGCAGCGTACTCGCGGTCCTGATATTCCAAGGCGCGCCGCACGCCAGCCAAGGCGAGCGGCTGGACTGAGGGCGGCAGCGCTCGCAGCGCCGCGAGCAACGGCTCGAGCGCAGGCACTGCCGCCTGCTCCGGGAGCGACGGAAGTTCCGGGGCGGCATCCGACGAGCGTGGTCGAGCTGGCACAAGCTCGCCGCGCGCCACGCGCACCGCGTCCTCGAACGCCGCGAGATTGGTCTCGACCGCGATCCCGCTGGCGCGTACGGCATGCTCGAACGCGCCGTGACGGAACGGCAGCACACCGCTGCCGCAGATCGCGCCGAGCACCACGGAACTGATCACGCTGTTGTGACGCTCGGCGAGCTCATTCATATCGAACAACACCAAACGTTTCGCCTGCTCGCTCAGCAGCTTGCTCAGCGCCTGCACATCGGCAATGCCCTGACCCATCGCACTTTTCTCGGCAATCGCAAAAGTGCGGTGAGAGGAGGCGATAACCGTCGTACGCGCGGGGTCGATGAGTCCGCGCTGCAGAGCCCGCCCTGCTTCTGCGAGCTCCGATGCCACGACGCAATCGACGTCTCCAGGTACCGGCATTAGCGCCATGACCGGTTCGAGACCGGCGGCCTCGGCGGCGGCGCGCGGAAAGAATTCCAGATAATAGATCGTCGCGCCAGTGCGCTGGGCCACACCGGGCACGGAAGTCGACTGGGCCAAGTAGCCTTCCGCTTCCGCGATTTGCACCAGCCAGTCCGCCAGCACACCGCCGCCCTGACCGCCCAGCGCAGCGATCGTCAGCGTGATCGGTCGGATGTCTGTCGTGGTTGCATCACTCATGCAGCGTTCTCCTACAGCGCATCACGGCGCAGGCGCCGCTCGCGCCGCCGCTGCAGCGTGCCGATGACGGCACGGCGTAGCTTGGCCATCACCCGGTCCCAGGCCGTGGGGTTGTAGAGCAGATCTGCACGGTAGAACGATGGACACAGCACCGCCGCGTGCGCGACCTCACCGCACACGCCGCAGCCGACGCAGCTGTGATCCACGTGAGCGACCGGATCGGTGCGCAGCGGATCTGGATTCGGCCGGAGGGTGAGGGAAGGGCAGCCAGACAGTCGGATGCAGGAATGATCCCCCGTGCAGGTATCGGCATCAACCCCGAAACGCTCCTGCACGACGCGCTCGCCCTTCTGGATCGCCGTGCGCGTCAGCGGGCGAATGCGCCGCTGACGATTCAGCTGACACTCTCCCTCGGCGACGATGATTTTCGGTCCTGGGGCTTCAGTGCTCAGCGCCTCGCGCAGCACGGCCAGGGTACCCTGCATATCATACGTCTTCGTGCGGCGCACCCACTGCACGCCGACACCCTTCACCGCCGTGACGATGGAATTGTTCCCCTGTCGCCCCGCCCTGACAGCACGAGAGGAGGGTATATCCTGTCCGCCGGTGGCCGCCGAGTAATTGTTGTCGACAATGACCGTGACGTCGTCGTGACGATTGAATACTGCGTTGCCGATGCCACTGGTGAGTCCGTTGTGCCAAAATCCGCCATCGCCCATCACCGCCATGGCACGTCTCCCGCCGGCGCCGCTCAGCGCCGATGCTCCGGCGGAGCCGAGTCCGTACCCCATGATGCTGTTGCCCATGTTGAACGGCGGTAGCGTCGCAAAGGAATGACAGCCGATATCCGCACTGATGTGCAACGGCCCGATCTGCCGCTGCAGCAACTTCATGGCAGCAAAGAGCGGTCGCTCCGGGCAACCGGTGCACAGGCCCGAGGGACGCGGCGGGACGAGGTCGGCGAGTCTCTGAGGCGGCACAGTGGAACGCGGCGGTCGCGCCGCGAGGGCCAGCTGCGGAGCCCAGCGCTCCAGCAGTACACAGATTCCCTGGCGCAGGACATCGACGGTGTACTCCCCGGCCATCGGCAGCAGGTCTTTGCCGAGCAACCGCGTACCGATCTCGTGACGGCGCAAAATCTGGCTCGCTCCCTGCTCAATGAACTCCGGTTGCCCTTCCTCGACCACCAGCACCGCGCGCTTGCCAGTGCAGAAGCGCACCCATTCGTCCGCGACCAGCGGGTACGTGGCGTTCAGTACATACAACGGTACGCGACTGATACCGAAGACGTCGGCACAGCCGAGAATTTGCAACGCCCGCAGCACGCTGTTGTATAACCCACCCTGCAGAACGATCCCGATGTCGTTACGCTCGGCGTCGAGCAACTGGTTCACGCCGCGCTCGCCGAGGAAGCGCACTGCAGCGGGCAGGCGTTGCTCGATCTTCTCCCGTTCCTGTGCATACGTGGAGGGCGGGAGGATGATGCGCCCGTAATCGCGCGAAGGTGCCGCCAGCGCATCGGCGCGCGAGAATGTGGGGCGCCGATTGTCCGAGGCGATGAACCGTCCGTACACGTGGCAGGCACGGATGCGCAGCATCAACATCACCGGAGTGTGACTAGCCTCGGACAACTCGAATCCCTGTTCCACCGCGCGCACGATTTCCGGCAAATGCGGCCGCGGATCGAGCAGCCACATCTGCGACTTCATGGCAAATGCGTGGGTGCGCTCCTGCATGATGCTGGCACCCTCACCGTAATCCTCACCGAGGATGATCAGCGCCCCGCCCTTGACGCCCGCGGAGGCAAGGTTCGAGAGAGCGTCGGATGCGACGTTCGTGCCCACCGTAGACTTCCAGGTAACGGCGCCGCGCAACGGATAGTTAATGGAGGCCGCGAGCATCGCCGCAGCGGTCGCCTCGGACGCGCTCGCCTCAAAGTGCACGCCAAGCTCGGCCAAGATGTCCTCGGCGTCAGCCAGCACGTCCATGAGGTGGGAGATGGGCGCACCCTGATAGCCGCCCACGTATGCGACGCCTGACTGCAGCAACGCCTTGGTGACCGCCAGAATCCCTTCGCCGCGAAACTCCGCGCCCGCGCTGAGCCGAAGAGACTCCACTTGCTTCGCAAACGAACGCTCTGCCATGGGCCCGCCAGCGCCTAGCTCGCCGGCACCAGCGCCAGCACCCGCAAGGGGCTGCCGGAACCATTGACGATCTTCAGCGGCGGGGCGATCACGATGGCACCAGTCGCGGGCAACTGGTCAAGATTCGTCAAACTGGCGAGCCCGAAGCGGTTCGACCCGTGCATGATGGTATGACAAGGGAACATCGGCTCGAAAGTCGGTGCCTGTCCGGCATCGGTGCCAACCGTCTCGACTCCGACGCCGAGGATGTCTCGTTCGCGCGCAAGAAACGGCACGCACTGCGGATGAAGCCCAGGGGTGTGTGCCCCATCTGAGCCGATGTTCAGGAACTCTTTTGCGGCCGTGCGCTTCGACCAGTCGGTCCGGATCAGCACCCAGGCGCCAACTGGAATTCGCCCATGACGGGACTCCCACACTTCGACATTTTCGCGCGTCAGCAGATAGTCCGCATTGGCGCGAACGTTTTCCGACACGTCGATCACGCACGCCGGACCGATGAAGCGCTCGACCGGAATGTTGTGGGTCGCGTTCTGGGGATAATCCCTACCGGTCACCCAGTGGATCGGGGCGTCGAAATGCGTCCCGGTGTGCTCCCCGCAGGAAATATTGTTCCAGTACCACGCCGGTCCCCGTTCGTCGTAGCGGGAGATCTCCTGCAGCGCGAATGGCTTCGACGGCGCGAATTGCGGCGGTAGCTGGATCGTGGCCGTCGAGGGGTCCAGCGGCACGGTCAGGTCAACGACTCGAACGGCACCACCACCCAGCGCTGCTACGAGTTCAGCGAGGACCTGGGACTGGGGGGCTTTGGCAGCAGCACTCATGTCACTTGTCTCCACTTGAGCGAACCGGGCGGGTCGGGGGACTTATAGTTGACACCTCAAGCATTTGAGAATATAACACAGGCCCTCGGTGAATGCGATACCGCCTGAAGACTGAGGAGACCGCCGTGAAACGAGTCGTCTGTGTCGGCGGCGGGCCGGCTGGACTGTACGCTGCCATCTTGCTGCGTAAAGCATTGCCACGCGCCCGGATCGACGTATTTGAGCGCAATCGCCCGGATGACACCTTTGGCTGGGGAGTCGTGTTCT
>JAKBBE010000182.1 GCA_021826035.1 Pseudomonadota bacterium | reverse complement strand
CAGCCGAAAGCGTCCGAACTCGAGGCAGTTCGCGCCTCGCGCAATACCGTGCATGAAATTGGCTGGTCCAAAGGTCTCGGGACGGCGCACCGGCTCGCGAATCCCACGGTGAAAGTGTAACGCAACTACAGCGTCCCTCGGGCGCCAAGCGTGCGCCCCGGGCGCCCGGTCACGCTTTACGGCCGGCCCCGGCCGTGTATCATGGTAGCGCTACCAATTCTACTCGATCGAAGAGGGGGTCGTCATGTCCAAGTTCCGGCAGTCTCTTGCCGCCGCGCTGATGCTGCTCTGTGCCGCGACCGCCTGGGCGGTGCCGGCGCCGTACCGCAATTTCAAGGTCACCGTGTACATCCCGGTGCGGGTCGTCAAGCGCATGGCGCGGGACCCGGCCTGGATGCACTCGAGCTGGCGCACCATCGCCAGCCGGTTGCACGTCGACCAGGTCTTCATCGAGAGCTACCGCGCCGGAGACAGCGCGACCGGCGCCGAGCTGGCGCGCGTGAAGCACTTCTTCCTCGCCCATCATGTCGCGGTGGCCGGCGGGATGGCCATGCTCGGGCCCGGCGGCAACGGCCAGTTCAACACCCTCGATTACGCGCTGGCGAAGGATCGGGCGCTGACGCGGCGGATGGCGGCGCTCACCGCACGGCACTTCAACGAGTTCGTGCTCGACGATCTGTACTTCTTCAACACCAAGAGCCCGGCGGATATCGCCGCCAAGGGCACGCTCACCTGGTCGCAGTACCGACTGAAGACCATGGACGAGGTGTCGCGCGAGCTGATTTTGAAGCCCGCCGAGGCCGCCAATCCCAAGGTGCGCGTCATCATCAAGTTCCCGAACTTCTACCCCTCGTTCCAGGGCATGGGGTTCGACCTGGTGAACGAGCCGAAGATCTTCCCGGAGATCTGGACGGGGGATGAGACCCGCTATGCGCCGAGCACCGATCAGCAGCTGCTGCCCTATGAGAGCTACGAGATCTTCCGCTACTTCGAGAACATCGCCCCGGGGCGCAACGGCGGCGGCTGGGTCGATCCGATCGCCATGCATGACCTGGACCGCTACGCCGAGCAGCTCTGGGACACCATTCTCGCCAAGGCACCGGCGATCAATCTGTTCGAGTACACGAACCTGCTGAGTACGGCCAACCCGAAGAACCGCAGCGCCTGGCAATACCTGCCGACGACCTTCAACTACTGGCAGATGCTGCGCCGGTGCTGCGGTATGCCGGGCCGACCCGGTGCGAAACGGCCGCGGCTCGCCGACGTAGTCGCCTACTCGCTGCGCAAGGTCGATCGCATCGCCGGCGCGCTCGGTCCGCCGGTTGGACTGGCCACCTATCGACCGCTCGACTCCAGCGGGGAGGACTTCCTGCCCGAGATGCTTGGCATGGTCGGGATTCCGATTGAGATGTTCCCACAATGGCCGCACGCCAAGACCGTGCTGCTCACCGAAGCCGCCCGGCACGATCCGCACATCGTTGCGAAGATCGAGGCCCACCTGCGCGCGGGGGGGCACGTCATCATCACCTCGGGCCTGCTGCGCGCGTTGCAGCATCGCGGCTTCAACCAGATCACCGACATGCACGTCACTCACCTGATCGCCGCTCCCACCCGCTACGTGGCGGGCTTCGGTTTCGGGGCTGGAGTGAGGCTCGGCAAGAGCCGCCCGATCCTCTTCCCGCTGATTCACTTCTACACCAACGAAGACTGGGCGGTGGTGCGCGGACTCGATGATCAGGGCGGCGTGCCGTTGCTGCTGATGGATCACTACGGCAAAGGCGAGCTGTACGTGCTGGACGTGCCGGAGGAGCAGAACGACTTCTACTCCCTGCCGCCGCGCGTCCTCGATGCGCTGCGCCGCTTCCTCACCCCCGGCCTGCCGGTGCGGCTCGAGGGACCGGCCGACGTCAGTCTGTTCGAGTACGGCAACGGCACGTTCGTCGTGCAGTCCTTCCGCAATCACCCGGTCGCCGTGCGGGTGATCGGCCGCTTCGCCCGCATCCAGCGCCTGACCAACGGGGTCGTCCTCGGCGGCGAGCCGGTCCGACGCGGCGGCCCGTTCGCTGCGCGCCCGGGAACACCGGCGCGCTTCGGGTATGAGCTGCGCATCGAGCCGCACAGCTTCATCGCCTTCCGCGAGCTGCACTGAGCACGCCTCGGCGCGCACCGCCCCACCCCGGGGCGGTGCCGCCGGGGCGGTGCTACAGTAATGCGATGTCTGTGTCGCTAGTGATCTTCGATCTCGATGGCACGCTGATCGACAGCGCCGGGGATCTGGCGCATGCCGTCAACGGCATGCTGGCCGGCTACGGCTGCGCGCCGCTGGGGCTGTCCGAGGTGCGCGCGATGATCGGCGATGGCATGCGCAAACTCGTCGAGCGAGCTCTGGCGGCGCGCGGCCTGGCGGTGCACGAGGCGGCCGCTGCTGAGCGCAGCGTGTTGCAGCGCTACGGCGCCGAACCGGTACGCGAAACGGTCCTCTATCCCGGCACGCGCGCAGCGCTTGAGCGCCTGCGTGCCGAGGCGCTCGATCTGGCGATCTGCACGAACAAGCCCGAGCACCTCACCGCTGCGATCCTCCAGGAGCTCGGCCTCCTCGACTTCTTTCGCCAGATCGTGGGCGGGGACACTCTGCCCTACCGAAAACCCGACGGGCGGGTGCTGCGGGACATGCTCGCGCATTTCTCGGCCGCGCCGGTCGACGCTCTGATGGTTGGGGACAGCGAGGTGGACGCAGCCGCGGCGGCCGATGCCGGCGTGCCGCTCGTCCTGATGCGCAACGGCTATCGGCGCGGCCCCATCGAGCACATCGCCCATCTGGCCGCCCTCGACAGCCTGCAGGAACTGCCCGGTCTGATCGGCTCGCTGGCGCGCTGACGGGCGCCGGTCCGCGAGCGCTCAGTCGAGCGTGCCGAAGAACACCAGCGTTTTGTAGGGAAACACGACTCGGCCGTCACGCTGATGCCGCTCGAACACCTCGCGCAGACCGGCGATCAGCGGCGCATGGTCCGGATGTCCGGGCTCGGGCACGTAGGAGGAGGACATGGCCCGACCCTTCAGCCCTTCGAAATCGAACACCTGCTGATTGGCGAAGATCCGGCACTCGGGCTCACGGCCGAAGAAGCGCAGCATGGTCGGCCCGTAGGCCCGCATGCTGCGCACCTGGTCGTACTCCGGCGCATAGCGGCGCAGCAGCGCCTCGTAGTCGGCCTGCAGCGGCGCCGGGTCGTCGGTGCGCTCGTTCCACAACAGCGCCACCTGCCCGCCCTCGACCAGAATGCGCAGCGCCTCGTGCCGCGTCTTCTCCGGATCGAACCAGTGGAAGGCCTGTCCGGCGGTGAACCACTCGACGCTCTGTGCGGCGAGAGCGGTCGCCTCGGCGGTACCCGCCACGCTGGTGAATCCCGCCCGGCCGCCGAGCCATTGCTCGGCCGCCTCGCGCATGTCGCGATTCGGCTCGACCGCCCAGACCCTCAGTCCCGCCTCGAGCAGCTGTGCGGTGAGGATCCCGGTGCCCGAACCGACATCCGCGACCCGACTCCCCGGCGCCAGTCCGCGCGCCTCGCGCAAGAACTGCAACGCCTGGTGCGGATACTGCGGTCGATACTTCACGTAATCGGCGACGCGGCTGGAAAAGCGCTGAGTGGAGTCGGCGGTCATGGGTAAACTTTGCTCTCCTATACGACTCGATGAGGGTAGAGCAGATCAAGGCCCCCGTTCAAACCGTGCGTGCGGATTTTCCGCACACGGCTTACCGGTGACCCGTCAGCCCCAGCATGACGCGGCCTCCGTCCAGGAGGTTTCCCCGGGCCAGAAATCGTCCCGCGCAGGCGATAATGGCCCAGATGCTCGAAGTACTCGCGCGGCGAGCCGCCGGAGTCATGAGAGCCGGTCTTGCCGGTCATTCTCTCGCGCTGACCCGCTCCGCCCGCTCGATCACCGCAGGGACCCTTCCCTTCTGCCGCGTTGTTGTTCACGGCATTCGTTCCCCTGGCTCTCCCCAAGGTCTGCGGTACGACTATCCCCTCGGACTCCCGCTCAACAGCGCTCGATTTCGCCTTCGGCCGATATGAGCCACTTCGCCCTGACTCAGACGGTGCAGACGGGTCTCTCGTGTTCCGCACTTCCCCTGTCGCACGTGCTGCGCCCAATACCCTGCCAGAGCCAGCCACGGGCTTCGGTGCTCCCGTGTCCAGTATTGCCTTCGCCGTGACATGCGCGGCTCGGCCTCCGGTTTGTAAATCTATCGAGGCGGCAGGCTTCACTTGATGTTGCGGCCCGTCTGATCGCTCCCCGCTGTACGGCTCTCGCCGCTGCGCAGGCTTGTGATGCCCCGCTCGGGCATGCGGGTCTCCCCTCATACCGGGGGCCTGCTCCTCGGCGCACCGATGCTTACCGAGGTGGGACTTGCACCCACTGAGAAAGCGCAGCGTGCAGTGGACACACTCGCCCCATATGCCAAGGCTCATCTGCCCATCACGTCACGACGCACCCTGGAGCCATTATAGGGTTGCCCCCCCTGCCGGGCGGATGCGATTCCGAGGCACGGCGCGGCGCCTCGAGGGGCGGCCGGAGGAATCCTCCACGTGGTTCACACTCGGTTCAGGGCAATCATGCGAGACTTCCCGCCGCACCGGTGCTGAGCGTGGCTCCCGGACGGCGCAAGATTCCCCCCGTGCGCCACCCTTTATTGAGCCTCGTCCCGGATTCGAGCCACCTCGCCCGGTGCGCCTTCCCTCCCGCGAATACCCGCCGTCACGCACGCGTGCCCCGCTGCGCATTTCGGCCGCATCGACGTGGTCGGATCCCCCCCCACGAGCCCGTTTTCCCTGATTCACGCTGAGTTCAGCGCACCGCTGCGACACTGACTGTGCACCGGAGCCGCGTGCGGCTCCCGGACGGCGCAACGCTCCCCCTCGTGCGCCACAGTGTTTGGACTCGTCCTGGAT
>JAKBBE010000034.1 GCA_021826035.1 Pseudomonadota bacterium | reverse complement strand
TGCGCCGTGACGATGTTCACCGTCGCCGTCATCCCGGGCTTCAGAAGGAACTCTGGATTCGAAACGCCCAGCACGGCGTCATAGGTGACCACGTTTTGAATCACCTGAGGCGCCTGGCGCACCTGCACGATGCTTCCCCGAAAAACTCGACCTGGGAACGCCTCGACCGTGAAGTCGCCTGGGTCACCATCCTTGATGGTACCGATGTCGCTTTCACTGACATTCGTGTCGACCTGCATCCGTGTCAGGTCTGTTGCAATCAAAAAGAGCGTCGGCGTCTGAAAACTCGCAGCAACGGTCTGTCCGACCGTGATGTTCCGAGCAACCACCGTGCCATCGACCGGAGAGACAATGCTCGTGTAGCCGAGATTCACCTTGGCGGTCGATACCAGCGCGCGGTCGAGTTGCACCGAGCCCTCGAGCTGGTGCACCAGCGCCTCCTGATCGTTAAACGTGATTTGGGCAACAAGGTGCTTCGTGACCAGTGCCGAATATCGGGCGAGATCCGCTCGGGCGCCGGCGAGCTGTGCACTGTCACGAGTGAGCGCACCCTCGGCCTGTTCCAGGGCGGTCTCGTATGGCCGAGCGTCAATCTTTGCGCACAGCTGTCCCTTCCTGACCCGGGTATTGTAGTCACAATACACATCCCTGATGACGCCCGAGACATATGACCCGACGATGATGGTCATCACCGGATTCACCGTGCCAGTTGCCGTCACGGTGCGCGACACGGTGCCGCGACTCAAAGTGGCCGTCACATACCTCGGCGGCGCCACGGGTCGCATAAACCACCAGGCCGCCGCCACACCGGACACAAGCACAAGCGCGACCGCGGTCAGGAGGACACGGTACCGCCTCATCCGCGGCGTGGGGGTGTCACTTAGGGGAGCACCCCTCTGATCCGATATGCGCTCGGCACTCACTCATCGCACCTACCGACGCAAGACTTGCACTGCGCGCGCCGGGATCCTCTGCAGTGCCCCATAGGCCTCGACTGTGAACGGTGCTCCGGCATACCGCCATACGTATAGCTCGCACCGAACGCTCATGAATACCCGGGCGCACATCGCCAGGGGGGAGCCACGCTTGCTCCCTCGGAAAGCTGGAAGATCGCGATCCCAGGTTCCTGATCCATGCGTCAGAATCCGCTGCGGCACGAGCGCTCTCCCCCTTGCCGAATCAGCGCTCCGGATCTGAACAGATCGAGGCGACTCAATGGTTAACGCAAGCCGCCTTAGCAAGCCCCACGCGACGCCGACAGACGACAGACGCGACTCTCCCGATACTATTCTCCACAGCGTCGGATTGCACCGATCAGTCCGCGAGCGTCCACCATGCTCGCGTGCTCAGGTCACAGCGCAGCCAACGCAATCTGTCACCACACCAAGCAGCCAGGCGAAGACGCAACAGGACGTGCCGATTGTCCGCGTAACCCGACAGGCGCCGAATGCTCGAGCACACATTTCACAACTGCCCCCGGCACAGCACAGCGTCGCGCCTGAGGACGCATTCCGCGTGAACACACCATTGACCGTGCCAATGAGCTCAGCACACTCGAGTCCGGTAACGGCGTCCGGCTCTCGGTGGCGGCCTCCGCGCAGCTCGCCTTGCCTACCGGACCACTACCCGCACACGCTTGCCGGTGCTCACCCGATCGATCAGCTCGTTGAACGGGTCAATGCCGGCCTGATACGGCTTACCGGCCACCGTGACCTGGATTGTGCTGTCACCGTTTGCGACGGGATATTTAGCCAGGTACAAGGGGGTCTCGTCCTGCTCCTGTCCGTCCTTCGCTCGCGCAAACACACCGATCTCGATCGGGATATCGAGCTTCATGCGGGTTTCCTTGCCCTTGCCATTGGCAGAATACTCGGCGGCATGCACATGCATCGTTACACGGTACGATCCGTTCGGCAGCCTCGTCGCAGAGGCCGACCTCATGCGATCTTGGAAGAGGGTGATCCGATCGAAGAAGTCCTTGATCAGATTCTGATCGGTCGGTCCGGCCGCGGCGCGCAGATCACTCATGAGATCGTGCGAATCCGTGTATGGCGGCTGCTGGAATCGGACCTGGTCCAGCCAGGTACGCAGGGCCGCATCCACCTTGTCCTCGCCCAAGTAGTCCTGCAGGGCGTAGAGAATTACCGCGGCCTTGTCGTAGTCTATGTAGCCTTGCTGCTCATCCACCCGAACCAGCGGCTCCTCCTGGACTCGCTCGGCAGCACGACCGGCGAGGTACTGATCAACCTCGTACTTCAGGAACTTGCGCATCGCAAGCGGTCCGTACAGCCTCTTCATCACCATCATCGCCGAATACTGCGCCAGCGACTCGCTCAACATCGTGGCGCCGCGCACATCTGCCCCGATCGCCTGGTGCGCCCACCACTCGTGTGACGTCTCATGCGCCGTCACGTATGTGACGTAATCGAGGTCGGAGGGCTTGCGTAGATCCTGAAGCATGAAACGGTGGGAATACGGGATAGTACCCGGGAACGTCTGCGCATAGGTCGCATATCCCGGAAACTCGACGATGCGCAGCTGCCGGAACTGATACGGTCCGAAATGCTTGCTGCAGAACGCCAACGCGTCTTTCATTGCCGCCAGCGCCCGCTTGACGTTATATGCGTGACGACCGACGTAGTAGACTTCCAGCGCGACGTTCTTCCATCGCGAGCGCGCAACCTTGTATCGCGCCGACTGGAACGAGAAGAAGTTCAACGTAGGCGCACCGAGCACATAGTGAAAATAGCGACGGTCTCCGGCTGTCCACTCCTTGATCAGACGCCCTGGCGCAAGTGCAATCTGATCGGCACTAGTAGAAACCGTCGCCGAGAAATTGACCCAGTCCGAGTCACAGCTGATGTATGTGTTCGCATGCGCCCGCGCGTCCGATCGCTTGGGCATCCGCTGAGCCATCGGGAGTCCGAACCTTCGCCTCTGATTGGTATCGGTGAGCTGACGATCAACGTCGTAGCAGAATTGCGGAAACGACTCATTGGTGAAGAATGTGCCATTTCGAACGATCTGCCTGCCCGCAGGCTCATTGGCAAACCCGGGATAGGCAACTCGTTCGTGGAACTGGAATGTCATCGATGAGCCGGGAGCCAGCGGTTGTGCCAACCGATAGAGGTAAAAGCCCTGCGCTGCATTGGCGATCTCGACCGTATGTGCCGGAAACCTCAGACCCACCTTGAATTCACGCGTGCTCGGAACCGGCAACTGGACCAGCAATTCATCCAGCGGATGCGTATGCCTGTTCACCAGAGTGTACTGACCGCGGACATCTGCACGGCGCTGCGCCGGGTACATTGCGATGTCGAGCTTGACATCCGTGATTCGTGGACCGGGAAGGTACTGATACTTCTTGTATGCCTTCTCGTAATCCGCTGCCAGACGTAGCTTCTCCTCGTGCGTCCGGTACCGATACAGCTCATGTGTATTATAAAAAATGAATGATCCGACTACAGCAAAGCCGATCAACGCCACGACCATGGTCACCCGTTGCGGCACGCCGAATCGCCGTGTCGCAACCTTGTACCGCGCGCGCCAACTATCTGGATTTCCGCGTACGCGGAACAATGCAGCCAGCACCAGCAGCGCCACCACAAGCAGATACCAGTATGCATAGAACCAGAGCGTGCCAACCCAGAACGTACCGAAGCCATTGATGTCCGAATACGGCGCCGAAGGGGCAATGCCGGGCAGATACAGGTTGTCCGCAAAATGCAACTGAGCCAACGCAATCAGCGCCAGCATGTAAGCGACAGTCAATGCGTAACCGGCGAATTTATTGCTCGCGAGACTCTGCAACACGACAGCGAAAGCCGCGAACCACGCAAATTGAATCAAGTCCAAACCCAGGAATTTCAGATACAGGAGCACCTGAATGTCGTGAAATCCATGTACCAGCTGGAAACCCGCGCAGTACAGCGACGCGGCCAGCAAAAACACTGCGATTACTGCGACAAGCGCGGCGATCTTTGCGAACAATGGGATCCATTCTGGAGTCGGCAGCGCGTCCATGACCTCATTGATCCGGGCGGCGCGCTCCCGCCAGATCAGTTCGCCGGCGTAGAAGCCGAGAATGATCCACAGGAGCCATTTGTAAGTATCGTTGATTGCAGCAGCCATCTGCTCCGTGACGGGATAGGTGCTGGTGCCGAATATCTGTCCCGAGAAAATGAGAAATCCGGTGAGATTCAGCAGACCAAACAGCAGCATTACGAGAAACGCAGTGCTGCCCAGCACGTTCAGCGCATCGAGCCGCATCATTGCGCCGAACTGCGTGAGGCGGGCGCTGATGCCGGACTGAAGCGCGACGTGAGGCAGCCGCAGTTGCCCCACCGTTTGTTTATTCGGCACCTGACCGACAGCAGACCGCTTGCGCCTAAGCCAGCGAATGCCATCCCGTTCGGGCTTGAACAGCAGCAAGCTGGTCCCGAGCATCAATGCGGCGATGGATAGCCATATCAGGCGATTCTCAACCAGCAACCCCGTCAGCGCAGGGATGCGATGATTCTGGTCCATCGCGGTCCAATAGCGCGTCACGAGATTCAACGCCGCGATCCCAAACGGATCATCGAGCGCCGCGGCACTCTGATGCGCGATGTTACCGTGACCCAACGCCAGGTTCGCAATGATCCGGATTACGAAGAATGCAACGACACCGACATAGGTCGCCAGCATCGATCGGGTCAAGGCGGCCACAAGCGTCAGCAGTGCGCTCAGAAAGAGCAGATTGGGCAGCACGATGACACCGATCCCCCACGCGTACGCGGCCCAAGGCGTCGGACCGAGTCGCATCGGATCCAGCCAGGGCATCAGTGAGCCCAGCCACATGCCGATCGCAACGATGAACATCACCATGACACTGGCTAGCCAACCAGCCGCAAAACGTCCACCGAGATACGTTCCACGGCCGACAGGTGTCGCGAACATCATCTCTGCCGTATTGGCACCGAAGTCCCGAAGCACGGCCCCGACCACGAACATCGGTATCAGGAACAACCCAATGACCGAGAACATGCCGAGCATGTTGATCACGACAGTCGGCGCATTGCGGTGAACGTTTCCGATCCCGCCTCCGATCGTCACGGAATGCGAGGAAGTTGCCGCGCAGGCCAGCGCCGCGAGGAGGAAAGCCACCAGCCACAGCAGCGGACTGCGTAGCTGCTGCCTGAGTTCGAAACGGATGATTTCTCGGAACATGTCAGGCAGCCCGTGCGGCGGCTGCTTGGTGCAACTGGCCGAAATAGACGTCCTCGAGGTCGGGCGCTATGCACTCGAATCCGCTCTCAGGTTGCGCGTCGGCAAGCACATGAATCAGTGTGGCGCCGCCGGACAGCCGCGTCGACAGCACGGTGTACCGCGCCCGGTACTCACTGAGCGCGACCTTGTCGATCGTTCGCCGCCAGACACGCCCTTCGAGAGCCCGGATGGTCTCGCGCGGCTCGCCGGCCAAGCGGACCCGGCCTTCGGCGATGATCGCCATGCGCGGACACAGTTCGCTCACGTCATCAACGATGTGCGTGGACAGAATCACGACCACTCGCTCGCCGATTTCCGCCAGCAGATTCAAAAAGCGCTGTCGTTCCTCGGGATCCAGACCGGCCGTCGGCTCATCCACAATCACCAACCGTGGCGCTCCAATCAGCGCCTGGGCAACACCGAAACGCTGTCGCATTCCGCCGGAGAACGTTCCAAGCCTTCGTTTTCGGACTTCGTAGAGATTTACCTGATTTAGCAGCGCCGCAACGAGCTCACGACGCTCCCCCCGATTGGTGACGCCCTTGAGGATTGCGAAATGCTCCAGCATCGCCTCAGCGCTCACCTTCGGGTACACCCCGAACTCCTGAGGCAGGTAGCCCAGAAGCCGCCGCGTCGCGGACTTATCGGCAAGCACATCCAGATCGCCTAGTTTGATCGTGCCGGCATCCGGATCCTGCAGTGTCGCAATCGTGCGCATCAGTGTCGACTTACCCGCGCCATTCGGCCCCAGCAGACCGAACATTCCGTTGGGGATGTCCAGCGACACGTCGCTCAGCGCGCGAACCCCATTGGGATAGGTCTTGGATAGATTGCGGATGGTGAGCATGAGCCCTCTCTCAGTGCTTAGCCAGAAGCACAACGGATTCAGGTTTCGGCAATCGTGTCAGACAAGCACGACCGGGACGATGCGCGCACGCGTGTGATTTTGCGGAAGGCGGCCGACTCCGAGTCGCGCCCGCCCTGGAGACATCGCACAGCTTGCTGACGTGTATGTTTCTGCAATCTCCCACTCGGTCCTTCCGTGAGCAGTCGACTGCACCGCGGACCCGCTTGCCGGTCGGAGGTGGTGTCAGGCGACCCGTTGGGGATCATTTCTTCTATTCAGCGGGAAACTAGCACAGTCGGCTTCAGGAATACAACCAGCGCAGTAGCGTCACCCGCCGTCTTCGTGCCAACGCCGGCGTGCTGGCATCGCTGCGCCGCGCGCCGCGGCGCGGATACGACCGGATGGCGCTCCGAAGCGCCTCCGACACATTTATCGGTTTGACCGCTGCCGAACCGGCCTCGTGCGCACACGCGCGAGACTGTGTGGTCGACTTCGTCTCACCATCCTGCCGAGCCTTCAGTTTCTCAAGGGACGCCCCGGTCACATGCAGCAGACGCTCCTGACCGGCATCCGCGAATGTCGTGCGCCAGAGCGTGTCCCAACCTCAGACGACCGCATGCCTCCGGTCAGCGGTAGCTCGTCACGGAGGCACGCGGTCGACTTGTTTCACTCTCCCCCACCCGGCCGGACAGCAGTCCTCCGGCGGTCCGTCACATTGTGCCAGCGGCGCTCAGGCGCTCCCGTTGCCGGACACTGCGGCAGTCTGTTCGGAACGACCGGCTTGGCGCGGCGGGATGTTGCCCCGCCCGAACTCGGCGGAAGCGATCAAGACTCCGCCTCTCGAGACGCTTCGGCCGCTCCCGCCGTAGGGAGGTAGGTACTATCGCGGATCGACTTCGCACCGCCTCGCCGCACAATCACTTTCCACGGAACGCGGCGATGGCAGAGCGAACCCTACACAAAACGCCGGGAAGTCTTGAGCACTACCTGAGCGACTACGAGTCCGCTCGACAGCGGTTCGATTGGTCGGAATCCCGTCGCGCACTCACTGGCTCGTCCGATCCGCACCTCAATCTTGCGCACGAGGCGGTCGACCGCCAGGTCGAGCGGGGGCGAGCCGATCAGATTGCAGCGCGCTTTCTCGACCGCGAGTGGCGGCGCGTTGACGTGACGTACGGTGACCTGCAGCGTCACTCGAATCAATTTGCCAATGTATTGCGATCGCTGGGTATTGCCCGCGGAGCGACCATCGCCACCCTCCTCGGCCGCGTTCCGGAACTCTTCAGCGCGGCGCTCGGAGCGGTCAAGGCGGGCAATGTCTTCTGCTCGCTGTTCTCGGCGTTCGGTCCTGATCCGCTGAAGACACGCCTGCAACTCGGTCACGTTCAGCTGCTCGTGACCACTGAGAATCTGTATCGCCGCAAGGTCGCGCCAATTCGGTCGGACCTGCCTGAATTGCGCAGTGTCCTCATCGTGTCAGAAGGCACAGAGCGCAAGCTGCCGGAAGGCACGAGTGATTTTGCGTGCCTGATGGACGGTGCGTCGGATGCGTACCAGACCACCCTCACGCGAGATACCGACGTCGCTCTGCTGCACTTTACGAGCGGGACGACCGGCAAGCCGAAGGGCGTAACGCTCACGCATGCCGCGGTCATTGCCCAGCACGCCACCAGCCAGCTGGTTCTCGACCTGCACCCCGGCGAGGTCTACTGGTGCACGGCCGATCCGGGTTGGGTGACAGGGATCGCTTACGGATTGATCGGCCCACTCACCTGCGGCGTACAGCTGATCGTCGATCGCGAGGAGTTTGATCCGCAGCGCTGGTACCAGATTCTCGAGGAAGAGCGCGTGAACGTCTGGTATACCGCCCCGACAGCGATCCGCATGCTCATGAAGGCCGGGACGGCGCTCACCCGTGAGCGCCATTACCCGCAGCTGAGGCACATGGCGAGCGTCGGGGAGCCGCTCAACGGGGAAGCGGTTCTCTGGGGCGTGGAAGCCTTTGGCATGCCGTTTCACGACACCTGGTGGCAGACCGAGACCGGGGCCATCATGATCGCGAATTTTGCGGCCTGCGACGTGCTGCCGGGCTCGATGGGACGCGCGGTCCCCGGCGTCGAGGCGCAGGTCGTCCGACGCACGGCACAGGGTACGCTCGAGGTCGTCGAATCACCCGAGCAGGTGGGGGAAATCGCCTTGCGCCCCGGCTGGCCATCGATGTTCAGCAGCTACCTTGAAGACCCAGAGCGCTACCGGCAAAGCTTCCTCGACGGGTGGTACCTCGCCGGCGATTTGGCCCGGCGCGACAACGAGGGCTACTTCTGGTTCGTTGGCCGCGCCGACGACGTCATCAAGTCGGCCGGCCACCTCATCAGTCCCTTCGAGGTCGAAAGTACCCTCATGACGCATCCGGCCGTGGCGCAGGTCGCCGTGATCGGCGTTCCCGATCCGATTGCCGGCCAGGCCGTAAAGGCCTTCGTCGAGCTGCGAAGCGGCTTCGAGGGGAATGACGCTCTGCGCCGCCAGATCATGGGCCACGCCCGGCGGCTCCTCGGCGCGGTCGTGGCGCCACGCGAGATCGTCTTCAGCGACAGTTTGCCCCGCACGCGCAGTGGCAAGATCATGCGTCGATTGCTGCGAGCGCGCGAACTCGGCCTTCCGGAAGGAGATCTGTCCACCCTCGAGGGCCGGGAATGACCGAAACCGTAGAGCTTCCCGTCAGCCGCGAGCACGGCTTGGAGTTGCTGCGCGAGATGCTGCGCATACGCTGCTTCGAGGATCGCTGCTACCGGCTGTACGGCGAGACCAAGATCCGCGGATTCCTGCACCTGTACAACGGCGAGGAAGCCGTCGCCGTAGGGGCCATGCGCTCACTGCGTCCGACTGACGCGGTGGTTTCGACGTACCGCGAGCACGGCCACGCCATCGTGCGCGGCATTCCCATGCCCGCGGTCATGGCGGAGCTGTTCGGCAAGCAGACCGGGTGCAGCCGCGGCCGCGGCGGTTCGATGCACCTGTTCGATGCATCGAGACGGTTCTACGGAGGTAACGCCATCGTCGCGGGTGGACTGCCGATTGCGGTAGGCCTCGCGCTAGCACAGAAACTGCTGCGCCAGAACGACATTACGACGTGCTTCTTTGGAGATGGCGCGGTGGCCGAGGGAGAGTTCCACGAATCACTCAACCTCGCCTCGCTCTGGAGGCTACCCGTACTGTTCCTCTGCGAGAATAACCTCTACGCCATGGGGACGGCCCTCGATCAGGCGCAGGCCGAGACGGACATCACGACCAAGGCTCGTGCCTACCGCATGGCGGCACAACCTGTCGATGGCATGGACGTGCTTGCCGTCGAGACGATGGTGAGTCGCGCTGTGGATGAGGTCCGCACCGGATGCGGTCCGATGCTGCTCGAGTTGCGTACCTACCGCTTCCGGGCGCATTCCATGTTCGATCCGCAGCTGTATCGCGACAAGGCGGAAGTGGCGCAATGGGAAAAGAAAGGACCGATCATCACCCTGACCAAGCGCCTCAAAGCCCTCGGCCTCATGAGTGAGGATGATTACGAGCGCTGCGAACGGGACGCAAATGCAGAAGTCGACGCCGCGGTACAGTTTGCAGAGGCGTCCCCCTGGGAGTCAGTCGCCGACCTGGAGCGGTTCGTATATGCCGGACCCGTTGCCTGATTCGCGCTCTGCCATGAGCTACCGCGATGCAGTGCGTGAAGCGCTGCGCAGCGCACTGATAGCCGATCCACGAGTCTTTCTCATGGGCGAGGACGTGGGTCGCTACGGCGGCAGTTATGCCGTCAGCAAGGGGTTGCTCGAAGAGTTCGGCGCAGACCGGATCCGTGATACGCCGCTGTCCGAATCAGCCTTCGTGGGCGCCGGAATCGGTGCGGCGCTCGGCGGCCTGAAGCCTATCGTCGAGGTAATGACCGTCAACTTCAGCCTGCTCGCGCTCGATCAGATCATGAACAACGCCGCGACCCTGAGCCACATGTCCGGTGGTCAGTTCAACGTGCCACTCGTCATCCGTCTCGCAACCGGCGCCGGACGTCAGCTTGCAGCCCAGCACTCGCACAGTCTCGAGGGCTGGTATGCACACATTCCGGGCCTACGAATCCTCACACCGGCCACGATCGACGACGCACGCTTCATGCTTGCGGCCGCCCTCGCCTGTCCGGATCCGGTGCTGCTCTTCGAGCACCAGTATCTCTACAACATGGAAGGCCATCTCACGGCAGGTCTGGAGGCAGTCAATCTGCACAACGCAGCAATCCGCCGCGCCGGCCGGGACGTCACGCTGATCGCCTACGGGTGGAGTCTGCACAAGTCGCTCGCGGCGGCCGAGGAACTCGCCAGGACGGGGATCGAGGCCGAGGTGCTGGATCTGCGCACACTGCGACCGCTCGATGAGCAAGCAATCATCGCCAGCGTGCGGCGCACCCGGCGCGCAGTCATTGTCGATGAGGGCTGGCGCAGCGGCAGCCTGTCGGCCGAGGTGACCACGCGCATCGTCGAACAGGCCTTCTACGACCTCGATGCGCCCGTGGTGCGCGTGTGCACGGCGGAGGTTCCGGTGCCCTATGCCAAGCACCTCGAGGACGCTGCGCTGCCAAGCCCGGACCGGATCGTGGCCGCAGTGCGCACGGTGCTCGAGAGCAGCGGGAGTCCGTAATGCAGGTCGAATTCCATCTTCCCTCCCTTGGCGCCGACATGGAGAGTGCGACGCTCACCGAGTGGCTCAAGAATCCCGGCGAGCGGGTGCGCCATGGTGAGCCACTCGCCACGGTCGAGACCACCAAGGGACTGATCGACATCGAAGCCTACGATGATGCGCAGGTGCTCGAGCACCTGGTGCAGCCTGGGACCAAAGTGCCGGTCGGCGCCCCACTGGCCCGGCTCGAGATCTCGGGCGCACCGCAGGCCCCACCCCCCTCGGTCCCGTCACAGCCTCCGGCAGCGCCTGCCGCCCCGGCGGCGGCGGCGACCACAGCGGCGCCTGCGTCCTCCGCCAAGACTGCGCACGCACGGATCTCTCCGGCCGCACGCCGTCGCGCGCATGAACTTGGGTTGCCACTCGAGACCTTCGCCCGATCCGCAGCCGGCGGCATCATCCACGTCGCGGATGTCGAGAAGCTCGCGCCACCTGTGGCCTCCGCACAGGGCGATGCGCGCGCAGCGATGCGCGCATCGATTGGTATGGCCATGGCCCGATCCAAACGGGAGATTCCGCATTACTATCTGAGCCACGCGGTCGACTTCGGCCCCGCGCGCGACTGGCTGATTGGCCACAACGCGCCGCTTGCGGTCAAGGACCGACTGATCGAGGCCGTACTGATTACGAAGGCCGTGGCGCTCGCCGCTGCGCGCATCGAGGGATTCAACGGCTATTTCCGGGACGGGCGCTTCGAGTCGGCCTCCGCGGTGCACGCGGGCGCTGCGATCGCGGTACGCAGCGGCGGACTGGTCGCGCCGGCACTGCTCGATGCGAACCAGAAGGACCTGCCGACGTTGATGCGCGACTTCAGCGCCCTCGTCATGCGCGTGCGCGCCGGACACATGCGCTCGGGTGAATTCACCGCGGCAACGATCACCGTGACGAGCCTCGGCGCCGATGGGGTGGACGTGCTGTTTCCAATTATCAATCCACCCCAAGTGGCGATCGTCGGGGCCGGCGCGATCCGCGAACAGCCCTGGGTCCAGGGCAGTCAGTGCGTCGCACGACCCGTCCTCACCTTGTCCCTCGGGGCAGACCACCGGGTCACGGACGGGCGACTCGGGGCTCGCTTTCTACGCGCAATTGCCGAACTGCTCGCCCATCCGGAACTTCTCTGAGCGAGGAAGCAACCGCCATGGAACCGAAGGAAATCCAAACGAAACTACTCGCGCTGTTGACCGGCGTGGCACCCGACATCGATCCCGCGAGCATCGAGCCGTCGAAGAACCTACGCGATCAGTTTGACTTCGACTCGATGGACGCGCTGCACTTCGCGACCGCCGTGAGCGAGGCGTTCGCAATCGATATCGCGGAGGCCGATTACCCACGACTCGCCAGCCTCGAGGGCGCTCAGCGCTTTGTCGAGGAGCGTCTCGCTGCGCGCTGAGATGCTCGCGCATGACGTTCAAGCCCGCTGTCCACTCGGCGGGTTACCTCCCGACGGGGCGGTACCGGATTCCCGGGGCCGTCATGCGGACCGTCGCGCCTCACGTGGCGGTACTGAGCGTGCAGTCATCGCGGCCGACCCACGCCAAGGTCGATGCCGCGGGCACCGGAGTACGACCCGCACGATCAGCTCTGTCTCTAACCCTACAAGTGGTGCCAATACACATTCTCGATCATCGGTGCCTGACCGAGCTTCGCCGAGATCAGAGACAGATGCCACTCGGTCAGGCCGACGATCTCGACCCGGATGTGCTGCACGCCCGCGGTGCTGAATTCCGCCACCACACGCCTAGGAATGGCATTGAGACTCGCAAAGCAGTTGAGCACGCGCGCGAGCGCGCCGGGATCACGCTCGGCAACGACCCGCAGGCACAGCGCCTGTGAAACTTCCCGCTCTTGTTCTTCGTGAGCCATGGCCCGTAGTCCTCGTCTCTGTGACACCCTCCGCGCGCGCACCACCACCCCGGCTTTCCGCGAAAGCCGGGCTCGTAATGAGTCCGAGGTGATCGACGAGTCGAATCATGGCCGTAGGCATTATTACCGAGCGCGATCGGACTGTCACCCGCCGCTCGGTGCTCGACGGGGCGGAGCCGCTGGCTCACCCGGATGCGCTGACATCGGGCTCACAGGCCCGACCTGCGGGGAAGCGCAGCGGCCACACCGGCCGCCTGCTGTTCCGTCTACTCAGGCATGCGCCGACACAAAGGCGTCCAACTCCTGTCTGCTGAGACTGCCGACACGCATGGCGACGGGCTGCCCGTTCTTGAAGATCATCAGCGTGGGGACGCCGCGTACGGCATAGCGGGTCGGCGTGAGCGGATTCTCCTCGATGTTCAGCTGGGCCACGGTCAGGCGATCCGCGTACTGCTCGGCGAAGGCCTCCACCATCGGGGCGATGATGCGGCACGGGCCGCACCAACTCGCCCAGTAGTCCACGAGCACGGGGCGCGTTTCGCGAAGGACCTGCTCGCCAAAGCTCTGGTCGGTCACGGTCTTCAGGAAATCGTTCATGAATGGCTCCGAGGTGCACGGAATCGACCGCCAGCATATTATTCGTTGTTCTTGAAATAAACGTCATGTCTTAAATCGATAATTCATAAACCGGAATAATAAATGGACAAGCTCCAGGCCATGAGGCTCTTCGCGCGGATCGTGGAGACGGGCACGATGAGGCGCGCAGCGGAAAGCCTCGGAATCCCGAACGCAACCGCAACGACGCTGCTGAAGCGGCTGGAGAAGGCCCTCGGCGTGACCCTTCTGAACCGCACGACCCGCCGCGTCGGCGTGACACCTGAGGGCGCCGCCTATTACCAGCGCGCGGTCGCAATTCTGGCGGAGCTCGAGGATGCCGAAGCATCCCTGTCGCAACGATCAACGAATCCGCTCGGCCGCGTCCGCGTCGATGCGCCAACGCTGATCGCACGCTCGGTGATCGTGCCGGCGTTGCCCGCGTTCTTCGCGCACTACCCCGGCATCGAGCTCGCCCTCGCCTGCAATGAACGGCATTTTGACCTGGTCTCCGAGGCGATCGATTGCGCGCTGTGGATCGGTGACGTCCGCGACACAGGCCTCATCGCCCGCCGGGTCGGATTCCTTTACTTCGTCACCTGCGCCTCACCGGAATATCTGCGCCGAAACGGCAGCCCGACCCATCCGAGCGAGCTGGCGCAGCATCGCTGTCTCAACCATTTCTCACCGAGCACGGGCGAGGCGGTCGAATGGGTCTTCTCGAACGAACGCGAACGCATCCATGCCGTTTTCCCCGGGCATCTCGCGCTGGAAGATGAGAACAGCTATGTGACCGCCGCCGAGGCCGGGCTCGGCATTGCGCAACTGCCGGCATTCGTGGTCAAGGAGGCGATGGAGCGCGGAGCGCTCGACCTGGTGCTCGCCGAGTGGTTCCCGGAGCCCTTGCCGCTGCACGTCGTCTACCCCCGCAGCCGCCAGTTGTCCCGGCGCGTGCGCGTGTTCGTCGATTGGCTCGCCACTCTCATCGGCGAGCACGACGGGATTCAGCTGCGGTCGACGCTGCCTGCGGCCCCGCTGCAGCGCAACGGTTCACGAGGGCAGAGCACTCCGATCGCCTGATCAGACCGGCGTACGACGCGCACGGTTCACGTAGATGACCGCGCCCAGGGCGATGACGAGCGACCAGATCAGATAGCGACCCGTCGTTACGAGCAGCACAACGTCGAAAATCAGTGCAAAAGCGGCGGCCCGTCGCCCCCAGGAGCGCGCCTCGAGCAAGCGCAGCGCGGCGGCCGTTCCGAGGATGTACACGATCACGAAGGCACCGGTGGTCATGAGCACCAACGCCTCGACACGCAGGTGCGTCGCGACCGTCACCGCAAGCATCGTCAGCGCAAGACCGGCGAGAGCCAGAAGACTGCGCCGGGGAACGCCTCCGGCCTCGCTCCCGTGCGCGAACCACGCCGGTAGCGCTCCATCCCGGCCCAAGGCCGCTCCGAGCTTCGCCGCACCGGCAAAGTAAGCATTCATCGTTCCCGCAGTCAGTAGCAGCGCCGCCCCCGCAGCCAGCAGCTTGACCTCCCCGCCGAATCCTGCCGCCAGCAGATCCGCGAGCGGCGCCTCTGTTGAGGCTGCACGGGGGCCGAGCACGAGCACCGTCGCAGCCGCGACCGCAAAATAGAGCACCCCGACGACGATGACCGCCGCGATGGCTGCCCGGGGCATGTCACGGGCCGGCCGGCGAAATTCCGCGGCCAGATGTGTAATCGCCTCCCAGCCGGCGAAGCTCCATACGAGCAAACCCGCGGCCGATGCGACGGCGAGCCAACCGTGCGGGTTGAACGGATGGAGATTCTGCACGCGGAAATGCGTCACGGACGCGCACACGGCAGTCGCCAGGAAGGTCACCAGCAACGCCGCCACGAGCACCTGGACCCGTCCGGAGAACGTCACCCCAAACACATTGATCAACGTCACGCTCATGACCATCGCGACCGCCGTAAGCATGACGGTCGAGGCCCCGCCGCCGAGCGCCGCCTGCACGTAAGCGCCGGCGAACATCGCGGCGGCCGGGGCCCCCGCCGGCACCGCGAACAGAAAGCACCAGCCCACCACGGCAGCTGGATATCGACCGTACGCGAGCTTGACGCACGTCGAGACCCCTCCGGCGTCGGGGTACTGCGCACCGAGCGCCGAAAACGTCACAGCCAGCGGTACCGAGAGGATAATCAGGGCCAGCCAGGCCAGCAGCGACGCCGGGCCCGCGGCTCGGGCCGCGAGAGACGGTAATGCAATCACCCCGGTGCCGAGGACCGCGCCAATGTAGAGCGCCGTGCCGTGAATCCAGGTCAGTCCGTCACGCGGTTCGTGCACGGGCGCGCCGACGTACACGCCAGGGATGCCGTCAGACTGATCATTCCGTTTGGTCATAGCATGAGAGAACCATCGGAAGGGCGCCGCGATTTCATCACGACGCCAGCGGATTTGCTCATGATTCCCACCGCCGGCGCGGCGGTCCGAGGCCCCCACCCGTCAGACCGCACACAGCGCCACCCGACGGGTCCGCGTGCCGCGACGCCGGCCGGTCAACCGAGCAACCCGTTCCTGCGTGCGTTGCCCTGCGTTTCATTCCTCGAAGCACGCAATCCACAGTGCCAAACCCGTGATGTGGAACTCGGGCGTGCGCGCGCAGTATTGACCGATGGAATACTCAGGGTTTGCCCACGACACAAACGGTCGCGAGCACTGCAGCCCAGGGGAGCGAATCGCGCGCCACCGGCATCGCCGCTTTGACCAATTGGTACGCACCAGCCGACTACGGCCTGCATTGGCCGCGCGGCAAGCGGCATCTCCTCCCAGCCCTCTTATGGGGACTTGCGCCGGCGCCAGTGGTAAACGCCGGTAACTCCTGGCTGGATGTGCCACCGCATATCCAGCAGACCACCGGGGACATCGTCTACACGCATCAGAACCCCTGGGGCCCGGCAGTTTTCGAGTCGCTCCACGTGGGACCAACCGTAGAGATCTGGTTTCGCGTGCTGCTCGTGCCCTATCGCGCAGCGGCCATGCCGGGCAAACTGCACATCGGACCGTTCTGCATGAATTGCGGCGGCATGATCGCCGCGCTGCTCCTCGCATCCACGCATGTTCCCAGCTTCTGGACCAAAAGCCGACTCGATGCGCTGTTCCAGCAGGGCTACGAGTTTGTCCTCGGCGTCCTTTACGCGTGCTGGCTGGAGAAGCCCCCAAGCATCGTCGCGTACAACATCACCGACGGCCTCACCGTCGCATTCTGGGCCCTCGACATCCTCCAGAGCTGAGCGTCCCGGCGCGCCTAGCCGGCGCGAGACCGGGATTTGATCGCCGCCGGCATCTCGGCGGCGGCGTTCGGCGTCAGGCCGCGCTCACCACAGACCTCGAGCAACGCCGCGAACTGCTCGGCACCCAGCGGCTTGCTGTGCAGATAGCCCTGGGACTGGTCGCACCCCAGGTGCCAGAGTGCATCGAGCTGCTCCTGATCTTCAACACCCTCGGCGACCACAACCATGTTGAACGTACGGGCAATCGCGATGATCGTCGATACAAGCCGCCGTGCACGCGCCCCGGTGCTCATGTCTGCAATGAAGCTACGGTCAATCTTAAGAGTATCGATCGGCAGTTGCGCCAGGCGACTCAGCGACGAATAGCCCGTGCCGAAATCGTCAATGGCAATCTTGACGCCCACCGCGCGAAGCGCCTTGAGCTTGCCGATCTGCCCGGATGCATCGCCGCTCACCACGCCCTCGGTGATCTCGACGTCGAGTCCGCAGTCATTCGTCGACCAGGTGCGCGTGTGCTTGAGGAAGCGCTCAACGAAGTCCGCAGCGCACAGCTGAATCGGCGAGATGTTCACCGCAACCCGGATCGCTCGCAAGCCCTGGCTCTGCCAATGGCGGCACTCCAGAGCGGCCCGCTCAATCACCCACTCACCGACCTCGACGATCAGACCGCTTTCCTCGAGGACGGGCAGAAATTCCGCCGGCGACACCAGACCGCGCTCGGGATCCCTCCAGCGGATCAGCGCCTCGGCGCCCTCGATGTGTCGGGTCTTCACATCGACTTTAGGCTGATAATGCAGCTCGAATTCCCGGCGCTCCAGCGCCTGGCGCAATCGCCGCTCCAGAGCCACCCGCGCAAGCGCTTCGGAATGCTGCGCGGGACTGTAGTGGCCGCGGCGCTGACCGCTGACCTTCGCGTTGTGCAGCGATGCCTCGGCCCGCTGCACCAGCACGTCGGGATCGTCCCCGTCATCCGGACTCATGGCAACACCACTGCGCACCGCCACGGGAACGTCACTGCCCGCCAGCAAGAACGGCTCCTCCAGAAGCCGATCGAGATCCTGGTTCAGGTTCTGCATACAGCTCGCCGTACTCTGCGAAACGGGCGTCATCAGAGCGAAGGTGCCGCCGGAGAAATGCGCCAGCATCTCCGTGTCCGGGAAGCGGCGCTTGAGCCGTTCGGCAATGAGCTGCAGCAGCAGATCGCCGCAATGGCGACCGAACGCATCATTGATTGCACTGAGATTCTGCACGTCAAACACGGCGACCGCATAGCGCGCTCGCATGCTGCCGGCATCGCGCAGTGCACGCTTCAGGCGCTGACAGAACAGCGGACGCTTGGCAAGGCCGGTCAGCACGTCGAAATAGGAGAGCAGCCGGACCCGCGAGTCCTGCTGCAGGTACTGCAGCGCGAAAGAGAGATTCGCCGCCACCTCGCGCAGCATGCGGCCCTCTTCCTCGCCGATTGCGCCGAGTTCGCGGTGACTCAACCCCAATACGCCAATCACCGTATTGTCAACGAGCAGCGGAAGTCCCACGGCGAGCGGCGAGCCGCTCTCAGGATCCTGGCACTCGCACGGAGCCGAACGATCGCGACCGCGCCTCCCGGCGCGCGTCTGCCGTTCCATTTGCTCCTCGATGAGCCGGCAGATCGAGTTCGCAGTCGCGAGCTCCTCGCCCTCACAGACGAGCATCTCGAGCCGTCTCTCCTGATGCTGGTGTAACGCAACGAACGCCATCGGGTACCCACCGACGCTTACCGCGAGGCGGCACGCCTCGCGCAGCAGCTCGGCCCGATCGCGGATCCGCACCACCGCGCCGTTGATTCCGCTCAGCATGCGCAGCACGCCGGTCAGGCGCTTGATCTGCTGCTCCTGTTGTCGCTGCACGGCGCGTGCCCGGGCCTCCTGCAGCGCGCGCCGGACCGCCGGACCGAGTCGGGCCAGATTGCCCTTCAGAACATAATCGACGGCACCCCGATGAAGCGCCTCGATGGCCCGCTCCTCGCCGATGGTTCCCGAGACAAACAGGAACGGAACATCAGGTACGCACTCCTGCGCTACCTGGAGCGCACGCAGTCCATCAAACTGCGGCAGCGTAAAGTCAGAAAGAATGATCGTCGGCTTGAACTCGTCGAGCGCCGCGCGCATCGCCTGTTCAGTCTCGACACGGCGCACAACGTGCGCAATGCCCTCGGTCAGGAGATGATGTGAATCGAGCTCTGCTTCGAACTCCATATCCTCGACGATGAGGACCCGGATTACACCGGGCCGCTTACCGTCGCCTGAGTTCTCTGCGGCCATCACGTCACTCCGCGATCCCGCCGCTTCGTGCGGAGCATGGCAGGAGATCGGGCACCAAACCGCCCGTACGGGCGAATACTTGCACACCGGGACGACAGATTCTGTGAACTGTGGCGCCCGGCGATCCGACCGGACATTTTCCCACCCCTGGCTGAGCGCTGCGGCGCTCAAGGCACACGTCCGGCGCACGCTCTGACCACCGAAACCCGGGCGTGGACGTGACCCGGGCAGTGACCCGACTGCGAGGACGGCCCAATCCCTTTGTTACAGGATCGGGCACCGGTCAATCATCTGCTCCGTGTCGGACCGCTTCAGCACGGCCGTCGCGCGCCACGCCGGCCCCAATCGAGGTCGACGGCCGGGGCCGGAACCTGGCGTTCCGCTCGGCGCAGCTCACGGTTGCACTGTGCCTCTCGGCGCACTGGCCTGAGCCTCAACCCGCTGATCTAACGGAACGCGGCGACGATGCATGCGGTCAGCGCCAGCAGCGCCGCCGCCTGCACGCGGTAATTGACCATCAGCCTAACGCTCCTCAGGCGCATGCTTTCTGCACGAAACTGCGCGCCACGCCACACCAGCGCGGCCGCCTCCGTTGACAGCGCTGCGGGACGCGAGAGACTCACGCCGATCAGAATGGCAAGATCGATCGACAGCAGCAGCGGGGCTGCATAGAGAAAATGCAGCGGTACCCACCGCAACACGACAGTTAGAAGAAATAGCGCGATCCCGCACAGGGTGCCAAACACGACGGTCGCAATCGCGCCCGCCGCGTTTGCGCCGCGCCAGAACAGCCCACCCAGGAACAGCGCAACCACCGGGGGTACGGCGTAGGCCAGCATGGCCTGCAAATACTGCCACAACGCGCCGAACCGCTCGATCTGCGGCGTCCACCACACGGCAATGAGCAGCAGCCCCGCGGTGCTCAAGCGTCCGACCCGCACCAGCCGCTGCGGGGCGATCCGACTCACCAGGGGCTGCACCACGTCCATGGTGATGAGCGCAGAGGCACAATTCAGCGCGGAGGACACCGAGGCCAGGGTGGCCGCCACGAAGCCGGCCGCCACGAAGCCGAGCACGCCCTCGGGCAGCAGCCGGAACATGAGTGTCGGGTAGACCTGATCGGCGTGCTTCAGGTGCGGAAACAGCACGATGGCGCACGTTCCCGGCAGCACCATCAGGAACAATCCCGAGAGCTTCAGTAGTCCCGCAAGCAGCGCACCACGCCGGCCGTCCTCCAGGCTACGTGCAGACAGGAAGCGCTGTACGATGAACTGATTCGTGCACCAGTAATAAAAGCCGAGCACCGGGATGCCGAACACCAGACCCGGCCAGGGAACGCCTGGATCGCCGATCGGACGGATCAGCGACAGCATGGTCGGATCGACTCGCGTCATCACTGAGTCCCACCCACCCGCCTTGGCAAAGGCCGCGACCGCAACCACGAATGCGCTCGAGATGAGCAGCAACGCCTGCACCGACTCGGTCCACATGAGTGCGCCCAGCCCCCCGACCAGCGTGTAGAGCCCCGCAGCGCCTGCCAGAGTTGCCGCGATGACCTCGAGCGACAGGCCCGGCCACAGCATCCGACACACCAGCGAGCCACTGTACAGTGCCCCCGCAGAATCCACGAATACGATGAGCACTAGCGTTAGAACCGCAAAGTAGAGTCGGACGCGGCGGTCGTATCGTCGCTCGAGGAATTCCGGCATGGTGTACACACGACTGGCGAGCACGGAGGGCAGCAGGAACAGGCAGAAAAACACCAGCACGAGCGCTGCCGACCATTCGTAGTCGTACACGGAAATACCGAGTGCATAGGCCGCACCGGCCAGTCCGATGATGGCCGTGGAAGAAATGTTGGAGGCGAACAGCGCCAGGCCGATCGCGGGCCACCGCGCCGCGCGGGAGGCAAGAAAATAGTCCTCGGCATTCGACTGCCGCCGCGAAACGATCAGTCCGAGGCCGACGATGCCCACCGTCGAGGCCGCCACGATGAGCAGATCGAGCGGTGCCGGCGGCACTGCGCCGCTGATGAATCCCATGCCCTGCTCCCCCTTCTCGCCAGCCCGTCGATTGACAGCGCTGACATTTTCGTTATTGTAGCATGATGATCAAAGAGGCCAGTCCCGGACGCGAGTCCGCGACGATCGAAATGGTGGCGGAGCGTGCGGGTGTCTCGTCGAAGACGGTCTCGCGAGTCATTAATAACGAGCGCGGCGTGCGAGAACAGACGCGCCAGCGGGTTCTCGGGGTCATCGAACAACTCGACTACCAGCCAAATCTGAACGCGCGCAGCCTCGCCGGTGCCCGGTCGTTTCTCGTCGGGTTGTTCTACAACAGGCCTGGCGACTATCTGAGCGAGTTCCAAACCGGCGCCGTGCAGCGCTGCCGGGATGCCGGCCTGCACCTGATGGTCGAACCGGTCGACACCGACGACCCGGGGCTCGCGCGTGACCTGAGCACGCTCATTCGTCAGCTGCGCCTGGAGGGGGCGATCCTGCTGCCACCGCTCAGTGACTATGAGGTCGTGCGCGCCACGCTCGTAAAAGCGGGCATACCGATCGTGCAGATTGCGCCCATCCACGAGCACCCCGAGTCCCCGTCAGTGGACACCGACGACCGTGCGGCGGCACGCCAGCTCACAGCGCAACTCGTCGAATACGGCCACCGTCGCATCGGCTTCATACGGGGACGACCAGACCATCGGGTCACCGAGCAGCGCTACCTGGGTTTCGCTGACGTTATGCACGCACGCGGGTTGCCCATCGATCCTCAACTCGTCCAAACCGGCACCTTCGAATTCGCCGGCGGTTTGGAATGCGCGCGTCGCATTCTGGAATCCCCAAATCGCCCCACCGCCATCTTCGCAAGCAACGACGACATGGCCGCAGCCGCCATGTGCGTCGCCCGGCAGATGAACCTCGCGCTTCCCGAGGAGCTGTCCATCGTCGGGTTCGATGATGCGCCCATCGCAACCATGCTCTGGCCGCAGCTCACCACCGTTCGCCAGCCCGTCCGCGCCATTGCCCGCATTTCGGTGGATCTGATCATCCAGCACAAGCCACACCAGCACGGGTGGCCACAGCCGGTGCCCCGCCCGCGCCTCGACCTCGAACTCGTTCTGCGCGGGTCGCTCGGCCGGGCACCGGCCGCGCACCGCAGGTGAAGCACTACAGGGGCACGCCGCGCCCTCGGCGCGCGGTTCTGAGAAATGGCGAGTTGCACTCCTGTCCGTTGCGTGCAACGAGGGACTCGGGCGGGCACGATCTCCTTACAGAGTCGCTGTCAACTCCCGGGCGGCACATACGATGTGATAGAAGCTGCTCGCCGGTGACGGCTCGCTGAAGAACCCGACGTCGGGCCGCTTCTGGTCGTACCATAACCCGCGCACGGGCGTATCGAGATACTGCAGCAACGACTCGAGCGCCTCGGCGGCCGACTGCCGGTGATGCGCCTCTCCAGTCAGGCGCGCCATGAGAGTGTGCGCCTTCAGACGCTCGGCTTGAGGCCACAGACGAGCACGCAGGTCGTGCACGCTCAGGTCGTCGAGCAAAGCGTTGACGGCCACTCCGCCTTGGACCCCGTGCAACTCGCCGATGGCCGTGAGCCGCCTCGCTGCCGCGAATGTGGCCGCGCGTTCCTGCCCCTGCGAGGCGCAGCCGGCCCGGGACGGCTGCGACACCCCGGCACGCAACAAAAGCCACGCCCATTCGAATTGATGGCCCGGCTCGACCAGTCTGCTCTGAATCCCCTCAAAGTCCGTCCCCACGACGTCGACATGCTCACGCACGAATCCGCTCTGCGCATCGATCAGGTGATCTAGAGCCAATTCGACCAGGTCCTCCACGAGCCGGCTCCACCGTGTGTCGTCGGACAGCGAGCGCCATGCCAGCGCTGCCTCCAGGAGGTGCATGTGCGGATTGGACGACAGCGGGCGCTCGCTCGCGCCCTCGGAGCGAAATCCGGGTCCGCGGCGCTTGAATGTCGATTGAACTCGATCGAGAAGCGCCGCGGCGGCCTGCTCCATCCCGCCACTTGCCCCCAATGCGCGATGGGCGGCAGCAAACGCCAGCAGCGCGAACGCCTGATCGTAAAGCAGCGCGCGCTCGTCCACCACGGCGCCGTCGGGTCCGACGACCGCTCGCACGAGACCGTCTGCCCGCACATAGCGCAGACGCACGTGGGCGAGTCCGGCGACGACAAGGTCGCGCACAGTGCCCCCCCAGCCCAGATCGGGCGCACACGCGAATGAGTAGATCTGGCGTAATTGAACGCGAGCACGGCGCGGGTCGCCCACCACAGGCCCATCGGCGGCGAGCCGCTCGTAAAATCCACCCCGCTGCTCATCCCATGCGCATCGTGACCAGAGCGGATAGGCCTCCGACAGCAACCACTGCCCGAGCGCATCGCGACGGTGCTTATCGGGCATGCGCACTCCGGACAGCGTCCCCGACCGTGACGGACACGGGTTGCACATTCCAGCCCGAAACGGCGATCCGTGCACAACGTGAGCCGCGCCGCGGGCAGCGAACGACGACCCTACGGCGCTCGCCCCGCAGCAAGGTCACGAAATTCGCGCCGTAGTAGGCCGGCAGCACGCGTCCACCACGCGCGTTGAGCGCACTGATCTTGACCGCCACGGCCGGCTCGTTCCCGCGGTTTGTCAGCTCGACCGATACCAGCCGGTCGCGCCCTGACTGATCGAGGCCGATGTCATGCGCGCCCACTGTGATCCGTTGCGGCGCCAAGGTGTCGAGCAGTCGCAGATCGCGCGCGCTGCGGCCCTGCCAGTAGACATTCTCGCTCACCACGTGACCACCGCTATCGACCAGGTGCAACTCGACGAACACCAGCCGCTCCCGAGCCAGGAAGCGTGCGAGCTGAAGTGGTGGCAGGGTCGTAACGGAATCAGCGGACGCAGTGACCGGCTCACTCACCTTGGTGAGTATCCGCCCGTGCAGCGAAACGACTTCGCCGTTCACGGTGAGCCCGACGCGGGCCAAGCGCGTCGTGTTGACGACCGCGAGTGCATAGTTCGGAAGATTCATCTGTACGTGCACCGGCTGGCAAGCTTCCTTGACTCCGAAGTACGCGCCCGCCGTGTCGTAATCGGACGTATAGATCTGCCAGATGTTGCTCGGCCACGCCGGCTGCGTCATCCACAACAGCCGCCCGCTGTTCTCGGTCCAAAGGTGTGCATTGAAGCCCTCGAAGATGGCCCGATAACTGACGTAATCCATGAGCTGCGCTTTGCGCTCGAAGTCCTGCAGGCTCTTCGGTGCGCCGAGCTGTGCATCGAGCGCGCGCATAAACACCCGAACATCGCCATTACCGCCGAAGTTCCAGTCGTGATACGCATAATCGTCGCTCACCGGCCAAAGATCCGCCCGGGGCATCATGGCCTCGAGAGTGCGCAGCGAGGCAAGCGAGGGCGTGCCAACCTCCACGGAGAATCCGCGGGCGAGTGTCGTGAAATACTGCACCGGGGCCCGGTAATCGTATGGCCCACTGCCCTGCAGATTGATGCGATTGGAGCTCGGCAGATACAGTCGCGTGCCATCGAGAGAGCCGACCAGATGTGCGAGCCCCCGATTGAGGATCGGTTGCGGAACGCCCTCATTGCGCCCGAACCACAGTGCGATCGACGGATGATTCCGGTAGCGCTCAATGACGTCGCGCGCGTTCGCCAGAAATCGTTGTGGATTCTCGGCCTGAAGCTGAAAGTTCTGGGTGGATTCCCAGAAGTCGTTGAGCACCAGCAGTCCATATTCGTCAGCCAGGCGGTAGAACACCGGCTCGGTATTCTGGCCGAGCCAGTTACGGATGACGTCGAGGTTGGCCTGGCGCGTGAGGCGGAAATACGGCTCGAGCCGTGCGCGCGTAATGCGCTTCATCGCATCGTCCATGCCCCAGTTTCCGCCTCGTGCCGCGATCCTGACGCCGTTCACCCGGATCGCCAGATAGGGCGAGAGCGAGGAGGAATCCGGGTCAGCCCGGACGGCCGGCGATTTTTCAGCAGCTGCAGCAAGCGAAGCGGCCCACCCATTCGCGGTCCGCTTGATCGCGCGGTGGCGAACATCGAGGAGTGGCGGCTCGCCAAGCAGCGAGCCCTTGGTCGGATCAACGACGACGCGACGCAGTCGCCCCTGATGATCGAACAGAGACAGCTCGTAAGTGATCTCGCGAATGCCGAATCGAAGTGTGCGGCTGTCGGATAAGACCCGGGCGTCACCACCGGGGCGCTCGTAGAGCTTCAGTGCCAGCGTGTATAGATACGGCTCGCCATAGCCGTTCGGCCACCACAGATGCGGCCGGCGGACATGCAGCGAGGGAAACCG
>JAKBBE010000033.1:14166-25231 GCA_021826035.1 Pseudomonadota bacterium | reverse complement strand
GACTGGTACATGGACAAGAAGATCAACATCGACGAGCTGATCACGCACGTGATGCCGATCGAGCGCATCAACGAGGCGTTCGATCTGATGCATCGCGGCGAATCCATCCGCACCGTCGTGACCTTCTAAGGCCACCGGCGGCGCGAGACGGAGCGCGCCGGGCGTTGATTCGCCCGGCGCGCACGAGCCGGGCCTGCTACTTCAGCGCCACATCCATGCGCTGCGTGTAGAACGTGTTCGTGCTGGAATCGTAGGTGCCGATCGCCACCAGCTTGAATACGTTGTTCGAGCCGTTCAGCGTGCTCGAGAGGCCGCTGAGGAAATTCGTGCCGCTCTCGTACACCTGCACGCCGTTGGTGGCGTTGCCGATCGCGTACTCGGAGCTGCCGCTGCACGTGCCGCTCGCGCACCCGGCAATGATGGTCGGGCTGGCCGAGAGACTCGAGAGCTGCACGGTCTGCGGTCCGGTGCGCAGAATCGCCGAGGTGATGGCGGTGTTGCCGAGATTGACCACCAGTCCCGAGCTGCTGTAGCTGGTAAACGGCGCGGTCGTGCCCGAGGTCCACTCCACAATGAGCGTCGAGGGGCCGTTGGCCCGGTTCGCGACCGAGGAGGCCGTGAAGTCCGGCGGAGCCGAGCCGAACGGCGTCACGATGCCGGCGGCATTGATCAGCGTATTCGCGCTCAGCGTGCTGGCATCGAACGAGCCGGTGTTCACCGCGTAGCTGGCCGGGTTGGCGTCGCTGCTGCTGCTCGCGCCAGTGCCGGTGAAGTTGAAGTCGCTGGGGGGGAACGGGCCGATCTCGAGCAGGTTGAGGGTCGCGCTGCCGACCGCGCCGCTGCCGAGGGTGCCCCACAGCTGCGTGGACTGAAGGCGGATCTGGCCGCCGGTGACGCTCAGCGACAGCGCGCTGCCGCTCACCGTGCCGACCCCGAGTGCGGTGATTCGCTGTCCGACCGACACCGACTGCAGACCGAGGCCGCTCGCGGCCACTCCGTCTTCGCTCACGATGGTTCCGGAGCCCATGGTGACCGTCGCCGTCGGGTAGTACGTGAACGCGGAACTGCTCAGGCAAGGACCTTCCTGGCAGACGTATTCGGCGCCCCGTACGGTCAGGGTGTTGCCGCTGCGGGCGGCGACGATGCCACGCAGGGCCTCATTGCCCGGACTGATGGCGGTGGTGCCCGCATACACTTCGGTCGCATTGAGCGCCGGGGTGATGGTCGAGAGGCTGCCCAGGTTCCCGTAGGCGGTTATCACGATGCCGGGATTGAGGCTGGCGAGGGCCGTCAGGCCCGCTGTGCCCGTATACGTCACCCCATTGACGTTGAAATACGTGCTCGAGGACGCGTTGACGGTCACCGCGCCGACGTTGCCGTCAGCGTAGTACGTGTCGTCGAACGGGCGAAGATTCTCGATGAAATAACCGCTGCTCGGCTTGGAAAGGACGATCTGTCCGCGCGCCCGCAGCGGCAGGCTCTGGTAAGGCTGTACGGTTGCGACCAGAAACGGTTTGACCGTGACCGTATTGGTGCTGGCGTCGATCGAGTTCGAGGCCGCCAGGTCGATGTTGATGGCGAGCGGGGTCGACTGGTTAAGACCGATCACCAGCGGATGGGACGCGGAGAACTTCACCGTCTCGTTGATGACGCCCGGGTTCAGCGTGCCGGAGGAGTTCTTGACGGTGGCTGGCTTGGTCTGACCCTTCAGATAGACGATCGGCGCGGAGTAATCGAGCGAGATCGTCATGCTCTTGTACGTGCCCTGGGGGATGCCCGTGGCGCCGAACAGCTCGGACATGTTGATCCGATGCGTGAGGTCGACCTGCTGGTCCGAGGACTGGGTATAGACCACGTACCCGTCGCTGCGCGTCAGCGTGATCGTGTACAGCCCGACCGAGTACGCGCTGAAATCCCCCGATGCATCGCTGGTGAGCATCAGGACGGGCGTACCGTTGTACACGTGGGTGGTGGCGCTGCAGCCGCCGAGCAGAATCGCCAGCGCGGCGCCCACGGCGCAAATCGAAGTGCGCAGGGTGCCGGAGGCGCCCGATATTGCGCGAGCGCAATCGAAATTCATCAATCTCCCCCTTCGCTCGGGATGGGCTTTGCCAGCCCGTCCGGGATGGACGGGCTAAAAAGTAGCTAGTGTATCGTCTTTGAGCCGGACACGTCGGCAGGGTTCCGGTGCCCGCGCGAATTTGCCTGCCGCGGCGATCGGGCGCCTCAGCGATCCTGCGAGAACACCCCGACCGGGGCGCTGGTGCTGCCGAACATGAACATGGTGTACACGTCCCCGGAGCCCAGGGTGGCGGTGTTCACCGTGTACAGCGTCTGCGAAGTGGCGTAGTCGGTCACGGTCACGGTTCCGGTCGTGGTCGAGGTGACCTGGGTATCGTAGGCGGACGCCCCGGAGGCGGCACCGCTTGGCAGGTCCGTGCCGAGGGGCACATTGGTCGCCACCGGAACGAAGTCCACCGCGAGGGACAGCGGATCGCCGCTGGCAGACATGGCATTGACCAGCCGGACGCTCGAGTAGCCGCTGAGCGCCGGGATGTTGCTGTCGGGCAGCCAGCTCTCGCGCTCGCTGCCCGGGCTGCCGTAAATGAGGAAGGTGTAGTCCTGGCCCGCGGTGAGCGCCTGGCTGGGGACGCTCACGGCCGAGCCGTTCACCGTCAGGGTCACCGCTTCGGTGCCGGCCGGGACGAGCACGTAGCGCCCCACCGCCGCCGCCGGCGCCCCGCTCAACAGAGTGATTCCGCCCACCGCGGTCGTGACGCTGGTCGCACCGTTGACGCCGATCACCGCGCGCACGCGCGCATCGGCATTGGTATAGGTGGTGAGCGAGCCCTTCTGCGGCAACGCCATCACGTTGACCAGGTAGCCCCCGGGAGCCTCGGTGATGATCAGCGAGAGCGTCTCTTGGTCGGTGAGCGTCAGGCTGGGCAGGTCGAAGCGCAGATCGGTGTTCTTGCCCGTCCCCGTGACGCGCAGCTCGTAGGTTCCCTTGGGAATGGCGGCGAAGCTGGTGGCCTTGCCGCCGGCCACGGCGCTGAAGTTCGGCGAGGCATTGGCGAGCGGCACGCCGGGGCTGGTCAGATAGACATCGACACTGCCGGCGTCGGGGTCCGCGTTGAGTACCTCGACGTTGGCATACCCGCCATTGGGGGATCCTTGCTGCTCGTTGATTTCGAGCACACCGAACGACCCGCTGTCGCCGTACGCCACGTAGGTGCGCCGGTTGCTGTTGGAGAAGGTCGCGCTCTGACTGGCGAGCGCGTTGGCCGCCCCGACGCCATGGCTCGTGAAATAGACCGTGTAGGCCGCCGGGGTCACCCCGGCATAGGCGCTCACTGTGCCGGAGGCGACGTTGCTCAGCTGCGGGGTGCCACCGGTGCCGCTTTGCTCGAAGTACACATCGAGAGCGGCGTAGCCGGCGCTTGCGTTCAGCAGCCGCAGCTGCGCATCGCCACTGTTGCCGCACCCGGCGAGCGTGAGGGTCGCGAGCGCCAGACCGAGCAGCGTGCCCTGCCGAACGATGGACATGCGATCGTCTCCTTGAAGGGGCCGGGCCGGCCGCGGCGAGCACTCGCCGTGTACGGCAGAGCGCAAGGATATCGGAACGCGGGGCGGCTTGCCGCTGGGCGGCCGGCTCAGGCGCGCTCGGTCTCGCCCTCGATCCAGGTCGCCCGGACGTTCAGCCGCTCGTCGGTCAGCACCAGGTTGGCGCGGTAGCCGGGCTCGATGCGCCCGAGCTCTGCGGCCAGCCCGAGGAACTCGGCCGGATAGAGGCTCGCCATGTGCACTGCCTCGTGCAGGGGCAGTCCGAGCAGCTCGATGGCATTGCGCACGCAGCTCGCCAGGTCGATGTTCGAGCCGGCGAGGCGCCCCTGCTCGTCGTAGCAGACCGCGCCACGCACGCTGATGCGCCGGCCCTGCAGCTCGAAGGTGCGCAGGTCCGTCCCGAGCGGCGGCATCGCGTCGGTGACCAGCATGAAGCGCTCGTGCCGCTTGCAGCGCAGCGCCAGGCGCAGCACGGGCGGGGCGATATGCTCACCGTCGACGATCACCCCGCACCAGCTCGAGGGGTCCTCGAGCGCCGCCCCCACCACCCCCGGCTCGCGGCTGGTCAGCTGCGACATGGCGTTGAACAGGTGGGTGAAGCCGCGCAGGCCGTGCTGCAGCGCCTCGCGGACCTCGGCGTAGGTGGCATTGGTGTGGCCGGCCGAGACGATCACCCCCGCCTCGGCGAGTCGGCGGATGATCTGCGGGGTGGTCACCTCCGGGGCGAGTGTGACCAGCGTGCGTCCGGCACCGAGGGAGCTCAGCAGTCCCACGGCGCTCTCGTCGAGCTCGCGCAACTTCGCCGGGTCATGCACCCCCTTGCGCTCGACACTGAGGAAGGGACCCTCGATATGGATGCCGAGCACTCCGGGGGTGCCCGCGGCGAGCGCCGCGCGTGTCGCACCGATGGCCTGCGCGACCACCTCCAGATCGGTGCTGATCAGCGTGGGCAGGAAGCCCGTCGTGCCGAAGCGGCGGTGCGCGCGCCCGATCCGGCGGATCGACTCGACGGTCGGCGCGTCATTGAACAGCACGCCGCCGCCGCCGTTGACCTGCGTGTCGATGAATCCGGGCAGCAGCAGCCCGCCGCCGAGATCGACGCGCTCGATCCCCGGTCCGCGCGTGGCCTCGGCGGGCACGATGTCCTCGATGCGCCCGCCCGAGATGAGCACGCTTTGACCGTCGAGGAGACTCGTGCCGCGCAGCACCCGCGCATTGACCAATGCGATGGACATCAGACCGTCTCGGTGACCTTGCGCAGGTGAGGAGGGTGGTCCGGATCGAGCCCGCGCGCCAGCGACAGGGCGTTCGCCAGGCGATAGAAGGTCTGAATCAGCAGCATCGGCTCGATCACCGGGTGGGCCGGCTCGGCCGGCAGCTGCAGTGCCTGCGGGCAGCGCGAGCCTGCGATCATCACCTCGGCGTGGCGGGCCGCCAGCTCCATCGCCAGCATCTCGATGCTGGCGCGGGCCTCGTCGTTCTGGGAGAAGATCAGCACCGGAAAGCCGGGCTTGACCAGGGCCATCGGGCCGTGGCGCAGCTCCGCGGCGCTTACCGCCTCGGCGTGCAGGCCGCAGGTCTCCTTCAGCTTCAGTGCCGCCTCCTGCGCGATGCCGAGGCCGATGCCGCGGCCGATCACGTACAGGTCCTGGGCGGCGATGAGCGGCTCAAGCGCCGCGCGCCAATCGAGGCTCCAGGCGTGCTCGAGGTGCTTGGGCGCCTTGCGCAGTGCCTCGGAGAGGGCTCGATCTCCGCTCCAGCAGGCCACCAGGTGGATGATCGCGGCGAGGGAGGCAATGAAGGTCTTGGTCGCCGCGACGCTGCTCTCCACGCCCGCCGAGAGTGGCACGAGCTCATCGGCCAGTGCCTCGAGCGGGGAGTGCTCGGCATTGACCAGAGCCACGATCCGCGCGCCGGCCTCGCGCGCTTTCCGCACCGCGGCGAGCAGGTCGGGGCTCGCCCCGGACTGCGAGATCGCCAGGCACAGCGCGCCGTCGAGCTTCGCGCGCGCATCGTACAGCGAGCTCACCGAGGGGGCCGCCGAGCTCGTCGGTACACCGAGGCGTGTCTCGATGAGGTACTTGGCGAACGTGGCGGCGTGATCGGAGCTGCCTCGGGCGCAGGTGATGACCAGCCGCGGAGGCTCGGCACGGAGCCGCTCGGCCAGCCGCTCCATGCGCTCGGCGTTGCTGAAGAGCTGGTCGCGCACGGCCTGGGCGGCCTGCGCGGCTTCCCCATGCATGCGCGTGGCGGACTCGGGCAGGGGCGGATTCATACGTCGCTCAACTCCGCCACGAAGTCGTAGATGTCGCCGCGGTAATACGACTGCGTAAATTCCATCGCGCGGCCGTCCTTGATGAAGCCCACCCGCTCGACCAGCAGTCCCGCATCGCGCTCGTGAATCTGCAGCAGCTTCGCCTGCTCCGCGGTGAACAGCACCGCGCGCAGCCGCTGCAGCGCCCGTACCGGCCGGTTGCCGGCCCGCTCGAGCGCCTCGTACAGCGAGGACTCCACCGCATCGAGGGAGGGCAGGCAGGCGGCGAGCACCGTCGCGTACTCGATCGCCATGGGCGCATCGTCGGCATAACGGATGCGGTGGAAGCGGTAGACGGGGGTTCCGGGACTCGAGCGCAGGGTGAGCGCCTCCTCGGGCGTGACGCTGCCCTCGGACTTGCGCAGCCAAACGGTGCGCGGCGTGCGGCCGCGGGCCCGCATGTCTTCCGAGAACGAGGTCAGCTTGGAGAAGTTCTTCTCCACCCGCGCGCAGACGAACGTTCCGGCCCCCTGGCGACGCATCAGCAGCCCTTCGCCCACCAGTCCATCGATCGCCTTGCGCACGGTGATGCGCGAGATCTGGAAGTCCTCCGCGATGTCCCGCTCCGGCGGCAGCGCATCGTCGGGGGCGATCAGGCGCGCCTCGATCGCCCGGCGCAGCGCGCGCTGCAGCTGCTGGTACAGCGGCAGGGCGCTGCTTTCATCGAGCTTGCCGAGCGTTTGCGACAGCATCAACGGCGTGACCTCCCCTCTGGGTTCCGCTTGCGAAGTATAATACCACTACAATACCAGTATAAGAATGCGCTGTCTAATCAGATATGCAACGCTTTGATAAAGCAGTAATAAAATGTCCATCATCCCTTTGGTGCCATCATGGTATAGATTTTCGCTAAAAATGGTATTAGACTGGCACTTAAAAGGTACCAGTGTGGTGTTTACGCAACGCCTCAAGCGCAACCCCGGAGGGAAGCCAGAGGCAAATACCACGGAAACGGCCGCGGGGCCGAACTGGCACCGGGCGATACGGTCGCCGCGGCGTGTGGCGTCGAAGTGGCTCACGACTTGGGCGGTCTCGACAAACGACAACACAATCGGGGTGAGTGAATCTTATGAGAGTCGCGAAATCTACGTTGATCGGCACAGCCGTCGCAGTGGCGCTGTTCGGGGCGAATGCCTGGGCGCAGCAGAGCTCAACAACGGAGGACGGTTCGAGCTCGACGCAGAGCACTCCGCCACCGGCTCTTCACGAAATCGTCGTCACCGGCATCCGCTATTCGGTCAAGCAGTCCCTCGCGCTGAAGCGCATCGCCACGAACATGACGGAAGTGGCCACGGCGACGGACATCGGCAAGCTGCCGGACAAGAACGTCGCGGACGTGCTGATGCGCCTGCCGGGCGTCGACACCCAGTCCTCGGCATTCGGCGAGGGCGGTTTCGGCGAGAATGACCGCGTCAGCCTGCGCGGCACGCCGGCGAGTCTGACCCTGACCACGATCGACGGTCACAGCGTGGCGAGCGCCGACTGGTTCATCGAGGACCAGTACCAGGACGTCGGGCGCAGCGTGAGCTACCAGCTGATGCCCGCGGAGATCGTCAGCAAGACAGTGGTCAACTTCGGGCAGAGCGCCAACCTGCTCGAGGGCGGGGTCGCCGGCTCGGTGGACATTCAGACCCGCCATCCGCTCGATTTCAAGCCCGGCCTGACCGGATTCGTCAACGCCGGCGCGGCCTACACCACGCTCGCGGCCAAGGCCAGTCCCCAGGCCGATGCGATGCTCTCCTGGAACAACGGCAGGGTCGGGCTGCTGGCGCTTGGCTTCTACGAGAAGCGCACCGTGCGCCGCGACGGCCAGGAATTCCTCGGCTATGCGCAGATTCCCGCCTCGGTTGCCGTCGGCACGCCGGCGGCTCCCGGCTGGACGATGCAAAACCCCAGCCTGCCGAACGCCACGGGAGCCTATTATCCGACCCTGATCGGCGAGGCGCTGTTCACCCAGACGCTCAAGCGCCAGGGCGGGATGCTCGACCTGCAGGCCAAGCCTTCCGATGAGCTGTCGCTCGACCTGACGGCGTTCTACTCCGATCTGCAGGCCGCCAACGACAACAACAACTTCCTCTACTGGGGCAGCCACGAATTCGGCTCCGCGAGCTACGTGCCGACCGCCCTGACCATCCAGAACAACTACGTCACGGCCGCGACCTTCCCGGCCGCCGCCGGCGCGCCGGCCTCGGCGGTGTACGACCAGATCTACCGCCCCGGGGCGGAGGCGAAGACCTCGTTCGTCAACCTCGATGGCAAGCTGACGCCCAACGATCGGCTGACGGTCGACGGTCAGATCGGCTTCACGTACGCGCTCGGCAACTCGCCTTCGCAGCCGGCTTACGAGTACTTCGGCGGCAACGGCTCGAGCTACCAGATGCACGGTGACAGCACCGTCACCTCCATCAACTTCTACAACCTCAGCGCATCGGGTGCGCAGATTCCCCTCGTCACCAACAATCCGGCCGGCTACGGGGTCAGCTGGGCGTGGAACGACGTCGTGCACACGATCGACAAGGAGACCTACGGCAAGCTCGACGCCACCCTGATGGTCGACAACGGTCCGTTCCAGGCGGTCAAATTCGGCGCGCGCTTCGCGCATCATCAGCGCGAGACGGCGTTCAATCAGGACCAGGGGCTGGCCTGCTTCGCCCCGACCTGCCAGCCGGCGTATTCGGGCGGACTGTATCCGAGCAATTACCAATCCGGCATAGCCGGCGGCGGCGCCTGGGCGAGCAACATCTTCCAGGACTCCGAGGCGGCGATCGCCGCGTTCGACACCCCGGCGAACCTCAGTCACGGACCGTCGCGCTACTACTGGCAGGGCTCCTTCAACGTGACGGAGAACGACCTCTCGGGCTATGCGATGGCCGAAGTCGGCGGCCACGGTTGGAGCGGCAACTTCGGCGTTCGCGTGGTGAACACGCTCGAGGAAGTGACCGCCAACGTCGCCGGCGGCACCCATCCGGTGACCTTCTCGGCCTTCGGCCCGTTCACGCCCACCGAGATCGACAACCGCTACTTAAACGTCCTGCCCAGCGCGAACTTCAAGTTCGATCTGAGCAAGCGGATGCTGCTGCGCTTCTCGGCGGCCGAGACCATGTCCCTGCCCGACTACAGCACCCTCGGTGGGGCGGTCATCCTCACGGACACGAACCTGACCGGCTCGGCCGGCAACCCGGACCTGAGGCCCATCAAGGGCGCCGTGTACAGCTCGGACCTCGAGTACTACTACGGGCCTGAGTCGATGGTCGAGGGGGGGCTGTTCTACATGGACCTGTCCTCCTACGTCGATTTCGGCAACCGCCAGCAGACCTACCTCAACATGACGGCGACGGGGAACGGTGCGCCGGTGTATTCCTCGTACACGCTCACCTCGGCGTTCAACGAGCCGGCGCAGATCAAGGGCGCGTTCGCGTCCTGGCAGCAGGCGCTGCCGCTCGGCTTCGGCGTGAACGCCAACTTCACGCTCGCCGATGGCACCACCCAGAATGGCGACCCGGTGCAGGGTAATTCGCGGTACACCTGGAACCTCGGCGGGTACTACCAGCACGGTCCATTCAACGCCAACCTCGATTACACCTATCGTTCGCACTATTACGTGGCCTCCTACGAGGGCACGCAGGAGTTTCAGGACAATTGGGCGAATCTCGATGCCGCGCTGACCTGGACCGTCCTGCACAACCTCTCGTTGAACTTCAACGCGCAGAACCTCACGAACGAGAACATCCGCTACTACGCCAACGGCAATCCCGGCGCCCCGTTTGCCATCTATGACAACGGACGGACGTTCTATCTGACGGCGCAATACAAGTTCTAGCCCGGGGGCACGCGGGCAGGGATGCCGGCGCCAGGCGGCGCCGGGCTCCGGCGCGAGGGCCGGGGCGGTTCTGGAGCCGGGATCATCGCGGACACTCCCCCCGTCTGCGATGATCCCGGTGGCGCCGGCGGCGCGCGTGCGCCCGGCACCGCTCCGGGCGCATCATCGGGGGCTACCGTGACGAGCAATTCTGTGTCATCTCGAATCTCTGCGACCGCGTGTGCGGCGTTGGGCAGGCTGCTGGTCCTCGTGGTGCTCGCGACGGTCGTGCCGGCGCGGGCCGTGGCGGGCGGGCAGGTGGCTGCCTATTACGACGGCGGCATGCCGGTGGCGGATATCCCGGCGCGCATGCTCAGCGACGTCATCTATGCTTTCGAGGAGCCGGCCGCCGGCGGTACGTGTGCGCCGCCTGGGGCGGCCCAGACGCGGGCCGTGCGCGCACTGCGCGCTCTGCGCCGAGCGCATCCGGGTCTGCAGGTCCTGGCTTCGATCGGCGGCTGGGATCAGGCGCCCCAGTACTCCGACATCGCGCTCACGCCGGCTTCGCGTGCCCGCTTCGCGCGCAGCTGCATCCGGCTGCTGATCGGCAGGGAGCACTTCGACGGCATCGATCTGGACTGGGAGTTCCCGGTGCACGGCGGCATGAACCGCTCGCGCCCGCAGGACCGGGCCGATGCCACGGCGCTGGTGCGCGAGCTGCGCCGGCAGCTCGATGCCTTGGGACGCAGAACCCATCGGCACTACCTGCTGACCGTGGCGACCCCGGCGGGTACCTGGCAGCAGGGCGGGGCGTACTCGGTCGCAGACAGCTACGATCTGGCCGCGCTCGTGCCCTACGTCGACTGGTTCAATGTCATGACCTATGACATGAACACCGTCTTCAGCCCCGACAGCGGCTTCAACACTCCGCTCGGCGCCGATCCGCGCGACCCGCAACCGCAGCCGCAGCGCTCGCGCGACAACCTCGCCGGGGCCGTGCGCTTCTATGAGGCGCACGGCGTGCCGGCCGACAAGATCCTGCTCGGCATGGCCTTCTACGGGCGGGGATTCACCGGGGTCGGCGCCGCCGGCGCCGGCCGGTACTCGAAGTTCACCGGCATCTACCCGGAGACGCCCTGGAAGACCATCGAGTCGCGCCTGCTGCGCAGCCCGCGGTGGGTGCGGCACTGGAGCGCAACGGCGCAGGCGCCGTGGCTGTACAACGCGCACCGGCACATTTTCTTCACATACGATGACCCACAGTCCCTCGCCATCAAGGCCGCCTTCGTGCGGCGCGAGCATCTGCGCGGCGTGATGATCTGGGTGCTCGGTGAGGACGATCCGCGCAATTCGCTGCTGCGCGCCCTGGTGTGGGGTCTGCACACGGG
>JAKBBE010000033.1:0-14066 GCA_021826035.1 Pseudomonadota bacterium | reverse complement strand
CAGATGGCCGCCGGGCTGAAGGGGCTTCGGGCCCAGGTGCACGTTCGTTTCGCGGGGCGGCTCGCCGATGCCCGCAGCGCCACGGCCCTGATGACGCTCGGCGTGCGCCGGGACGCGGAGGTCCACATCCAGGCCCGCGGACCCGATGCGCACGATGCGCTCGAGGCGCTCGCGGCGCTGCTGTCGCGGCACGCGCCGTCGGTCGCCGCTCGCGCTGCGCCGGTTCCGGCGCAAGGGCTCGTGATTCCCGTTGCGCCCGCCGCGGGGGCGGTATTGCGCGGCGTGGTCGCGAGCCGGGGCTTTGCGGTCGGTCCGGCTGCGCGGCTCGAGCAGCGCGACATCGACGTGGTGGAAGCGGGAAGCGGCATCGCGCGGGAAACCGCCGAACTGCGTCGCGCCCGCGAGGAGGTTCGCGCCGGCCTGGAGCGCTCGCTCGGCGCGGCCACCGGCGCGGCGGCCGAGATCCTCGCTGCGCATCTGGCGCTGCTCGAGGATCCGCAGCTCGAGCGGCTCGCGCTCGAGCACATCGGGCAAGGCAAGAGCGCCGCATTCGCCTGGCGGGCGGCGATCGGCGTGAGCATCGAGGCGCTGCGCGCCCTCGAGGATGCGCGCATGGCCGAGCGGGTCGATGATCTGATCGATGTGCAGCGCCAGGTGCTGCTCGCGCTCGCCGGGGAATCCGTCGCGCGGGGCGAGCCGCTGCCGCCCGGATCGATACTCATCGCCGAGGAGCTGCTGCCCTCGCAGCTCGTCGGACTCGAGGCCGGCACGCTGGGCGGGATCTGCCTGGCCGCCGGCGGGGCCACCTCGCACGTGTCGATCCTCGCCGCCGCCGCCGGCATCCCGGCCCTGGTCGCCCTGGGTCCGCCAGTGCGGGCAATCGCCCCGGGCACCGCGCTCGTGCTCGATGCCGAGACCGGGCAGCTGCAGGTCGACCCCGGCGAGCAGTCCCTGGCGGGGGCGCGCCGGCAGCTCGAGCGGGCCGCCGAGCGGCGCGAGCGCGAGCGGGCTGCCGCCCAGCGCGAGTGCCGCATGGCCGACGGAACGCGCATCGAGGTGCTCGCCAACCTCGGCTCGCTCGCCGACGCCGAGCTCGCGGTGCGCAACGGCGCGGAAGGCTGCGGACTGCTGCGCACGGAGTTTCTGTTCCTCGATCGGCTCGAGGCCCCGACGGAGGCTGAGCAGCGTGCTGTGTACCAGCGGATTGCCGCCGCGCTCGGCGGCCGGCCGCTCACCATCCGCACGCTCGATATCGGCGGCGACAAACCGATTCCGTATCTGCCGCTCCCTGCGGAGGAGAATCCGGCGCTCGGGCTGCGCGGCATTCGCACCAGCCTGTGGCGGGAGGACCTGCTCGATGCGCAGCTGCGGGCCGTGCTCGCCGTCGAGCCGATCGGACAATGCCGGCTGCTGCTGCCGATGATCACCGACCTCGCCGAAGTCCGCGCGGTGCGCGCGCGTGTCGACGAGGCCTGCCGGCGCATCGGGCGGCACGTGCCGATCGAGCTCGGCGTGATGGTCGAGACGCCGGCCTGCGCGCTGCTCGCCGATGCGCTCGCCGGTGAGGTCGACTTCTTCTCCATCGGTACGAACGATCTGACCCAGTACACCCTGGCCATGGATCGCGGTCACCCGCAGCTGGCTGCGCGGCTCGACGCGCTGCACCCGGCTGTGCTGCGGCTGATCGGACGCACCGCCGAGGCGGCGCGCGCGGCCGGCCGGCGCACCGCGGTGTGCGGCGGACTGGCCTCCGACCCGGCCGCCGCAGCGGTGCTGATCGGACTCGGTGTGCACGAGTTGTCCTGCGTGCCCTCGCTTATCCCGCGCCTGAAGACGTCCATCGGTCAACTGACGCTTGCGCAATGCAACGGGCTCGCACGCGCGGCGCTGGCGCTCGATTCGGCCGAGGCGGTGCGGGCGCTGTGCGAGGCCGCCGGGGAGATTGCCCCGGAGCCGGCGCGCGCGGACGCCTGAGCGCAACGAGAGACGGGATCGCCCCATGAAACAACTGCTCACCCCGCTCCAGAAGCTCGGCGGCGCGCTGATGCTGCCCATCGCAGTGCTGCCGGCGGCAGCGCTGCTGCTGCGCCTCGGTCAGCCGGACCTGCTCAACATCCCGGTCATGGCCGCGGCCGGCCAGGCGATCTTCAGCAACCTCGGCCTGCTGTTCGCGGTCGGCGTGGCGATCGGTCTCGCCCGCGACAACCACGGGGCGGCCGGCATGGCGGCCGTCGTGGGGTACCTGGTGATCATCAAGGGAGCGGCGGTGTTCGTCACGGCGCCGGCCGATGTGCTCGCCGGCGTGCCCGAGCACGCTGGCGCGCTCGTGATCGCCGCGTTCAAGCAACAGCGACTGATCGAGTTCACCGTGCCGGTGGGCATCGTCTCGGGTCTGCTGGGCGGGGCGCTCTACAACCGCTTCCACAATTTCACGCTGCCGAGCTACCTGGCGTTCTTCGGCGGCCGGCGCTTCGTGCCGATCGTGACCGGCTTTGCGGCCCTGCCGCTGGCCATCCTGCTCGGCCTCGAACTGAGTCACATCGAGGCCGGCATGGACTCCCTCAGCCGCGCGGTGCTGGCGGCGGGGCCGTGGGGTCTGTTCGTCTACGGCGTGCTCAACCGGTTGCTGATCGTGACCGGGCTGCACAACATCCTCAACAGCTTCGCCTGGTTCATCGTCGGCCATTACCACGGCGTCACCGGTGACATGAACCGCTTCTTCGCCGGGGATCCGCACGCCGGAAGCTTCATGGCCGGATTCTTCCCGGTCATGATGTTCGGACTGCCGGCGGCCTGCCTCGCCATGTATCACACCGCGAGGCGGGAGCGGCGGGCGGCCGTGGCCGGTCTGCTGCTGTCGATCGCGCTCACCTCGTTTCTCACCGGGGTGACCGAGCCGGTCGAGTTCACTTTCATGTTTCTCGCCCCGGGGCTGTACCTGGTGCACGCGCTGCTCACGGGACTGGCGTTCATCATCACGAACGCGCTCGACGTGCGCCTCGGCTTCGGTTTCTCGGCCGGCCTGTTCGATTACGTACTCAACTTCAAGGATGCGACGCACCCGTTGCTGCTGCTGCCGATCGGCGCGGCGTACTTCGGCCTGTACTACGGGATCTTCCGCTTCGCGATCGTCAAGTTCGACCTGAAAACCCCGGGCCGGGAAGCCGAAGGCGAGCCCGTACCCGCTGCACGGCCGGCCGCGGCGGGGGAACGGGCGCTGGCGTACATCGCGGCACTCGGTGGGCCGGAGAATCTCGAATCGGTCAATGCCTGCACGACGCGGCTGCGGCTGACGGTGCGAACCCAGGATGCCGTGGACGTCCCGGCGCTGAAGGCGCTGGGCGCGATCGGGGTGGTCCGCCCGTCGGCTACTGCTCTGCAGGTCATCATCGGCCCGCTCGCCGAGCAGATCGCCGGTCAGATGCGCGAAGCCCTTGCACAGGCGCCGCGCGGTACAGTTGCAATGGCGGCGAGCCTTCCGGCCGGTCCGCAGGGTGAGCCGGTTTCCATGCTGCCGTCGGCCGATGCGGCGGGGCTGGACCGTGCAACGATCTCCGGATTGCTCGCTGCGGTCGGCGGACCGGCTAACGTGCGGGACGTCGCACCGACGTCCTCACGGCTGCGCATTGCCCTGGCGGATGCATCCCGCGTCGATCCCGAAGCCATCCGCCGGCTGGGTTTGCGAGGCAGCGCACTCGTCGCGCCCGGCTGTCTTCACGTCATCGTGGGGCCAGCGGCCTCGACGGCCTGTATGACTCTGCGCGAGTTGATGGGCTCGACGTCGGCGAGCTAGCGCGGCGCCACCAATCCGGATGGGCTCATCGGACCCCGTTCTGAGCATCCATTCCACCGCGCATCTTTATACGCTGACAACTAACGTCTTCACCTGACGCCTCTCGCGACGCTTGACGTGACGCTGTTGCGACGTCGCCTCAAGATCGACCAGTGCCCGAAAAACAAACAGCGCCAAAAAAAGCGCTTGCCGTCGCGGCCATGTTGCGTACTATAGTCTACAACACTCGCTGGCAGTCTCCTGACTGTGGCTAGGGACCAACACGCATGCGGAAGCGGGTTGGAATACAGATCGCCGTCCGGAACGGACATCGTGTCGCACAGCAGTATCGGCTCCACATCTCGACGAAGTGTGCTTCCTCCTGCGCTCGCTCGGGCGTCTCTCATTGGTGCGGTCCATTCGTGAACGTTCGTAGCGTCGATGCGCCGCTCGATGGAGAAGCTGCGGCCGACAGCCCAGGTGACGGTCTTTGCCCGGAGGAGCGTGCGCGTCGCGCTCGCGCCCTGGCGGAGGTGGCGCGACAGCACCATGCACCGCTGCTGCGCTTCCTGACGCAGCGCACCGGCTCGGTCGAGGAGGCCAAGGAGATCGCTCAGGATGCCTACGTCAAAGTGCTGGCGGTCGAGCGTCAGGGCTCGATCGGTTCGCTCGGCAGTTACTTGTGGCGCAGCGCGCTGAACCTCATGACCGACCGCGGACGCCGGCGTGTGGTCCGGGAGCGATTTGCCCAGGCGGCTCGTGCCGAAGCGGAGCAACTGGCGCCGTCGGCAGAAGCCGTGGTCGACGCACGGCAGCGTCTTGAGCGGATCGAAGTTGCGGTTGGCCAGCTGCCGCCCCGCTGCCGGGATGCCTTTGTGCTCCGGGTCGTGCAGGGCAGACCGTTCGACGAGGTGGGGCGGGAAATGGGGATCAGCGGCCGAATGGCCAAGATCTATGTGGCACGCGCACTGGCGTCCCTGCATGCGTCCCTGGAGGGCCCCGAAGGGTCGGGGGACGACCGATGAGCGTACCTCGCGAAGTATGCGAGATCATGGAGCATCGCTGGATCGAGGCGATCGAATGGCATGCGTTGCGGTGTAGTGCGACGGTGCTCACGCCTGAGCAGCAGGCCGATTGGCAGCGCTGGTGGCAGGACGGGGAAAATCGTCGGATTTATGGATCGTGTGCGCGACTGCATGTGGACGCTCAGCAGCTCCACACGCGCGCATCAACGACCGGAACGGCCCGCGCAACGCTTGATCGCTCGACGGCTCGTAGCTTGGTGATCAGGCCGCTGCGGCGGCTCGTTGGGGCAGTAACGCTTGGCGCGGCCATAGCTTGTGTCTTCCTTCTGTTCAGACGCTACGCACAGGTCTTGCGGATACACGCACAGGCCGCTGTAAATCCTCCGACTCTTTACCGGACCGGCCCCGGTCAGACCCAACGGATACGACTGCGTGACGGCTCGACCGTGATCCTCGGCGCCGGGACCGCCTTGACTGTGACGCTGAGCCCTCGACGGCGCACGGTACGCTTGGCGCACGGCGAGGCCTGGTTCCGCGTCACCCACCGGTTCGGCTGGCCGTTCGTGGTCAAGGCCGGACCGGGAACGATCACCGATCTCGGCACCGCCTTCGTGGTGGATCGCGAGCCACACCGCGTGGAGGTCACCGTCACGGAAGGGCGCGTGGAGATCGCGCTCCGCCACCTGGTCGCAGCTCCGCATCTGCAGGGCGTACAGCTCGAGCCAGTCCGCCTGCATCGTGGGGAACGGCTCAGTTATGGCACGCGCGGCGTAGGGGCGGTACGTACCGTCGATCCGCGGGTGGCGCTCGCCTGGACCACCGGAGAGCTTGAGTTCTCCGACGAGCCATTGCGCGATGTGCTCGCGAACGTCAGTCGCTACGCGCCACAGCCCATCACGGCAACTCCAGCCGCCGGCGGGCTGCGGGTGACGACGCTCGTCTTCAGTCGCGACGTCTCAGAGTGGCTCGATGGATTGACTCGAGTATTGCCAGTGACTATCGAACGGACCGACGTCGGAATATGCGTCCGACTACGCACGCATAACCAAACGAAAATCAACAACGCATGCACTAGACGCTAGAGCGGACGCAGCAACGGACGACTCTCGCTGCGCGCGTGTTCTTCGATCGTCGATCGCAAGAATATTTTCAATTGCCTTCACTTCGCACTCCCCGGGGCGTCTATCGCCCAAGAACACAACAAACCGGGGGACTCTATCGTGCGAACAATTTCGTGTCGGTCTGATCGTCGAGTCACATCGTGGCGCGCGCGCGTCTACGCGCTGTGGCTCGCCAGCTTTGGATTCCTGCCGATGATTCTGGTTGCGCCGGCGCGTGCCGCGGTGCCCGATCAGATCACGACGTTTAGCATTCCAGCCGAAGACATGGCGCGGGCGCTGCTGGATCTGGGACGGCAAGCCCACATCCAAGTGATTCTGCGGAACGCGCCGCTGCGAGGGCTGAGGTCATCCGCTCTCGAGGGACGTTACAGTCTTCGAGTGGCGCTCCAGAAGCTATTGCGCGGTTCGGCGCTGACGTATGCGCTCTCTGAACACACTCTGGATATCCTTCCCAAGACCCATAGCGGCGCGAAGCCACAATCGGCCGGCGACGCAGGGTCGCGACGCCTGCGCATCACTCCATCGACCGAATCGAAGAGAAGCCGATCGGTGCAAGTGTCTCGGTCGACCAAGCAACGCGCAAGGCCGATGCCTCCAAATTTGCACGAGGTCCTCGTGACCGGCACTCACATCAGCGGTGGGCCACCGCCGTCAGAGCCGATGATCACCATTACTCAGCAAGACATACGCGAATCGGGCTATCAGAGTGTCGAGCAGCTGATGGACTCGCTGCCGGAGAACTTTAACTCAGTGGGCTCAGAACAGAATGGGTTCCAGAGCCAGACAGACGCGGGCAACGTCGGGTACGGGGCGGCCGCCGATTTGATGGGTCTGGGATACGGGTCCACCCTTGTCTTGGTGAATGGTCACCGACTCGCTCCTGCCGGCATAAATGGTGCCTTCACCGATATATCAGTCATTCCACTAAGCGCAGTGAAGCGCGTTGACATTCTGACCGATGGCGCGTCGGCAATCTACGGCGCAGATGCGATCGGTGGCGTGGTCAACTATGTCCTGCGAGCTCACCAGCGCGGCGGGGAAACCTCATTAGAATATGGAGGCGTAACTCACGGCAACCTCAAAGACTACCGCATATCACAATCCTACGGTTGGAATTGGTCCTCAGGGTACGCTCTGGCCTCATATGAATATCACGATGCATCACCGCTAAACGTCCTCGACAGACCATTCAGCGCAGCAGCGGCGCCCGGCGATCTCATCCCGGGACTGACTCAAAACAGTGTGTACCTGACAGCCACCCAATCATTAGGCAATCGAGCGACACTCAATGCAGAGGGGTTCTACTCGCACCGACGAAACACCGAGACCGTTGCCGACGGTACACAGCCGCTGTCGGGATACGCAGAAACATCTCAACATTTGTATGCGCTAGCGTCTACCGTACGTTTGCCAGACTCGTGGGCGCTGCACGCCAGAGTGTCCACCGGTGGAAACGACACGCGTGAGTCATCGATCTACGGCGCACTGGCGGGCGACGACAAATTAGAGACTGCCTCAACCACTGCGAATGGTCCCTTGTATGCGTGGGCAGCAGGAAGCATCAAGGGTGCTCTTGGCCTTCAAGTTCGCTATGAGGCTCTTTCGAGTCTGTTCACGGGGCTGTATGCCCTGACTGATATCAATAAGCATAGGACAGTAGAATCCGCATTCGCCGAAACGCAGGTGCCGCTTCTTGCGTCTGGTCGCCTGAACGCGCGAAATCCGTCATTGGTGCTTGATGTCGCGGGGCGTGTGGATCGATATTCGGACTTTGGAACATCGCTAAACCCAAGAGCCGGAATCGCGTATCGGCCGGTGCGCGGACTAAAAATTCGCGGGACAATCAGTACGTCGTTTAAGGCGCCGAATTTCTATCAGCTCTATGGCGGGCAAGATTCGGAACTGGTGAATTCACCTGAGCCGCAGTTGCCGACGGGTCAGTCTGTGGCGCTCGTCTATCTGTATGGCTCAAATCCAAATTTGAGGGCAGAAACATCAACGGAGTGGACGGCCGGAATCGATGTTGCGCCTCGAGTGCTTCGCGGGTTCACGACCGAGTTCACATACTATCATGTGCGCTTCAAGGACCGAATTACTGATCTGGGAATTCCGCTGCTCGCCGCATTGGATCAACCGAGTGAATATGCGCCGTATATTGAACGCAACCCATCCGTCGCTCAGCTAGAGAGCTGGGCAACCCCCGAGCATGGCTACTTCAATTTAACAGCCTACCCTGGTTTGGGACCTGTTCGATCTCTTCTAGACGCTGTTGCGATCGCGGATGATCGCTTCCAAAACGTCGGTCAGACGCAAACGAGCGGTCTGATTGCGAACATTGATTATGTGCGCCAGATGGACGAACTACATTTCCACGTAGGGTTTAATGGCGCGTATCTGTTTGAATTCAAAAACATCAGTGTGCCTGGCGCTGCTCCGTATAGCGCGCTGAATACATTGGATAACCCTGTGAATTTCAGGGGTCGTGTGACGGCGGGAATGAATACACGGTCATGGGCCGTAACGACATTCATTAACTATGTCAATCACTACCGTGATATCTCGACTGGAGCGCCGGTCCCGGTCGCATCGTGGACAACGATCAATCTCACCGGTTCATATCGATTGCGCCGAATTGCAGGCGTGTGGGGTCGTCCGAGGATCTCAATCTCATGCGTAAACTGCCTAGATCGGGCCCCGCCCGCCGTTCGATTAATTGGCGATTACCTGGGCTATGACCCTGCAAACGCGAACGCACTGGGTCGATTTGTCACCGCAGCGATCACGGTGCGCTGGTGAGCCTAGTTCGCGTGGCTCCGATGGCGTCATCTGCCCGAGAGTCGCGCGTCGAGAGCAGGATGCAAGAGCGGCCACGACAGGTTCGGCGATTCCCAACGGCTCCGCTGGTGCAGAGTGTCAAAGTAGTGGGCCTACTGATGTTGACGGGTCTTATTGGACAGGCGGCGTGCAGTGAGCCGGCTAATCTGCCGATGCTGCGTCGCCGCCAAAATGCGGAGTTGATTCTCTCGTATGAAATTTCTCCGGATGGGAAAGAAATCGCGGAAGTGAGGGTGGAGGGCGCGGCGTCAGCTTCGCGGATGACATTAGGCATCGTTTCCTTGAACGGCCGGGACGGCGGATGGCATACGCTTTTTTCGAGCGATCACATCGGTTCGGTCCATTGGGTCGGCAGAGAAGAAGTTCTATTTTCTCGGACTAACGGATCGAACGAACTCGTTGCGGAGAACACGGTCTCCGGAGTCTCTGATGTGGTGTTTAAGAGCGCTCGTCCTTTCGTGGTCGCAGCGGTTGATCCCGGTCGTCGGCTTGTTGCGATTGAGACCGCCGATCTGTGGCGGTGGAGGCACCGGGCGTCTGTCCGTGATACGGATTCGATGACGTCTCTGGAGCTAATATCTCCTGCGTGGGCACGGTGGCCTGGGACGTTCGTAGTTCGAGCGCTTGAGATTCCAGGCATGGGGAGCAGACGCAAAGTCAGGACGCTTCCGCTAAAGATATCAAGATTCTCTATGGCGCCGACGTTGATGTGGCATCGAGGGCATCTGCTCGCGGTTACTTCTACACTTCGCTCATGGGAAACGCGGATTTTCGATCTGGAGAGTGGCCGTCGGGTGTTTGGCCGGATACCCGTTTACCGAATTCTGAGTGCATCGGTATCGCCGGCCGGGACACTTGCCGTAGCAGCAACCGGACTGTGGCGAAACAAACTGAAGCCGCGTTGTGGTTGCGGTGCGGCAATGAGGCTGTATACGTTCACACCGCGAGGGCAAGTCCATTATGTTTCGGCCGCTAATAGGGATGCGTTGATTCAAGACGTAGCCGGCACATGGTGGGCGGACAGGGAACATCTATTTGAGCAAGTAATGGGCTCCGTAGGGCCGGGCGGCGCGAACCGCTGGTGGCTACAGGAGATCGATACTCGCGGCAATGAGGTGGTTCGGCGATTCTATTGGCCGGGTGGTGATCTGGGCGGAATGAGTCACGAATGTGAATTCGACGCTGCGCGAACAAGGGCGATTTGCACCGTACAGACGTTATCGGACCCGCCGCGACTTGTAGTGGTAGATCTGCATACTGGGTCTATTCGGGTGCTGGGTAGGATAGATTCGCATGAGCACCGGTTACACATCAAATTCAAGGACGTGAGACTGTGCGACCGGTTTGGTCAATGCAGCATTAGCTTTCTTGCGTTGCCACGAGGGGCAGATGTCCGTCCGGTACCGCTGGCGGTCATGGCCTATGGATTTACGGAGGCATACTCAAGAGATGCCCAGTGGATTACATCGTACCCCGTCGCGAAAATGGTGCGTGCCGGTATCGCGGTCCTGCTAATGAATTGGGTGCCGGTCGGCAAGCAACATCTGACTTCGTTCAATAGTGCAATGCATGCGCTTGAAAGTGCAGTGTCGTTGTTCTCGAATGCTGTCCCGGCGGTTGAGGCGCAGGGTGTGCGTGTGAGTCGAGCTATGGCAATGGGCTGGAGTTTTGGAGGACTGTTCGCCGCTCATGCCATTCAGACACTCCGGGAATACTCTGCCGCTGAGGTCGGTGATCCGGCAGCGTACAACGTCACGCAATTCGCGCTTGGGAACAACTTTGTGCGGCAGACGATGATTGAATTTTTTGGCGGTCCGCCGGTTGGGCGGTTCCTTCCGCGCTATCGACTCATGGATCCGGCTGGCGACGGGAGAGCGGCAAACGGGCCTGTTCTCTTTGAGTTTGTGAGTAGAAACCCCGGGGCAGGCCAGTTCGTCGAAGAGTGGCGATCTGTAGGTACCGAGGTTGAAGCATTTGCGTATCGACATAGTGTACATGCTCTCAATGTGCCGGCCGAAGCCAACCTGTCGCGCCTGCGGAACCTATATTGGACTAAGCTGAATCTGTTTGGGCCGCGCTCAGTTACGGCGTCTGAACTGAAGAGTGTCGGACTAAACGTCCCGGACCATGGGTGGTGGAATTCTAAGTGGGATCGCGAGCGTCCCGCGGATGGCAGTCGGAAGTGCCGATCCAGTTGCCGATCCAGGCTTCAGCTGCGAGACACGCGAACAAAGGCAGTACATGCGAGCCGGTGAGCGGTACCTTGCGAGTAACAATTGATTCCAGACTCGGACGACTCAATAGATCGTGATGCGCGAGTTCCCCGCATAAGAGGTATTCCGACAGGAAATTCATGCTCCGGTCGAGCAGTCCGATTGCATGGTGAGTGGTTTGACCCTTGACTTCGCGGCTCAGTATTTCCGCGGGCACGAGCTCTCTGAAGGCGTGTCGCGCAAGACCGCGCGAGTTCCCTCGATACAATAGATCATAGGTCGGTATGCGAAGGCATGCTTCGATTATCGGTTGCGAAAGAATGGGCTGAAGTTCCATGCAGCCTTGGGTTAGAGGTGGTGGACGACGTCGGTGAATTGCCTCAGCGAGCAGCAGAATCTGCTGGCGCTTCCCGGGAGGCGCGCTTCGAGCAATTGCAGCCCACGGATGCCTGGAGTATGCGACTGGGTTGAAATGCCGTATGGCCGGCGTGGAGAGGAACGAATGCGTTCCGCGAGAGAGTCCCACGAAGGGATCTCGCGTGCCAAAGTGAGGAAAGAGCGTGCGCCAAATTAACCGCGGTATTGAGGTTCCCGTAAGTTGCGATGCACTGTGCAGGGTTTCAATGAGGGGGAGGCCGATTCCACGGAGACGAATTGAGTCCCTTACGATCAAGTCCGTGGGCATCGCGAGAAGTACGTGATCACCCCCTTCGCCGGTCCAGATGGCGTCGAATCTGTATGAGGCCCGAAGCATTTCAAAAAAGGGCTTCTCGAGGAGACTGACAGTCGCTGTGATGGAGGGTTTTGCGCCTAATGTCTGAGGGAGAAGCTCTTTGTCGATCGATTGCTGGCCGAACTCCCATGGACTTTCAAGCAGCGGTGTCCGTGTGGAGTTTGCTGAGATCCGGGCATACCGCCGTTCATCTTCTGCAGGTCCGTCGGCATAGCGATTGAGGCAGATGACAGGGCGGCGTCTGCTGGAACGAGCAAGCAGCGCTAGCACAAGCGAAGAATCGAATCCTCCCGAGAGGCTGTGCAATAGCGACTCATGAATTCCGGCCCAGGCATCGATGCTTGACTGCAGTACACGACGCATGGAATCGCACATTGCGGGAATTGTCGCGCCAGGGTCGGGCTCGATGAATTCCAGGGGGTTCCATTCAAGGTTGATCGTACGGCGGCCGCCCTGACAGCTGAGGACCTCTCCCGCCAGTAGTTCGTAGATTCCGGCTATCGCCGTATCACGGATCTGGAGTTGACTGTATGAGAGGAAGGCGGCGATGTATCGCCAGTTTATGTCGAATGACATCAATGGTGCCGCGCTGTCGGAGCCGGAGAAGGCACGGAAGTAGCGAGCATCTGAGGCGAATAACGTCACGTTGCCCGTATGCGTGTAATAGCACGGGATCATGCCGGAGCAATCTCGTAGTGCCCACCAATTGCCGGTGGATGGGTTGGCAATCAGGGCGACATAGCATCCCCAGTGATGGCGTGTAAGGCGGTGTATGGTTGCGTGTTCGGCAACTGCAAGAGTCGAGTCTGATTCCAGATTGCTGGTGAGAGGGCTGTGCTGACCACTTGGATTGAATAACGTGCCAAGAAGAACCCCTTGGCCGTCGCACATCACGTGCGCGCAGAGGTAGGGTACCGGAGAGTTTCGGCCGTAAACGACGATTCCGGCCCGCTGCAGAACGGGAGTCCAAGCGCTTTGCGGCACTCGTCCGATCGCGGTTTCAGCGGCCCGCGATTGGTCTGGATCGAGTGGGTTCCATAGAATCGCGAGGTATGGCAGATCCAATGTGTCTCCTTATACCATCATGATTGGGGAATAGAGCCTCGTGCGGTCTAGGTGTTCGTTTAGAACCACCGTTCCAATCTGCAGCCAGCAGTGTGCCGCGAACGGGTCCTCCTTGACCCCAAAGATCCAGCGGGCACGTATTCCGCGTCTCAGGAGAAGGAGCAGCAGTGCAAGAGAGTCGAATAGGCACAAGTAATCGCGCGGATACCAGGGTCGGAAGGCGAGAAATTGTCGCGTCAATGCGGCGGCGTGCCGGAGGTTGTCGTTGTGCGGCTCGCTGCAATTCGGTGCGTTGGGTGCGGTGAAGCGATCGATGATGCGTGGTAGAGGCACGCAGCGAAGAGACCAGTCGGCGGAAGCTAATGCGGCAATGATGGGCATGCGCGCCCGGTCGACGTCCAAGGCGGTTGACGGAAGGAGCAGCGAGCCGATTTCGCGTTCGGGAGGAACTGGAGGTCGCTGGGGCGATTGGGAATGCTGAGCGCTTCGGCGGAGAATGCCGGCTGCTATCAGGTCATCGGCCAGCAGAGAAACCTCGGCACTTGAGGTCTGGTCATATGGGGGAGGTGCGTCCGACAGCGCCCAGCCGGCGATCTGGGGCGAGAGGGCCTCCATGAGGTGCCGCGGCACGGATAGGTATCGATCCCGAGGGAGATCGAGAAACATGCAATGTCGGCCGGTTATGCATGCGAATACATCAGGTGCGAACTCATACATGGGCGTTTCCGGTTGCGTTGCCGCTGTCATGAGCGTTGGGCGATGCGCGGCCGAAGCCGCGCATCGCCACTCCAGTTAGAGCTGCTTCTGGCCCAGCTCGACACCATTCTCGATGGTTTCCGGGGCGAATCCCTTCGTCTCCGCAGAGACACTGCCGTGGTACTGCATGGTTGCTTTCCTCAGTGGAGGTTAATGATGGACTCTGTCACTCGTGGAGCGGCGCCGAATTCCACGATGACGAGATCACGGAAGGAGCGTCCAGTAGGTTTGTCAAGGCCGGCTTTTGTGCTTTGGGTGCGTGTTGCGGCGATCGAGCGCCCGGGTTGACGCGCTGATGGGGCGGCCTGCGGTACCGACATTGCGGAGGAGCGGAAGGTTGGGAATTTGAGTTGTGTCCGATCAATGAGTTATGGCGCGGTGGAGTGCGAATCGGTTGGTAGGTTGGGAGTTTTGAATAGTGCCGGCAGAATGCGCGAGATGCGCGCCGCGATGGGGAGTTCGGTTGCCCCGTCGCAGGAGCAGGTTGGGAAGAGCAGGTGTCAGGGGAGAGGATTGCGGGGAGAGGTTGGGGATGGCGGTGGCGTT
>JAKBBE010000181.1 GCA_021826035.1 Pseudomonadota bacterium | reverse complement strand
CAGCACGCGTGACCACCTCGCCGCCGTGCACCTGGCCGGGTGCAATCCGCATCGGCTGCAGGATGGCCGCCTTGAGACTCGCACGCTGCCGCTGCAGCGCGCGCCGTTCCAAGCCGCTCAGCCGCCGGCGCGAGGCGATCTGCGTGTCCTCGGTGTCTCCGCCGGCGAAATTCTGCAGATTCGGCTGTCCCGAGCGGTTATACGTCACCGTCGGCCCGCCCGATGAGGCGATCTCATACGAGTGCGTGCCGCCTGAGGCGCCGGCGCGGCCTCTGGTCTGAGCCAGGAGCGCAGCGAGGCTCATCAGCGGCACCGTCGTTCCGCGTGCAGTGGCGATCCGAATGTCATCCGGGCCGAACGCCTGCACGTGCTGCGTGCGATTCAATGCGACGATTTTCATGATCAGTTCGCCGCCGCGGCGCAACGGCTCCGGCAGGATGACCACCTCTGCGCGGGCATTGCTTGCGGTGAGCGGCGCACCGGACGCGCGCGCGCTCCGCAGCCCCAGCGTCCCAAGAATCGCGGCGGCAAGCGAGATCGCGAAGATGTTTTTCATGACGGTCTCCATGCATCAGGAATCCTCTGCCGAGCGTTCGACTTCGTGCGGCGCGGAGCAGTATCGTGTGATGAACGCCTCGTGAGTCGGCATCGCCTCGGCGGCCTGCTGAATGCTGCGGTGCGCGAGCGCGAGGCGCTGCCTGAGCGAATCGTCCGCGCCCACTGCGGCTACAGGATCGGCACGCTGCGGAACGATCCCCTGGCCGAGCAGCACGGCGATCCAGCTCGTCTCGAGGAATAATTCGTGGCCGAGCGGAATCAGTCGGCCGTGGGCCCGGAAATGCGCGATCTTCTCGGCGAGCAGTTCCGGGATCGACATGTCGCGGCAGTAGCGCCACAGTGCGCTGTCACGCCGCTGCCCGGCTTTGTAATGCAGGATGATGAAGTCGCGAATCCGCTCGAATTCCAGCCGCGACTGCCGGTTGAACTCCTCACGCAAGCGTGGCTCAAAATCCCGATCCGGTAGATAGCGCAGCAGCCGCGTGAGCGCCGTCTGGACGAGGTGGATGCTGGTCGACTCCAGCGGTTCGAGAAATCCGCCTGCCAGCCCCAGCGCAACGCAGTTCTTCGCCCAGGCGAGACGGCGCATGCCGGTGCTGAAGCGGATCGTGCGCGGCTCGGCGAGCGCTTCGCCTTCGAGGCTGCCGAGCAACGCCTCGGCAGCCTGATCCGGGCCCAGATGCTCGCTGCAATAGACGTATCCGTTGCCGACCCGATGCTGCAGCGGGATACGCCATTGCCAACCCGCCTCGCGTGCAGTCGCGCGCGTGTACGGGGTCAGCGGGCCGGTACCCCGGCACTGTACGGTCACCGCCCGGTCACACGGCAGCCACGCACTCCAGTCTTCATAGCCGGAATGCAACGCCTGCTCGATCAGCAGCGCGCGAAACCCGGTACAGTCGATGAACAGGTCCCCCTCGAGTCGCTCGCCGCCCTCGAGCCGCAGCGCCTCGATGAACCCATCCGCGGCTCGCAACTCGACTTCGAGCACCCTGCGATCGTGCCGGATCACGCCGTGTTGCTCGGCGTAGCGGCGCAGAAACCGTGCGTACCGCACCGCATCGAAGTGATAGGCATAGGTGAACCGCGAAGCGACCGAACGCGGATCCTGGCTCGGCCGACTGAAACGCCCGAGCCGAGCCGCGCGTGCCGCGAGCGAGAACTCCTCGAGGGGCGGTGCGCCCCCGAGCGCGTTCAGCCGCAACCAGTAATGATGAAACTCGGTGATCTCAGGCGCTGCACCGTAGAAGCCGAACGGATGGAAATACCGGTGGCCCGGTCGCATCCAATCGACGAACTCGATGCCGAGCTTGAAGGTCCCCCCGACGCTGCGCACGAACTCGTTCTCCTCGAGCCCCAGCAGCCGGTTGAACGCGTGCAGCGGCGGAATCGTCGCCTCACCAACACCAACCGTGGCGATGTGCGAGGATTCGATCAGCTCGATGCGGCAGAACTGTGTGCCCAACACCCGCGAGAGCGCTGCGGCCGCCATCCAGCCGGCCGTGCCGCCACCGACGATGACGATGCTGCGCAGGCGCCGTTCAGAAGACCACTGGGATGTCGTCACGCCCCTGTCCTGCCCGTCACGCCGGGCGCGAGAGCGCGCTGCGGCGCTCGATGAATGCTTGATGCGTCGGCATCGTGCGGGCCACCCGTTCGATGCGCTCGCGTCGCTGCTGCATCGCCCGCCGCAGCTCGGCGGCATCGAGCCCCTCGATCTGCGGATCGTAGCGCTGCGGCACGCACCCCATGCCGAGAAAGATCGACACCCAGCTCGATTCGCGATAGGACTCCTCGCTGTACAGCGGCACTTTCGCGCACGCGCGCCACACCTCGATCTTGTGGCGCAGCGTCTCCGGCAGCGGCATGTCGCGACAGTATCGCCAGAACTCCGTGTCCTCGCGCGTGCTGAGGCAGTAATGCAGGATGAGGAAATCGCGGATGCGCTCGTACTCATTGCGCGTCAGGCGATTGTATTCGGCTGCGACAGCCGGATCGAAGCGACGATCCGGCAGGAACTCAATCAGGCGTGCTGCGGCATTCTGGATGAGCTGGATACCGCTCGACTCGAGCGGCTCGAGAAAGCCCGCCGCAAGACCGATCGCGATGCAGTTGCCCACCCACGCGTTGCGCCGCAGGCCAGCGGTAAATCGCAGCTGGCGCAGCTCATCGAGCGCAGGCCTCTCGAGGCTGCCGGCCAGTTGCTCGGCCGCATGCTCGTCGCTGAGGAAGCGGCTCGAGTAGACGTAACCGTTGCCAAGCCGCTGCTGCAGAGGGATGCGCCACATCCACCCCGCCGCCTGTGCCATCGCTACGGTGTACGGTGTCGGTTCCACCTCGCGCTCGCACGGCACCACGACCGCTCGGTCGCAGGGCAGCCACTGCGACCAGGACTCGTAGCCGACCTGCAGGGCCTCTGCGATGAGGCGCGCGCGAAAGCCCGACGCATCGATGAACAGGTCCGCATCGATTTGCCGCCCATCCGCCAAGGTCAGGCCGGCGATGAATCCGTCGTGCGGCCGCAGCCGCACATCGGCCACCAGACCCTCGGTGCGCCGCACGCCGTTGCGCTCCGCGACCGCGCGCAGACACCGGACATACCCGCTCGCCTCGAGATGGTAGGCGTACCGATAGGCCGCAGCCGGCGAGCCCGCCTCGCTCGCGGGCGGGGCGAACCGGCCGAGCCTACCGGCAACGTACGGGAAGGAATACGCCCCCAGCGGCGTCGGATCGCCGAGCGCGCGCAACCGCAACCAGTGATGATGCGGTGCGATGCCATCGATGTCGGCGCCAAAGTCCCCGAAGAAATGGAAGTGACGCCCGCCCGCCGCACACCAGTCACGAAATTCGATACCGAGCTTGAACGTCGCTGAACTCTGTCGCAGCAGCTCGCCCTCCTCGATCCCGAGCAGACCGTTCAGCGCGCGGATGATCGGTACGGTGGCCTCGCCGACGCCGATGGTACCCAAGTCCTCGGACTCCACCAGCTCGATCGCGACGCGGCCGCGCAGAAACCGCGCAAGCACCGCCGCGCTGATCCACCCCGCGGTACCGCCGCCGACAATGACGATTTTCTCAAGCGGTCCGGCCATTGAGCGCCCGCCCCCCTTATGCACACCGCGAACAGCGGCGCCCGGCGAGTCTAGCCCAGCCGGGCGCCGCGCACGGCGCACCTCAGAACTGCATACGCACCGCAAGGGCCACGGTCCGGTCCGTGGTCGTCCAGCTGTAGATCGGCGCGAACGTGGCACCGCCGACGTCGATCTTGGTGCGCGACTGCAGGATGTTCGTCGCTTGCAGTCCGACCTTCAGGTAGCGGTTGACGTCGTAGAACACCTCGCCGTCGAGCTGACCGTAATTCTCCATCCAGGCCGGCTCGTTGAGGTTGGCCGCCGAGGTCGTCAGCAGGTAGCGCTCGCGCCAGTTCCAGGCCAGTCGCCCCTCGACGTGGTGATTCTGATACATCACCGCCGCGTTGTAACTCCAGCGCGACATGCCCTCGAGCGGCAGGTTCTGATCCTGCGCCCCGCCGCCGCGGCAGGAGTTCTGGTTCACGCCCGCACTCGCCGTCACCGTACTGCCCACCTCGCAGTTGTTGAACACGTTGATCGCGGCGTTCGAGCCTCCGGCGCTGTCGACGAAGGTGAGATTCCCGGTGAACCCCAGGCCCTGCAGGTACCACGGCAGGAAGTGGTAGAACTGCTGATACGCCAGCTCGAACCCTTTGACCGAGCCGCGCTTGCCGTTCATGTTCTCCATGACCTGGAAGGTCTGGGTCACGCCGTTGCGTGTAAACGTCTCGTTGTTCACGCCGGTAAAGATGTAATTACTGATGTCCTTGTAGAAGATGTCGAACGTGATGTCGCCCGCCGGTGCGAAATACCACTCGAGACTGGAATCGAGATTGATCGCCTCGATGGGCTTCAGTTCGGGATTGCCCGCCGTCCCGCTGGTCGCATTGACCAAAGCCGGCAGCGGCGTACTGCCCTGGAATCCGTAACCGATGGTCTTGTAGGGCAGCATCTGGTCGAACGACGGGCGGGTCATCCCTTCGCTCGCCGCGATGCGCCACTGCAGATCGTGAGTCAGAAGGAAGCGCACGTTGAAACTGGGCAGCACGTTGGTGTACGTGTTGGCCGGGAACGTGTACGGCGTAGCTCCGCCGTTGCCGGTGAACTGGATGGCGCTGGAGATGTACTGGCACTGCGTCGCGCTGTAGCCACCCGAGAGGCAACTCGCCACTGAACCGGCTTTGATCGGAGCGATTTCGAGCACGCCGGTCGCCGGCGAGTCGACCGTGCGCACCACGCGCACACCGAAGTTGCCATCCATCGGGCCGACTGGCGTGTGGTGGTGGAAGTCCAGTTCGAGGTACCCCGCATAGGTATGCTGCGCCTGGTCATTCACACCGTTGGCGGCGTTATCGGCGCTGAGCG
>JAKBBE010000180.1 GCA_021826035.1 Pseudomonadota bacterium | reverse complement strand
AAATTTGATTGACACCGGATCATGTTAGGTCTATTTCTGGGCCCTGGAGACACCCATGGCCGTTGCAGCACACGACATGACCGATTCCTTCGACACCAGGCTCGCCAGACTCGAATCCGACGTCGCGCACATTCAGACGGACGTCCGGGATATCAAGATTGACCTGAGACAGATGCGGGATGAGTTCTCGAAACACCGCACCGAAACTCATGATGACCTGAAGTCTCTCGACGCAAAGTTGGATGACGGCCAGATCTCCATCCGAACCGAGATGAAGGACGAGTTCAAGGCCGTGCGCACCGAGATGCAAGGTGAGTTCAAGGCCGTGCGAGCCGAGATGCAAGCCGAGTTCAAGGCCGTGCGGGCCGAGATGCAGGACGGGTTCAAGGCCGTACGCGCCGAGATGCAAGCCGAGTTCAAGGCCGTGCGGGCCGAGATGCACGGCGAGGTCAAGGCCCTCCGAACTGAAACTCAGACCGGCTTTTCAGAATTGCGCACCGAAATCGCCGCCCTGGCCACCCGGATGCTCAAACGCGAATGGGCCATGCTCAGCCTGATGGTCACGCTGTTTCTGGCGCTCCTCGGCGTCATGCTGCGCGGGTTCGGGTGGATCGGGTGAGACGCCTCGCCTGAACAGCCGGCTCTGATGGCCCGCCTGCTCGTGCTGGCATGAGCCTGGAGTGAGCCGTGCGAAGAAGCGCCAGTCAGATCGCGCCCGCTCGCTCGCGCGGCACACTTGCGCGTCGCGGCCCGCAGGGCGGGCCGTGCCACAGCGGAGGACTACGTCACGACGCCGTCGAAAAAATCGACCTCGCCCGTCTCGAGCGAGTACTCCGCGCCGACCACCGCGAGCCCATCGTTCTGGATGAGTCGTTCGAGAACGTCCGACCCGTAGCGCAGGTGGCTGACCGACACCCCGACGTTGGCCCGTACGGCCTGACGCACGAGCGCATCCTCATCGTTGCGCAGATCGGTCCTGAGCAATCCTTCGATCGACGGGCGTACCCGATCGACGATGGAGCGGATGTTCGGCGACTGGTTCTCCGCCGGCCGGCGCAGCTGCTCGAGCGTCGCCTGGATCGCTCCGCAGCGCGAGTGCCCGAGCACCACCACGAGGCGGGTCCCGAACTGCTCGGCGGCGAACTCGACGCTGCCGATCAGGGACGGCGCCACGATGTTGCCGGCCACGCGGATCACGAACAGGTCCCCGAGCCCCTGATCGAACACCAGTTCCGCCGGCACTCGGGAATCCGAGCAGCCGAGCACGATGGCAAAGGGCTGCTGCTCCTGAGTGAGGTGGATCTGCGGCGAGGCCCCGAGGGCGGCCTCGTGATTGCGGACCCGCTCGACGAAGCGGCGATTGCCCTCTTTCAGGCGCTGCAGGGCGTGCTGTGCGGTAACCATGGCCAGGAAGCGTAACAAGCATCCTTCGGGCGCACAATTGGCCGGCCGGGGTAAACTCCCGCCTCCCCCTGCGCAATCCTCTGGAGATGAAGATCATGGCCATACGGGAACAGCTGATCGAATACCGCGAGGGCTCGACCGTCCTCGAGGGCTTTTTCTGCTACGACGATGCCCGCCCCGGCCCGCTGCCGGCCGTGCTGATCAGCCACGCATGGAACGGACGCGACGAATTCGTCGAGCGCAAGGCGCGCCGGCTCGCCTGGCACGGCTATGCGACGTTCGCGCTCGACATGTTCGGCAAGGGCAAGCGCGGCGAGACCACCGAGCAGTGCCAGGCGCTGATCACCCCGCTCATGCAGGAGCGCAAGTTGCTCGCCCGGCGCATCACGAGCGGGCTCGAGACGCTGCGCGCGCAGCCGCAGGTCGACGCGCGCCGCGTGGCGGCGATGGGCTTTTGCTTCGGCGGCCTGTGCGTGCTCGACCTCGCCCGCAGCGGCGCGGACGTGCGCGGCGTGGCGAGCTTCCACGGCCTGCTGAAGCCGAACGGTCTGCCGGCGCACAAGGTGCACTCCAAGGTGCTCATCCTGCACGGCTACGATGACCCGATGGCCCCGCCGGAGGATGTGCTCGCGGTGGCCCAGGAGTTCACGGCCGCCGGTGCGGACTGGCAGTTGCACGCCTTCGGCAACACGCTGCATGCGTTCACCAACCCGCATGCCAACGACCGGGCGAACGGCATGGCCTATGACGAGGCGGCCGACCGGCGCTCGTGGCAGGCGCTGCGCCAGTTCCTGGAGGAAGTGCTGCGCTGAGGCGCCGCCGAACTCAGCTCGCAGGCCGGCGCCGCAGGGCGTCGGCCTGCGCACTGAGGGTCACGGATTCGGTTTCAGGATCGTAGAAAATGCGCGCCTCGCCGCGCTGCAGCTGGGCGAGCACGGCGGCGCATTTCTGTTCGAGCGTGTACTCGCGCTCCCCGTAATCGGTGCCTTCGCGCAGCACGAAGGCTTCGATCACCCCGCGCAGCGCCTCGGGTGAGAGCGCCGTGTAGGGCACTTCCACCGGCTCAAGCGGCGTTCCGTCGTCCATTCATCCCCCAAATGCAAACCGCCGCGCACCCGGACGGGCGCGCGGCGGTTCGTCTCAACTGGAGGCCGCGGTGACGTCCAGCGCACCGCGGCACCCGTTCACTCGCGCAGCTTCGCCATCAGGCGCAGCATCTCCACGTACATCCACACCAGGGTCACCATCAGACCGAAGGCGCCGTACCACTCCATGTACTGCGGGGCCCCTTGCGCCGCGCCCTGCTCGATCATGTCGAAGTCGAGCAACAGCATGAACGCCGCCACGCCCACGACCAGGATCGAGAACCCGATGCCGAGCGGGCCGCCCCCGTTGATGAACGGCACCGCGAAGTGGAAGAACGAGAGGATCCAGGCCCCGACGTACAGCAGCACGATGCCGAACATCGCGCCCATGACCACGGCCCGCAGCCGCTCGGTCACCCGGATCACGCGCGTGCGGTACAGGGTGAGCATCACCAGGGTGACCGCAAACGTCGCGCCGATCGCCTGGATCGCGATGCCCGGATAGCGCTGCTCGAACACCGCCGAGATGCCCCCGAGCACGACGCCTTCGAGCGCCGCATAGGGCAGCGCCAGATACGGGGCAGTGGTGGGCTTGAAGCTGATGATCAACGCCAGGATGAACCCGCCGATGGCCCCGACGGTCATCAGGCCGCTGGCGGCCTGCAGGTTGCCGGCGCTCGCCTGCGACCAGGGCCACAGCGCGCACACCATCATCACGACCAGCAGCAGGAACGACTTGTTCACTGTGCCGGCCACGGTCATGGGCTGATCGCCGAACCCGACGCGCGGCACCCGCCCGAAGGTGTTCTGGTTCAAGCCGGGGTTGCCGGATCGCCGAAACTGAAACGCCATCTGATACCTCCTGAATCGATTGGACGCATTTTACGCTATGGGGGTTCCCCAGCGGAAAATCCAGTCGGTGGGGGGAGCGGACGCTCCCCCTTTTGATTGCTCAGCTTCCGACCCGGTTCGGGTCGCGCCAGCCCCGCTCGAACGGCAGCCGCCAGGCGTTCGGGGCGATCAGCTGGTGCATGGAGTTCGGGCCCCAGGAGCCCGGCGCATACAGGCGCACCGGCGGCGGGGCCTCGAGCAGCGGCGTGGAGACCTCCCAGAGCCGCTCGATGCCCTCGGCCGTGGTGAACAGCGTGCGATCCCCGCGCATGGCATCGAGGATCAGCCGCTCGTAGGCCTCGAGCACCTCTCCGACGAGCCCCGTGTCGTGCATGGCGAACTGCAGACTGAGCTTATCGAGGCGCATCCCCGGCCCCGGGCGCTTGCCGTAGAACGACAGGGACATCTTCGAGACGTCCGCCAGGTCGAACGTGAGGTGATCCGGGCCCTGCGCGCCGACCCCGGAGTCCGGCGGGAACATGCTCTTCGGCGGTTCGCGAAACGCAATCGAGATGATGCGCTTGCCCTCGGCGAGGCGTTTACCGGTGCGCAGGTAAAACGGCACGCCGGCCCAGCGCCAGTTGTCGATGGTGCACTTCAGCGCAATGAACGTCTCGGTATCGGACTCCGGGCTGATGCCCTCCTCGTCGCGATACCCATTGTATTGCCCACGCACCACGTCATGCGGCCGGATCGACAGCATGCTGCGGAAGACCTTGTTCTTCTCCTCGCTGATCGCGTTCGGCTCGAGCGCCGTCGGCGGCTCCATCGCGACGAAGGCGAGGATCTGGAACAGGTGCGTGACCACCATGTCGCGAAATGCGCCGATCGAGTCGTAGAAGATCGTGCGCTTGTCGAGTCCGAGCGTCTCGGGCACATCGATCTGCACGTGCTCGATGAAGTTGCGGTTCCAGATCGGCTCGAACAACCCGTTGGCGAAGCGGAAGGCGAGAATGTTCTGCGCCGGCTCCTTGCCGAGGAAGTGATCGATGCGGAAGATCTGCTCCTCGCCGAACACCTCGTGCAGCTTCTCGTTGAGCGAGCGGGCAGTGGCGAGGTCGGTGCCGAAGGGCTTCTCCATGATGATGCGCGAGTGGTTCACCAGACCCGCCTCGCTCAACAGGCGCACCGTCGAGAGCGCCGCACTCGGCGGCACGCTGAGGTAGTGCAGCCGCTGGCACTCCCCGGAGAGCGCGAGCTCGGCGCGCTGCACCGCGGCGGCGAGCGCCGGGGCCCCGGCGCCGAGCGGCACGTAGTCGATGCCGGCGGCGAACTCGGCCCACTCCTTGGGGTTCGCCTGGTGGGTGGAGAATTCGGTCACTGCGCGCTGCGCGAACTGACGGAAGCCCTCCGCGTCGAGATCATCGAGGGACACCCCGATGATGCGGCAGCCGGGAATGTACCCGGCGATACTCAGGTGAAACAGCCCCGGGAGGAGCTTGCGCCGGGCCAGATCGCCCGTGGCGCCGAACAGAACTACGACTTGCGGGCGCCGCGGACCGACGCCAAGGGGTACTTTAGCCACCCTGCTCCACCTTCATGTGTGCCGATAAGATGTCTTTGACTGAAGGATAGCGAGCCGCCGGGCCCGAATCCATCGCCGCACTCACATTCTCGCGCCACGGGTGG
>JAKBBE010000032.1 GCA_021826035.1 Pseudomonadota bacterium | reverse complement strand
ACCGAGTGCCTCGGCATCCTGCCCGGCACGGTGCGCCGACTCGAGCCGAGCACGACGCGGCCGGTGCCGCACATGGGCTGGAACCGTCTGCAGGGACTCACCGACGATGCGCTGCTGAAGGGGCTCGGCACCGAAGCGTATTTTTATTTCGTGCACGGCTACGCCGCGCCACTCGGCGCCTTCACGCGGGCCCGGACACACTACGGGGAGGACTTCTCCGCCGTGGTCCGTCAGGGCAACTTCTGCGGCGTGCAGTTTCATCCGGAGCGCTCCGCCGCCAGTGGCGCACGCGTGCTCGAGAATTTTCTGGGACTGACCTGATGCTGCTGATTCCCGCCATCGACCTGCGTGCCGGCCGCTGCGTGCGGCTCTATCAAGGCGACTTCGATGCCGAGACGCGCTATCCCGTCGAGCCGCTCGAGCTGCTCGGGCGCTACCGTGCGTTCGGCGCAAGTTGGGTGCACGTCGTCGATCTCGACGGGGCACGCGACGGTGAGCTCGGCAACCGTGCCACGATCAGCGCCCTCGCCGCCGAGCCCGGCGTGCGCCTGCAGGTCGGCGGTGGCATCCGCTCGGCGCAGCGCATCGAGGACCTGCTCGCCGCCGGCGTCGAGCGCGTGGTCATCGGCAGCGCCGCGGTCGAGCGTCCGCAGGAGGTCTGCGCGTGGCTCGAGCGCTTCGGCGCCGAGCGGATCTGCCTCGCGCTCGACGTGCGCCTCGATGCCGAGGGAGCCGCGAGGGTCCAGACCCGAGGCTGGCGCGAGGCGGCGGCGGTGACGCTCTGGGGCGCGCTCGAGCGCTACCCGGCGGGCACCGTACGCCACGTGCTGTGCACCGACATCGAGCGCGACGGTGCGCTCGCCGGCCCGAACCTCGAGCTGTACACGGCCGCCCGGGCGCGCTTCCCGCAGATCGCCTGGCAGGCCTCCGGCGGCGTGCGCGATGCCCGGGATCTGCATCAGCTCGCCCACGCGGGTGCCGCCGCCGCGGTGAGCGGCAAGGCGTTGCTCGAGCAGCGTATTCCTCTGCAGGAGTTGTCCGCATTCTTACCCGACGCATCATCCCCTGCCTAGACGTCCGCGACGGCCAGGTCGTCAAGGGCGTGCGCTTCCGCGACCACCGCGTGGTCGGGGACATCATGACGTTGGCCCAACGCTATCGCGATGAGGGCGCCGACGAACTGGTGTTCTATGACATCACCGCGAGTCCGCAGGGCCGCTCGGTCGATCGCAGCTGGGTGCAGCGCATCGCGCGCGTACTCGACATCCCCTTCTGCGTCGCCGGGGGCATCCGCTCGGTGGCCGATGCCGAGGCGGTCCTCAACGCCGGCGCGGAGAAGATCTCGATCAACTCCCCGGCGCTCTCGGACCCGGACCTGATCGATGCGCTCAGCCGTCGCTTCGGCGCACAGTGCGTGGTGGTCGGCATCGACAGCGAACGGACCGCGGCCGGCTACCGCGCCTTTCAGTTTACCGGCGACCCCGGCCGCACGCGCGAGTCCGGCCGCGACGTGCTCGAGTGGGTGCGGGAAGTCCAGGAGCGCGGCGCGGGGGAAATCGTGCTCAACTGCATGGGCAGCGACGGGGTGCGGCAAGGCTATGACATCGAGCAGCTGCAGGCGGTGCGCGCGGTGTGCCGCGTGCCGCTCGTGGCCTCCGGCGGCGCCGGTGCGATCGAGCATTTTGCCGCGGCGTTTCGCGATGCGCGCGTCGACGCTGCGCTCGCCGCCAGCGTGTTCCACAACGGCGTCATCGCGATCGGGGCCCTGAAGCAGGCCCTGCGCAGCGCCGGAATCGAGGTACGGCCATGAACAGCGCATGGGCTCCCGGCGCGCCGCTGAACCCAGCGGACATCGAGCAGCTCGATTTCGACAAACAGGGCGGCCTGCTGCCGGCGATCATCACCGATGCGGCCGGCGGCGTACGCATGCTCGGCTACATGAACCGCGAGGCGCTAGAGGAGACATTCCGCCGCGGCCGCGTGGTGTTCTACAGCCGCAGCCGCGCGTGTCTGTGGGAGAAGGGGGAGACCTCCGGTCACACGTTGGAATTCCTCGAGGCGCGTACCGACTGCGACCGCGATGCGCTGCTGATCCGCACTCGCCCGCTCGGGCCGGTCTGTCATCTCGGCACGAGCGGCTGCTTCGGCACGACCGAGGCGCCCCTCGCCTTCCTGCACGAGCTCGAGGATGTGATCGCCGAGCGCATCGCGTCGCGACCCGAAGGCAGCTACACCGCGAAGTTGTACGAGCGCGGCACGACCCGCATGGCGCAGAAAGTCGGTGAGGAGGGTCTTGAGGTGGCGCTCGCCGCGGTGGCCGAAGGTGAGGAGAAACTGCTCGCGGAGTCCGCCGACCTCCTCTATCACCTGACGCTGCTGCTGCTCAGCCGCGGACTGTCACTCGAGCGCGTGAGCGCGGAGCTGCGCGCGCGGCACGCGAACCGCGGTTGAGCGAACCGCCTCAGCGGCGCGGCGTGCTCGCCCCGGCGGGCAGCCCGACCGGGCGCGGCGCCGCGCCCCACTCGTGCGTCTCACTGCGCTCGCGCTGCACAAGGGCCTCGCGACGATCGAACTCGGCGCGGGCCGCATCGAGCTCGGCCAAATGACTGCGCGCCCAATGCGCCAGCTGGGTCACCGGCTGACGCAGTGACTGCCCGAGGGCGGTCAGTTCGTACTCGACGCGCGGCGGCACGACGGGGAAAACGGTGCGTTTGACCAGTCCGTCGCGCTCCAGGCCCCGCAGGCACAGCGTGAGCATGCGCTGGGAGATGCCCCCGATCGCGCGCTTCAGATCCGAGAACCGGCGCGGGCCGTCGGCGAGCATGATGATGATCAGCACGCTCCACTTCTCCCCGACGCGGGCCAGCACCTGGCTGATCTTCGGGCACTCGGTACTTTGGGGACAGCCGTCGGTGCGCTGCGCGCCCTCCTGGGTTACGCCGGTTTCACTCTGTCGCATGACTGTGCCTTCTTGTGTTCGTGCCGCGCGGACTTACATACTTAGCCTTGGTACTGATTTTATACTATACCGAGGCCACCCATGAAACTCCTGCACATCGACACCAGCATTCTCGGCCAGAACTCCGTCAGCCGCCAATTGACCGCCGCCATCGTCGCGCGCCTGCAGGCCGTGCACCCGGCGCTCGAGATCCGCTACCTGGACCTCGGTGCCGAGCCGCTCGCACACCTGTCCGGCGCACACCTCGCCGCCGCGCAGGGGGCCACCCCGGAGTCAGCCGCGCTGGCGCTGGATCTGCAGCGCGGCCGCGAAGCGCTCGAGACCTTCCTCGCTGCCGATATCATCGTCGTCGGCGCGCCGATGTACAACTTCACCGTGTCCTCGCAGCTCAAGGCGTGGATCGATCGGGTGTGCGTGGCCGGCAAAACCTTCCGTTACGGCGACACCGGACCGCAGGGGCTCGCCGGCGGCAAGAAGGTGATCATTGCCTCCTCGCGCGGCGGGTTCTACGGCCCGCAAACCCCGGCCGCCGCCCTCGAACACCAGGAAAGCTACCTGCGCGGCGTGTTCGCCTTCCTCGGGATCACGGAGGTGACCTTCGTGCGTGCCGAGGGCGTTAACATCAGCCCCGATCAGCGTCAGGCCGCGATTACGGCCGCCACGGCCGAAGCGGCCCAACTGGCCGCCTGAGCCCAGATCGAGTGATCTCACCCCGACCGGAGAGTGCCCATGAATACTCCTGCGAACCGCAGCGTTGAGCGCCTGGTGCGCGGCATGCCCACCTCGGACGGCGCCGGCGTGAAACTGACGCGCGTGATCGGCCAGCCGCAGCTGGCCGATCTCGATCCGTTCCTGATGCTCGATGAGTTCGGCACCGACAATCCCGGCGATTACATCGCCGGTTTTCCGGATCATCCGCACCGCGGCTTCGAGACCGTGACCTACATGCTCGATGGGTGCATGCGTCACCGCGACAACCACGGGCACGAAGGGGTGCTCGTTCCCGGCAGCGTGCAGTGGATGACGGCCGGACGCGGCATCATCCACTCGGAGATGCCCGAGCAGCAGGAAGGACGCATGCGCGGCTTTCAGCTGTGGATCAACCTGCCGGCGCGCGAGAAGATGACCGCCCCGCGCTACCAGGAGTTCGATCCGCAGCGAATCCCCAGAGTCGAGACGGCCGCGGCGCGCGTGAAGGTGATCGCCGGAACGGTCGAGGGCGTGACCGGCCCGATCGCGCAACCGGCGACCGAGCCGACTTACCTCGACATCGAGCTCGTCCCGGGCGGGCAGTTCACCCATGCGCTGCCCGCCGGGCATGCGGCGTTCGTCTATGTCTACGAAGGCGCGGTCGCCATCGGTGCGGGCGAGACTGCCACTGAGGTCGACAGTCACGACCTGGCGGTCCTCAGCGACACCGGCGCGGTGCGCATCGAGGCACGCGCCGGTTCGGGCACGGCGCACGCCCCGGCGCGGCTGATCCTCGTGGCCGGCAAGCCGCTGCGCGAGCCGGTGGCCAAGTACGGCCCGTTCGTCATGAACACCCGCGAGGAGCTGATGCAGGCCTTCCAGGACTTCCAGAGCGGGCGGTTCTGATCCCGTGGCGCGCCGCTTCGGCGGCGCGCCTGCGATCCTCGCGGCTCGGGCACCGGTTCGCGTCCTATACTGGGGCGATGAACCTGCACCATCTGGCCATCTTCGCCACGGTCGCCGCCACCGGCAGCCTCACCGCCTCGGCGCGCAAGCTGCACGTCTCCCAACCGGCGCTGTCGCGCGAATTGAAGGCCTTCGAACAGCGGCTCGGGGTGACGCTGTTCGAGCGCCACGCCAAGGGCATGCGTCTGACGCAAGCCGGCGAAGTCCTCAATCGCTATGCGGTGCGGCTGTTCGAACTGGAACGCACCGCCGAGGCGGCGATGCAGGAGATCGCCGGGGCGCTGCGCGGCCGGCTGACCCTCGGGGCGAGCAACACCATCGGCACCTACGTGTTGCCGCCGCTGCTCGCGGCGTTCCGTCGGCAGCGACCGCGGGTCGAGGTCTCGCTGTTCGTCGGCAACACCGAGCAGGTCTCCCAGGGCGTGGACGACATGCGCTTCATGCTCGGGTTCATCGAAGGGCCGCTGCACCTGCAGGGTCTGCGCAGTACCGTGTTCCAGCACGATGAAATCATGCCCGTCGCCGCCCCGGATCACCGGCTGTTTGCTCGCCAGACGCTCGAGCCTGCGGATCTCGCCGGGGAGCCGCTGCTGATGCGCGAACACGGCTCCGGGACCCGCGAGCTGATCACTGCGGCTCTGCAGCGCCAGAACATCACCCCCGGGGACACGATGGAATTCGGCAACACCGAGGCGCTCAAGCGCGCTGCGGTCCACGGTGGCGGCATCGCCTGGCTGCCGCGCATCTGCATGCTCAACGAGCTCGCCGACGGCAGCCTGCGCACGCTGCCGGTGCGCACCCTGACCATCACCCGCCCGCTGATGATGGTGCAGCGCGAGAGCGCGCAGCTCGAGCCGGCCGCCGAGGCCTTCGTGCGCCTGCTGCAGCACCCGATCGACACCGCGGTTTAAGGACGCTCGGGGCCGCCGGACGCGGAACCAATCAGGCCGAGGATCTTCTCGATCGAGTGCGGGTCGGTGGACTCGACCTCGATGGACGCAAGCCCCTCATCCGCAGCCGCCCACTCGAGCTGCTGTCGTTGCCACTCGAGCACCGCGGTGTCGGCCTCCGAGGGATCGTGTCCCTGCGCGGCGCGCGCCCGCAGGCGCTCCTGCAGCACCGAGAGCGGCGCCGTACAGCGGACCCAATAGGTCGACGTCTGCGCCCGTGCGCCGAGTTCCCCGAACCGTTGCCGCTGCGCTCGGCGCAGGAACGTCGCATCCACGATCACGGTGTAACCCCCGAGGAGCGCATCGTAGGCTTCCCGCGCCAACTCGTCGTACACCCGTTCGCTCACGTCGGCGGCATACAGCCCCGCGGCGAGTCCCGAGCCGGACGGCTGCAGCGGATCGAGGCCGGCGAGGCGCTTGCGCTCGACGTCCGACCGCAAATGCACCGCATCGAGGCGCTCGCTGAGCTGCCGGGCGATCCAGGTCTTGCCGGACCCGGACAGCCCGCTCATCAGCACCAGGCGCGGCTCTCGCACCGCCAGCGCGGCTGCGGCGTGGGTCACCAGCCGCTCAAACTCCGCACGCAGCACCGAGCGTCCGCTCTCCAATCGCGCGGCGGCCGACAGCGCCGCGACCTTGGCGCGGACCAGCGCCCGGTGCGCCTCGTACAGGCGCAGGACGCGGCAGGCGTGATAGTCGCCGCAGCGCTGCAGATACGCGCTCAGAAAGGCGTGCGCATGCCGCCGATAGCCGCGCGCCGTCAGATCGCTCGTGAGAAACGCGATCTCATCGGCCACGTCGATCCAGCGGAATGCCGGCTCGTACTCCAGACAGTCGAACGGCACGAGACGCCCCTCGCGCACGATGATGTTGCGGCTGTGCAGGTCGCCGTGACACTCGCGCACCCGCCCACTCGCCCGACGCAGCGCCATCGCCGGACTCGCCTCGGCCAGGCGCTGCTCGAGCGCGACCTCGAGAGACGACACGGTTTCCCGCCGCGCGAACACCTCGGCGGCCTGCGCACACTCGCGCAGGTTCGCCGCCAGCAAGGTGCGCACGTGCTCCGGCCGGCCCCAGGCGCTCTCCTCCGTGACCGACGGGAGCGTGGCATGAATGTCCGCCAGGCTGCGGCCGAAGCTCTCGAGCGCCTCGAGCGCCAGACGACCCTCCGCGAGACGCTGATCGAGCTCGTCGGCCGCATCGAATCGCTGCATCCGCACCGCGTATTCGAGCACCGGGTGCGCATCGGCCGAATCGCATCGCATGCGCAGGTGCGTGCCGGCCGCGACGATGCGACACACCCCGAGATACAGCTCCGGAGCGAAGCGGCGGTTGAGACGCAACTCCTCCTCGCACAGCCACCGGCGATACTCGAGCATGCGCTGATCGACGAACGGATAGCGCACCGGGCGTTTGATTTTGTAGGCGAACGCACCGGCGAGCAGCACCCAGGAAATGGGGGTCTCGATCACCGCGACCCCCTCCACCGGATGGGGATAGGCGTGCGGGCTCAGCAACCCACTCAACTCCTCGGGCAGCAGTTCGCCCGCGCCCTCGGCAAGCACTCGATGAGATACCCGTGCGGCTGTCATGGGGTCCACGTCCTTCGTTGCGGATACGATGCGGATCAACGCAGACCGCGACGCCGGGTGGCGCGCACGGCCCGTCCTGTGCCCCGACGTCCCAGATCGTTGCGGACGTAGGGCTCCCCTTGCGCGGCACACCGGCACCCGAAGGCGGGCAGCGGCTCTCCCCTGCGGGCATCGCCAAGACCGCGACGCTCTGCATCCGGCCCCTGGGATGGCACCGATGGCCATCGGGCGCCCGGGCGCACCGGCACCTGCGTCTCGGACCTCGTGTCGAGGCCGCCGTCGGCGCACAGGGACTGATCGACCACGGCACCCCGCGCTCGACGCGCAGCGACCGCCTCACCCCTCGTTCGGGTCCCGATCCGCACGCCCTACTTCGGCGGGGATTCACCCTGTGCCCGGGTTCGCGCCTCCATCTGCTGGCGATGTTCGGCGCGGATGTGTTCGCGTTCCTGAACCGTGCGTGCCGCCCCCATCTGCGCCTGGTAGTGTGCGACTTCCTGGGGCGTCATCATCGAATAACCGTAGATCTGCTCCCGTTCCTGCTGGCGCACTCGCTCCTGGGCACGAATCTGCGCCTCGCTCGGCGCCGCTCCGAGATGCTCATGGCGTGCCTCGGCGCGCTGCTGCATCTGATGCTGATGCGCCATGCGGTACTGAACACGTTCCTGTTCCGTCGCCAGCGATCGCAGATGCGCCTCGTACTGCGTCCGCTCGGCGCTGCTCATCAGGTTCGCACCAAAGATGCGGTCCCGGTCCTGCTCACGCTTGAGGTCTCGGCTGTACAGACGATCCAGGCGCCGCTCGTGCAACCGATCCTGGTCATGGGTCGTCAAGCGGCTCTGCTGCTGCAGCCGCGTCGCGCTGCCGATGGGACTGCGCGCCGGCGCGCCCGCGCCACGGCCTGCGTTCTGCGCAAACACCGTCGACGAAGACAACAGTGTTGCGAACAAAAATGCCACCGGAGTGGAAGTCGATCGGTTCATCAGAGTCTCCTCGGAAGGCCGCTGACCACCGATGCACTCTCTCAGACCGGCGCGTGCGAATGCATTCGCACAAGCCCCTAGGTAAATCCCCTCCCCCCGTGGCGATCATCGGGTGGGTAGGGGCACCAGATGCATGTGTGCGAACAGCCGCGTGACGTCCGGATCGATCTTCGTCGCAGCCGCCAGATCGGTGCGACCGGCGGTGATCTGCTGCGCGCGCAACTCGGCGAGCCCGCGGCCATAGAGCGCTACCGCCAGTTGCGGCTGCCTGCTCAAGGCCTGATCGTCACTCGCAATCGCTCGGCGCAGCTCCCCGAGCCGCAGGTACACCAGCGCCCGATCCTCGAACACCCCCGCGTTCTGCGGCAACCGCCGGACCGCCCGCGCACAATCGCGCAGCGCCCGGTGCAGTTGCAGATTGCCTTCGGCCCGAATCCAACAGCGCGTATTCCAGCCGAGCGGCAGGAGCGCATCTCGACGGTGGTAGTAGATCCACAGGTCGATCGCCCGCAGCGCATCGGAATATCGGCCGATCCGCGCGTATAGATCGGCGACCTGCAGGCGCTGGATCGACGCATCCGGCGCCAGGAGCGAGGCAATATTGATGTCCGCCGTCGCTCGCCGGCGGGCGTTCGCCGGCGCGCCTTCCCAGGAGAGCAGCAGCTGCGCGCGGGCCAGATGCGCTGGGTAAAAATTCGCGCGCGCGCGGATCGCCGCATCGAAGTCCTTCAGCGCGAGGGCCGGTTGCCCGTGCGCCCAATAGACTCGCCCGCGCCGCAACCGATAATGGACGTTCTGAGGCTCCAGCGCGCAGGCGCGATTCAGATCCACGAGCGCCCGTCGGTACTGTCCTTCGGCCGCGAGCGCCATACCGCGGCGCATCGCGCGGCTGGCGACCTGCGAGGCCTCCTGGCGGCGCACCGGTGCGCCGCCAGGAGGCGAGGATGCCGGCACACCCGGACCGGCCTCCACCGGCGCCCCTCCGCCCTGTTCGATCAGATATCGATGGCCCAGATCGAAGACCGGCCCGCCGTTGTACGTGAAGTACATCATGTGACGGCGCTTGGAGATGATGATGCGATGCGACAGGAAGAAATCCGCGCCCAGCACCATGTCGATATGCAGACCCGGCAGCCGGAAGTTGCTGAGCAACACCTTGGTGTGCTCAATTTTCTCATCCCCGATCTGCACCTGTGCCAGCGGCACCACCCAGGAGCGCGTCCAGCGCCGACCGACGCCGGTGACCGGCCCGGCGGCCCGCACGTCCGGTGCGGCGAACGGAATGCCGACCCGGCGCGCCGCGCGCAGCGCCAGCATCGAGCGAGGCGAGCCGCTGTCGAACAACACCCGGATCCGCCGGCCATTCACTCGAGCGTGGCCGATCAGAAACGGCCGCCGCGCACTGATCGGCCTCAGCTTGACCGCCCCGACACTCGCACCGCGCGCCCAGTACGCCAGCGGGATGTGGCCACAATGCTGGGCGATGACGAAGCGCATCTGGCCGTCGCCGAAGTTGTACTCCACGTCGGCCAGATGCAGGATGGTGCCGCCGAGCAGCCCGGCGGCACCGGATTGAAAGTCATTGCCGCCGACCAGAAACTGGGCGTTGTGGAAGGGAACGTTCAGAAACCTGAAGACGCGCACCGAAGTGACGTACGCGGTGATGCTGCCGTTGAATCCATTGAGCTGCAACCCCCTTCCAGGGGTGTCATCGGACAGTCCGTACTCCGAGCGCGCCTGTGGTGTCAGCATGCTCCAGAAGGCGCCGGTATCGATGATGAAGCGGGCTTTGCGCCCATTGATCTCGGCCGACACCATCGGCCTGAGATCCCTGAAAGTGACCGGGACCGCCGGCAGCCGTTCGATCCGACAACCGCCTGCTGCCGCCGACCCCATGCCCAGCGCCGCGAGCGCCAGAGCGAACGCCCATCCCCGGTACCGCATGCCCCTCGTCCGTCTGCTTCCGTCTGCACCCGGTTGACTCTGAGGCCAGCCTACCCGAAGCCGCCAACCACCTGCAACCGAAGCGCGGCCGATCGGATCAGAAGCGTACGCGTACCCCGCCGAACACCTCGAGCGGCGCTGCCGGACTGATGAACCGATTGTTCACGCCCGGACCATTGGTCTGCGCATTCACCGGGATCCCCGGTGCACCGACTCCGGTCGGATCACTCAGAATGCCCCACGTGGCGTAGTGACTGTCGAGCAGGTTCTCAATGGAGACAAACAGCCGCACGTGGTGGCGCGGCCGATAGCTCGAATGCAGTTCGACCACGGTGTACCCCGACAGCGGCGCCAGCTGATTCGACTCATCGCCCACGTAATAGACGCTGCTCACGATATTGACGCTCGTCCCGATGCTCCAGGAGGGCGACAGCGAGACGTCACCGCCGAATTTCCAGCGATTCTCCGGGATCCCGGGAAACTGATCGCCGGGCTGCACGCGGATCGTCCCGTTCGCACTCTGGAACGGGTTCGACGTCGATGGAATCAGCAGCGAGGTGAGAAAGGTCGCCCGCACGAGGCTGTAATGCAGGTAGGCCGACCAGCGCGGGGCGCTGAAATTCACGCCCGTCTCCAGTCCCTGACGGCGCGTGTCGCCGATATTGGCGAAATATCCCGAACTCAGTGACGTCGCGACGCCATGGATGTCATCGTGCAGGACGGTTCGAAAGACGCTGAAGTTCCACCGCAGCGCCGCCCCCAGAACCCTCACTCTGGCCACGGTCCCGCGCAGACCGATTTCCGTGGTATGCGAGACCACCTGGCGCAGATTGGGCGGATCGCCGGAGAGACTGGCCGGCAGGAGACAGGGTGCCTGGGGATCGGAACACTCGATCTCCCCCGGGGTCGGAACGCGGTTGTTCACCGAATAGCCGCCATAGAGCGTGGTCGCAGACCCGAGGGCATACGTTGCGCCGATCGACGGATTGAAGTGAACGAAACGATTGAAGCCACTGAGCCGCGTGCCGAGCTGATCGGCGAGATTCACGTGCGCGATGTTGTAGCGCCCGCCGGCGGTCACCGCCAGCGCGGAAGTCACCTTGAACGTATCGGTGAGGTAGGCGCCGAACGCCTTGTTGACCGAATCGACGTTCACCGGTACCGCATCGCCGTTTGCCAGGGCCCCGGCGGAATTCTCCGGGGTATTGACGAACAGCCCCGAGGGCTGCACGACGAGTGCGGCATTGAGCACACCGACCTGGGCACCGGCGTAGTAGCCGCTCGAGGCGTAATCCACCGCCGCACCGACGGTGAGGTGATTGTCGTGACCGAAGAGCGCCGCGTCGTTTGCAACCTGCAGCGTCGCACCGCGACCCCAGCTGTGCAGCAGTTCGAAGTCGTTCTCGCCGATGTAGCGCGTGCCGCCGGCGGAGATGTCCGGCAACGGCTGTCCTGCCGCATTCGTCAGCGGCGTGACGCCGTCGGGCTGACACAGCACGCCCGGCATCGTGCGACAGGCGATGTAATGGGTGCCGTTGCCATTGGCAACGGCCTGGGCGAAGTCCCGGTAGTAGAGGACGGCCGCCAGTGTCCAGTGGTCCGGCAGCTTCAGCCGGCCATTGAGCGTGAGAAACTTCAGGCGATTGAGATTGGCCTGCGGACCGGTGAAAACCAGCGAGCGATTGATCGCGAGCTCCTGCACCGGCGCGGAGCTCTGGCCTTTGAGGGTGTTGTCGTCCCAGGCATAGCTCAGATCGAGCGATCCGGCCGCTCCGTGCACACTCGCCACGGCGTACAGATCGCGCAGCTGATCGCTCGAGAACTCGCGCCAGCCGCGCCAGTTCAGCCCGCGCCCGGCCACGTAGAACCCGAACATGCCCGAGTGCATCCCGTACTGTGCGCTGATTTCCTGACGATGAAAAGATCCGCCGGACAGCTGCACCTCGCCGCCGTGGTAGGTGAAACCGTTCTTCATCGTCAGCGAAATCGCCCCGCCGAGTGCATTCAGTCCGTACACCGCGCTCGCGCTGGTCAGCTCGACCTGCTGGATCGCCGCGGGCAGGATCAGGTCCCAGTTCACCGTGTCGCCAAACGCCTCGTTGATCCGCACGCCGTTCTCGTACACCGCGAGCCCCTGTGGGGTGCCGAGCACGGGCGAGGCCTCGAAGCCACGATACAGAATGTCCGGCTGGAAGGGATCGACGACGTTGTCGTTGATGTTGATGCTGCTCAGCTGCGCGTTGAGCGCGCCGGTGAGACTGGCCGTACCCTGCGCCGAGAGCGAAGCGGCGCTGAGAACCTGGACATTTGCCGGAATCTCATCGAGCGGCACCGCGGACCCGGCGAGCGGTGCGGCATTGATGACGATTGCCTTGAGCGCTCGATGCGAGCGCGGACGAGGGAGGTGCGGCGCCGGTGGACGATCGGCGCCTCGAGCCACAGCGCCCCAGCTCACCAGCAGACCGCACGCCGCAACCCACGTGACCGTCCGCCCGCACCCTCGAGTTTTGCGCACCGCACCGTGCATCGAGCCTCCCGTCAAGACGTTCACTCCGGCACTGGAGGCCTCGGCGCGTCGCTCTGGTCGTTATGGCTGCGCATCCTCACCGCTCCTGGCGCGCATCGGCAAGGGATTTCTTCCTGAATTCCCCCGCCGACGCATTGAGCCTAAGGGCTGTGCCGAAATGGAACAGGTCGCCGGGACTTCGTGCGCCCCGGTGCGATGCGCCCCGGGCGCGAAACGTCGCAATCCTCGCCGACTCCCCGGCCGCGGCGCTACACTGCTGCCTGTTCAGACGTCATTGCGCAGCGCACGCCATGTCGATGCCAGAGCCCGCCAGTCCCACGACGATCGCACCCGGCGCTGCGCCAATCCGGAGCTGCGAGGCGGCGGGGCGGGTGCCCGGTGGCGCTGCGGATCCCTCGGGACGGCGCCCCCCTCCATTCCGCTCGCACCGCACCACCCATCGTCGTGACGCGTGGATCGTGGTCGCCGTCACCCTCTCCGCCTGGGTGCTCTGTGGCGTGTTCAACGTCACGGAGGCTCTGCAGCGACTCACCGCACCCTATGAGCGCTATCAGCTCGACGAGCTCCCCACCGTCCTGCTGGTCCTCGGCCTCGGGCTCACCTGGTTCGCAGCGCGGCGCTACCAGGAGGCCAAGACCGAAATCGACCTGCGCCAATCGGCACAAACCCAACTGGCGGCCGCCTTGGCGGACAATCGACGGCTGGCACAGCAGTATGTCGCACTCCAGGAAGCCGAGCGCAAAGCACTGGCGCGCGAGCTGCACGATGAGCTCGGCCAGTATCTGAACGTCATCAAGCTCGACGCCGTTGGAATACGCGATGCGCGCACCGCCGACGCCGAGACCGTCCAAGCCCGTGCTGCGGCCATCGTCGAGCACTGCAACCACATTCACACCGCCCTCGCCTCGCTGATCCGCGAGTTGCGTCCACCGGGATTGGACGAACTCGGACTTGCCGCCGCGCTCGAGCATTGCGTCCAGCTCTGGCGGGTACGCCTGCCCACGCTCGCGCTGCGTCTGGTCATCGAGGGCGAACTCAGCGATTTGCCCGAGGAGATCGCGGTGACCCTATTTCGTTTGGTTCAGGAGGCGCTGACCAACGTCGCGAAACACTCCGCGGCCACCCGCGCCGAGGTGCGAGTCACCCGCAGCGGTCAGCCCCCCCCGACACCCGCAACGACTGCGTCCGTCCTGATCACGATCACCGATGACGGCATTGGGCATACCGAGGAGCAGGACCACACCGGGCTCGGCCTGATCGGCATGCGCGAGCGCGTGCAGGCGTTGCGCGGCTCGCTCGAAGTCTCCTCGGCCCGGCATTCCGGGTTCACCCTCAGCGCCCGCATCCCCTTGCCCGAGGAAGCCCCGACACCATGACGGAAATGATCTCGGTTTTGTTGGTCGATGACCATGCCATCGTGCGCGAGGGCTATCGGCGGCTGCTGGCGGAACATCCCGCGGTGCGGGTCGTCGGCGAAGCGGCCACGGCTCCGGAGGCGTGCGAGCAGGTGCTCACGCTGCACCCTGACATCGTCGTGATGGACATCGCCCTGCCCGGCATGAGCGGAATCGAGGCGACGCGGCGGATGCTGAAAAGCGCCACGCCACCCCGCGTACTGATGTTCAGCATGCATGAAGATGCGATCTACGCAACGCGCGCCCTGCAGGCCGGCGCGCTCGGCTATCTCAGCAAGGCCAGCGCCCCGGAAGTGTTGCTGTCGGCGATTTACGCCGTCTGGCGCGGCGAGCGCTACCTGAGTCCGGACGTCGCGGCGAATATGGAGCGCGCGGCGCTGCCCGAGCATAGCCTGGAGTTCGCGCCGCTCACGCCGCGCGAGTTTGAAGTGTTGCGATTGCTGGTGCGCGGTGAGACGGTCAAGAGCATCGGCGAGACGCTCGGACTGTCGGAAAAGACCATCGCCAATCACCAATCGGCGATCCGCGAGAAGCTCGGGGCGAAGAACAGCCTGCAGTTGTCGCTGCTCGCCGAACGCCATGGCTTACTGCCCTAGGTTTCGCACATCGCCAAAAGCGGCCGTTCACCCCTTGCAGCCCTGAATACGGCGAGGCGCAGGGATCGTGTCCCGTCCGATGGGGATGCTGTGGTGACACCGATCCGATCGCTTCGGCACCAGCCGCGCTGACCTTCCGTCACGCGAGCGCCTCTCGAGATATTGCGGGCGTCACAGCGTGATCGCGGTGGGCCACCGTCAACGAACGCCCCCGATCGACGACGTCCGTAGGGAGGTTCGCGCCAAATTTCGGCGCACGGACCGCAATCCGCACGAGGTTCGCGGCGGACCTTGCCGCCGTCCTGCGCAGCGGTTGCATGATCAGATGGACAGACGTCTCACGCGTCACGACCCATCGGCGTGACCATCGTTTGGGCGATCACCACGAGAGGTGCGCGAATACCCAGAGATCTCGCATGGCGTCCGAAGAGTTCAGAAGCCCTCGTTTTTTTATTATATTTCTCCGCAGCGCTTAATCATCTCGTGTCGGAATTCATTTCCAACGAATTCCTGCTGAATCAAGTCTGTGTAAGAAGCGAGGAAACTACCTTGGCCGCAACGGCGTCGCCCCAATCATGCAGAGCGGCCCACATCCGCCAAGATTTGGCTTCAGCTACTACGTGCGCGTAACTCATTACTACGCCAAATATTTTTTTGATTCACTTTTGAGCACCGCGCGACATCACACGCGGCAACCTGAATGCAGTAGCCTACCCTCAAATGACCCAGAGCGCAGCTCGTCCCAAAGCGCGCTGCGGCCCCTGCCCAACTCTCGAACGGCAAATGTCATCATGCGATATCGAATATCGAAAGTCTCTCTCCTCGCCGCTCTTTGTCTCGTGGCTACCGGTCACGCGTGGGCGGACATGCGTTGCGGCGACAAGCTCGTTATGGTCGGCGATTCCATGGCGGCCGTGAGGGCGTATTGCGGCCGCCCGGCCGCGGTGCAGCACGGCGTCAAGGTAAGCACAACCACCGACCGAGTCGGCAGCCGCAGGGTCAGTCGGTCGCACACAGTCGGTGCAGCAGTTCCCGCCGAGACCTGGACCTACAACCGCGGACCTAAGAAGCTGCTGGTTACCATCCAATTTGTCGACGGGAGCGTCGTCGCGGTCAAAACACTCTCCGAGTATGGCTACTAGAGTAGTGGGTGCCATCGCGACGACCCAGACTCGCCCTGGTGGCATTCCGAGCGTGTCACGTACTCTGTGAGCTGTCTACTGGTCCCGATCCCGCCCATGAGTCGCCACCTGGCGCGATCGATGGCATCCAGGCAGGAATTCCCGACCCTACAGGACGACGGGCCTCCAAGGAGCGGGACACACCGCTCGCAATTCTCCGGCGCTCGTCCTCGACCACCTGCGCGAGATCCGGATCCACGACAGTGATCCCCATAGCCGCCACATCTGTAGCGCCAAAGGCAGCGCTGGGGCCACCCGCCAGGTCGGCCTGGAGTGCCTGCCGCGCCGAGATCGTCCTCGATGCTCTCACGTCGCTGTCACACAGCCCATGGCGCAACCACGTCTTCCGACGCCCTCATTTTCCAGAGATCGAATTGCAGGCGCCGATCGCGTTCAGCGCGATCGATCTCCCTGCGCGCGTACTGCTCTGGGGCCGCCGCATCTTCCGCGCACTCGTAACGTCCCTCCATTGCGTTACTCCACCGCGCCGCATTGAACGCCTCGAGACGCTTGGCGATACTCTCGGGATCTACGTGAGGTGTGTTCTCCCAGCGCCTTCTCGATTTTTTTGCCGGTTTTGTATTGACTGAGGGAATAGGCTGCACAAATTGTCGCCGGAATCCAGCCAATGAGAGTCACCTGAAGAATGCGTCAGATGATGCCGGCGAGTGGCCGGCCAAAGGTGAAGAAAATGAACTAAGGAACAATCAGCGCGATCAGCAGACGCGTTATCGGACTCCCATCAGATGGACATTCATATGAATCAATCAGCCGCGACGTTGGGTTCCGCAGAGTGACCAGGCAGATCACTCACATCGCCCACCGTCTCGGGGCTCAGGCCACCTTCCGCTTCGAGACCGGCTTCATCGACTCGAGTTCTTCCATTTTGGCGTTGCGGACCTCCCAGAGGTCCACCGGGTCTTGCATGGCGAGCGCGCTCTCCGGGCTCGCATCGAGCAGCCTCCCGAGCCGCAGCGCCATCTCGGTCGAGAGCTCGCGCTTCTCATTCAGTAGTTCAGATACCGTGACCCGGCTGATGCCAAGCCGCTCAACGAATTTCACCTGAGTCATCGCGAGCGCCGGCAGCACGTCCTCGCGCAGAATAGCGCCGGGGCGGGTCGAACGACGATTCGGACTTCGCAAGCAGTTCATCAGTGATAATTCTCGAGGTTGACTTCGAAGGCGTCCACGCCCTCGAAACGGAAGGTGATGCGCCAATTCCCTGACACCGACACGGCATACTCGCCCTCGCGCCTGCCCTTCAGTTCGTGAAAGTCCCATCCGGGCAAATTCATCTCCTGGGGCACCTTCGCCCCATCCAGGCGGTCGAGCATCCGCGTGATGCGATCCAGTCGGTCGGCCAGCGGGTCATCCCGGGTGAAGAACGCCTGGAGTCCGAGGAGCCGTGACTCGCGCCGGCCAGCGACCAACAGGTGCGCGCGCCAGCCCTCATCGTCGTGAATCATCGATGGCATTGCCGCGCGGATTCCGTGCGTAGCTTCTGGACGTAGGGCCCAGACGACGCCCACACGCTAACGTGCCACGATAGGGACGCCAAACCAAACTCCGAAGCGGTTCGCCGCAATTGCACGAGCGCAATAGGGCGCTGCTTGCTCGCGCGCGGATGTGCCTAACCACGCAGAGTCAATTGATCTTGAATACCGTGCCACCACCGTTCGCGCCACCGTACGCCGTCGTTCCATAGAGGTTTCCGGCGCTGTCCATGACCAGATTTCCCACCGGGTTCGCCCCGTCGGTTGGACCACCCGCGAAGGAGTACAGGACGGTTTCTGTACCGGTGGGGCTGACTGTGAACACAGTGCCGTCACCATTCGTTCCACCGGAGGTCGTCGTTCCATAGAGGTTTCCGACACTGTCAATAATAAGCCCTGCCAACGGCCCGGATCCGTCGGATGAGCCTCCCGTAAAGGAGTGCAGGATCGTTTCCGTACCAGTGGGGCTAAGCTTAAACACCGTACCGTCGCCTTTCATGCCGCCCGCAAAAGTCGTTCCATAAAGGTTTCCGGCGCTGTCCATCACCACGCTCGCGCGTGGCCCTAGGCCGTCTGTTGTGCCGCCAGCAAAGGAATGCAGGAGAGTTTCCGTTCCGCCGGAAGTGATCCTGAACACAGTACCGGCGCCGGCCGCGCCCGCACCGAAAGTCGTTCCATAGAGGTTCCCGGCGCTATCCATGATCACACCCGCCTCAGGATCTGACCCATCGGTGGTGCCACCCAGAAAGGAGTACAGGACACTTTCCGTGCCGGTAGCGCCGATCTTGAATACCATGCCGTTGTTGCTCGTGCCACCAGCGTTTGTTGTTCCATAGAGGTTTCCGGAGCTGTCCATGACAAAGCCCCCATACTGACCCGCAATCCACGTGCCCCCGACAGTCGTGGTGACGGCAGGGATGCTGAACGAGCCGGCAGGAAAGGAGTACAGGACACTTTCCGTACCGTCAACGCTGATCTTGAACACGATGCCGCCACCGTTTGCACCACCGTACATCGTCATGCCATAGAGGTTCCCCGCGCTGTCCATAATGAGACCCGCATACGGTCCTGATCCGTCTGTTGCGCCACCTGCAAAAGAGTGCACGACGCTTTCCGACCCAGAGACGCTGACCTTGAACACGGTGCCGTCGCCGCTCGCACCGCCGCCGACTGTCGTTCCATAAAGGTCTCCCGCGCCGTCCATCATCAGACCCGCCTCGGGACGGACGCCATCGGTAGTGCCGCCCACAAAGGAGAACACGACGCTTTCCGTGCCGGCGGTGCAGGACACCATGACACCCGTCACATTCGACTTGCCGACCGTACCGCTGCCGTTACTCACTGCACACACAATTCCAGGCGTGTGCGCTTTCACCGTGACGTCGTAGGCGGTGCCCGCGGACTGACTGGTGGAAAAGGTGAACCCGCCGTTGCCGGTGGCGCTCAGCGCGTCTGCACCATTGTTCAGAAGTGTCACGCTTTCGTTGGCGCTCAGTCCGGAAACCGCACCGCCCACCGAACAGGCCGTTCACGCCGACGATAATGAAGGGGCCGAAGAGTTGCCTCCGCAACCAGACAGCGACAGCATCGTGACACAAGCCAGAAATGCGACCGAGCAGCTAAGAAGATTCTGCCTCATGATGATTTCCGTCCACTTTTCCTCGTCCTGTAATCCGCAGCAGCGCCACTCAGGCGAATCGCTTAGTCCGTTGCGTACAGCGGATCATTTTCGCTGCATTCATCGCCCGCCCCTGGCGGCGGGCAGAAAGACGCATTACTGCTCAACCCAATCGAGAACCCGCATGCCCGCATTTCTTGCCACGCTTCCAGCGTCGGCACCACTCCGTGTCTATAGGGATGTCCGTATGCGGGCGAATATGGGTCCTGCAGCCGCTGGTTTTGCCCGAGCGCATATCGCGCATGAAAACTCAATACGAGCGCCGCGACAGCCATGACGTATATGGTGGTCAACGGAAATCTGCGTCCGTATTTCGTGTCCATTTCTACTCCCCCAACGCCAGTTACTTTTGGTTGATTAGTAGGTAACTAGAACGAGCGCATGGAAGTCGAGCACAACTGACGGAATGCCGCAAATGAATACGTATGTGCGTCAGATACAATTTCACTGACACGTACCGCTCCAGGCGAAGCCAGAGGTTGTCCAAGCGGGCGTCAATGGTGATGGCGCAGGACGTGGAACAGACTCCGCCTGTAGGGCCGGAGGAACGCCCTGGTGGTCAGCTTCGGTGACAGACCCCGGCCTGAGCAAACACGTTCCAACGCCCGCCTCCGTGAGGCCAGCGAACGCGACACGCGGGCTGCTGATAGGCAAGTCATCCAAATGGCGGGCTCGCTTTGGTGCTGTCGAACCATATTGCGGCCTTGACCGGCAGCAACGGGTCAGTTATCGGTATTCACCTCAGAACCGCATGGGGAGAGAATCACCGCCCCAAGTCCTGCTCGTCGTCCGGCTCTGGTTTAAGGTTCTGGATGCGGGTTTGGCCGCCCTCGCGGTCCCGCCGCTCGAGCGCGGCCGGGTTGGCGCTTGCCTCATGCCCCGCCGCGTCCCGCATCGCATGCCAAGCCCCAGTCGGGGTACGCGCATACCCAGCCTCCTGTGCGATATCGAGGGCCGCAAGCCGTGCGCATCGAGACTTCGGGTTCCACCACGCCGCAAGGCGTGCCGCCGCAGGATCTGAGCGCAGGGGTCGCTTCGGCTGCGTCATGCGCTGACGCTCGTCCTCGACGATCCTGGCGAGATCGGTATCGACCACGTCAATGGAGACACGCAGCTACTTAATGAGCTCGCGCCATTTCTCGGTGCGGGCCAGAATGCTTGCTTTTCCACTACAGTAACCGTGCCATACAATACGCAGTCGCTCGTTCCGCCGGGAACTCAAGTTCCAATATCACGGTGCACCCAATATGGTCCCACTGGTACCGAAGCACAAGCTGCGCAGCAAGTCTTTCCACCGAATCTAACAGCGAGCCAAGTCGGAGTCCTGTTCAACGGCGCATACAACTACTGGTATGGCAGAGTGAATGCCGCGAGTAACTTTGTCTACATGAACCTGCCCTCTGATGTTCAAACGGCGATAATGGATAGCGCATTCGCCATTGGTCTTAATTCTCAGCTTACGCAAGACCTAAGCTTTCAAAACTGGCTTACATTTGCGGACGATCTTTTTGCTACCGGAAACGCCCGACTTCAATTCAACGCCATAACGATAGAACTCGCCATCGGTTTGAAAGAAATCCCGGCGCAAGGCAATCCGTGCTCATAATGTTTACCTCCATGACGCACGACTATTCAGACGCGAGAGTCCCATCATGAATACCATGACGCCCTCAAAGCGCCCACAACCGCGCCGCCAGGCATGGCGAGCTTTCGTGGTAACCGCGACCGTTCTTATCGTGACGGTCGTGATCGTGCTGTACGTTCGCGAATGGCGTGACGGCAAGGGTCAGCCTCATCCCACTGGAGCTGTGACACGGTTGCGTACCCCGGCTGGCGCGCGCACTGCCGAATCACATCTTCCGGCCAAGAACCTCACTAAGAGTCCCCCGCCGTTCCCTCCGGCGCGCCAAACGCACCCCGTGCCTGTACAACACTTTAGAAGTTTTTCACCGGTTGCTTATGGAGCGTTCAACAGACCTGCAGCGATGTACAAAGGGACTCTGGATTTGATGCGTGTTAGCGGCGATAGCAAACATGACGTGAAAAGCATGGCGCCTTTGTTGAAGGCAATCATCTACGGAAGAGCGAACGAAGTAGAAAGCATCCTCGCCCAGAAGCGAATACCCGTAGATACCATTGTGCAGCTCGCGGGTCCTGGGCAAGGTGGCTCCAAGACCCTACTGGACATCGCCATCCGGGCCGGCCAACGTGGAGTAATCAGGATGCTGCTGGCGCTGGGCGCGAGTACGGAACCCAACAACTCGCTTCAACCGGGGAATTCACCGGGACCGCTGGTGTCGGCGGCCGCCTTAGGAGAGGACGACGTCGTGCAGATGCTGCTAAATCAGGGCGCGAACGTGAACCAGAAGACTTGGGACGGTAGTACGGCCCTGGCACTCGCCATCGTTGGAGAAAATTATTCCACGGTGAAGTTGCTGGTCGAACACGGAGCGAATATTGACGCCGCGGTCAGTTTCAAGTACGCAGATGGACTGACGATGAAACAGATTATCAAGAATCGAGTCTCTGATCCTGCTGGTCTTGCCATTCGGAATTACCTAGTCGCACACGGAGCGCAATTGCCCTCAGGGAATTGACACGGAGATCGGCCTCGCGAGGGCCAACGCGGTCATCCCTCCGTCGACGATGGTGGGTTCTGATGGACGGAGAATGGGAAATCGCCACGACTGTTTCGGATCCGCGCAATCAGCCCGGAACTGAAGAGAAGAGGAACAATCACCGCCCCAAGTCCTGCTGGTCGTCCGGCTCGTGCGCGGAGGCCGGGATGCGGGTCTGGCCCTCCTCGCCCTCGGACCGTTCGCGTTCGGTCTGACCGGCACTGATCTCGGCGTGTTTACGTTCTGCCGCGTCACGCGCGGCGTGCCACGCGCCCATGACGCTGCGCTCGTACCCGACCCGCTGCGCGACGTCAAGGGCGCGCACTCGCTCGGCCCGTGACTTGGGATTCCACCAGCGGGCGAGCTGCACTGTCGCAGGAGCGGCGCGCGTATCGCTGTGGGGCGGAGCAGAAACCGCGCTCGGTGTCGTAACCTGCTCTCCTCTCGCCCTGCGCGATCGCTCGTCCTCGACGATCCTGGCGAGATCGGCATCAACCACCCGAATGCCCTCTCGGGTGGCGAGCCGCGCCGTGCATTCCCTGAACTCGGCGCTGCCAGTGATCGACACAGCGTCGCCCAACTTCTTGGCGGCAATGCGTAGCGCAACGCGCTCAACGTCCCCGCTGTGATCCAGAACCTCGATGCGCGAGCGCGTGACGTGCAGCACCTCACGGCCCTGCGAGTCTTTCCAGACCGTCATCCGTGCCGCCTCGTCGCGCTCGCGTGTCAACCGCGCCTTCGGGGCGTGCTCCTGCCCGTCATCCTCGCTCGCGCACCCTTCGATCCCCGGCCGGCGCTTCCGGCGCCGCCGATCGAGCTCCTGGCGCGCGTGCAGCGCATCGAACGCGGCCTTGATCTGCTGATACTCCTGCTGGCTGGCTTGCCCGCTCGCCTTCATGGCCTCCCGCAACCCGGCGTATTCAGCCTTGGTGCCGTGCTCGATCGTCACGCCGTACTGCGCGCCGATCTCGCGCAGCACGGCGAACGCCTCCGCGTGCGTCGCCCTCGCGGCATCGCGCTCGGTCCACGCGCGCTCGGTCCACGCGCGCTCGCGCTCTCGAAGCATCTGGGTGTACAGCGAGCCGTTGAGTTTCGCATCCGCCGTTGCCGCGTCGCGCTCGCGTTCCGCCGAGGATGCGCGCTTTGCGAGATCTTGCTCGCGGTCCACTTCCCGTAACCGACCCTGGCGCGCGAGCGCGCGATAGCTGTGATGATCGATGTGCCGCCGCTTCGATTCGCGCGCGTCCACTCCCCGAGCGAGGCCCGTGACGCGCGCGGTCATATCCTGCACCCGCCGACCCTGCGCTTTGCGATCCGTGATCGTCGTGCGCCGAGTGCTGCCCTTGCCGTCCGGGATCGAGGTCACCACGCGTCCGCGTTCGTCCGTTCGATCCACCACGACGTGCGCATGAACATTGCGATGCACGGTGCCGTCGGCGCCGATGCGCCCCTCATCCCGGTGAATGACGCAGGCCACCACGCGCTCCCCGGTGATGTGCTCGTACTCGATACACCAGCGCTCCATCTTCGCATGCAGGACCTCGGGGGCCTCGTCGGCCAGATTCACGATGCCTTCTTTCAGCGGGCTGTATTTTGGGGTTGCCCGCGCACGCCCCGAGGCCAACGCCATCTTCTGCGCGTACGCCGGCGCGACATCGCCGTCCCTCACAACGAGATTGGGCTCGCGCTCCTTCTCGGGCAGCAGGTACTGGGGATTCACCGCCCGACGATTGTGCGCCTCACAGAGCATGGGTGAGTGCAACGGCCGGAAGTGGACTGATGACCCGCGAATTGTCGCCATGAAGGACCTCCTTGGGGTGCAGGGGCTTGTCCCTTGCCGCAGACACATCCGCCAGGATGCGTAGTGCGCACTACGCATGTTTTCAACATGCCGTGCTTATCCCTATTCCCCTGCCTGGGCCCTCTCGGTCCCGGTGGCGCGCAGGGGGACAAGTCCCCTCGGCACCCGCGGCCAGGCAGGGCCCACCCCGCGGAGGAATGGGGAGAGTTCCGCAACGCGCGGGCGATGGAGATTCCGCAATGGCAACGAAACGAAAGCAGTCGGATGCGCAGAAATTGCTGGCCGCCAAATTCGCAGAGATGGAGCCCGACCGGCGCATCCTGACGAGCGCCGATCGGGAGTACATCCGCGGTCTGCTGCGTCGGGGACTGTCCCCCGACCAGATCGTGCCGGTGTTCACCTCGGCCAAGTATCAGGAGCCGGATGTGCGAGCAGTCATCGAGGCGGCAGCACCGAAGCCCTCCGCCCCGCCGGCTCCGGGCAGCATCCTCGCAAGATTCCCCGGCAGACCCGCGGACACCGAGCCGCTGAAGGCGGCCGGTCTCAAATGGGATCGCGGCCGCAAGGTCTGGGCAGGCCCGGATACGGAGGCGGCCCGCACCGCCATCGCCGCCCTGGGAGGCAGCGTGGAGAGCGCGACATGAGCGGCCTATACGAAGCGATGGCGAGTGCCGGGTGGGACACGCTGACTGAGGATGAGGTCCGCTGACATGGACCGCTCCGTGACACTGAGCGAAGCCGAACTCACCACGCTCCTCGAGCGCGCTGTAGCGCGCGCACTGGCGCAGCGGCCCGTGGCGAGCACGGTAACCTACGAGCAGGCCGGCGAGATGCTCGGCTGCTCGGGGCGCACGGTGCGCCGAATGAAGCCGCCGGTCGTCGCCGCGAACCGCATCCCCTACGCCTGGGTCCTAGAGCGGCTCTCGTCCAGATAGCCGCTCCACCATTGCATCATCCGTCGTCGCTCATCGAGATACTCGGCGCGGTGGTACGCCTCGCGAACTTGATCCGTCTCGCGGTGCGCGAGCTGGCGCTCGATCGCATCCCGGCCCCATAGCTTGCTCTCATTGAGCACGGTGCTCGCGATAGCACGGAAGCCGTGACCGGTCATCTTGCCCTTGTACCCGAGGCGGTACAGCGCAAACAGCAGGGTGTTGTTCGAGATCGAGCAGCGCGGATTCTGGCTCGAGGCCAGGATGTAGGGGCTTTCTTCCTCCGTCATCGCGCGCAGCTCCTCGAGAATCGCGCGAACCCGCCCGGAGAGCGGCACCACGTGCGGAATGCGCCGCTTCATGCGCTCCTCGGGGATCACCCAGGTCTCGGGGTCACGGATCTCCGACCACTGCGCCCCGATCAGCTCTGAGGTGCGCAGGAACGTATGCGCCAGCAGCAGCAATCCCAAGCGGGTGACCGGTTCCGGGTAGGTCTCGATCGCCGAGAGCAGCGCCGGTAATTCACCCGGCGTCACCGCCACCATCGGCGTCTTTTCCACCGCCGGCAGTACCCGGGAGAGTCCGGCGCCGGGATGCGATTCGATATCGCCGTGATCGACGGCATGATCGAGGATCGCCCGGATGCGCTGGCCGAGCCGGTGTGCGGTCTCCACCTTCCCGGCCTCCGCCACCCGCCGCACGACATCGACCAGGTCCGCCCGGTGCAGCTCGTCGAGCCGCCGGCTGCCGATCACCGGCAGCACGTAATCCCGGATCGACTGCTCCACCGTGCGCTGGTTGTTCGCGTTGCTCAGTCCCGGTAGTCGCCAGGTGAGCCATCGCTCGGCGGCTTCGGCGAAGGTGAGCGCGGTGCCCCACTGCGCATCTCAGCGGCGCACTGGCCCGCTCAGAGATCCGCTTCCCGGTGCAGATTGAAGAGCGGGGACTCGCGCCGGCCAGCGACGAACAGGTGCGCCCCGGCATTGCAGCGCGGATTCCGTGCGTAGCTTCTGGCCGAAAATGGCGTTTTGGCCGGATGCAGCGGGACAGGCAATAGCGCAACACATCGATTTGTCAGACTCTGTCATGTCTACCAGACAGGGTCGGACAGATCTGGCGGAGAGGGTGGGAT
>JAKBBE010000179.1 GCA_021826035.1 Pseudomonadota bacterium | reverse complement strand
CCGGGGAAGATGCGCTTCTCGATCCACGGCTGCAGCGGCGCGGGGTAATTGCGCCCGATCGAGTGGATCAGGCCGCGGCCATTGTCCCCGAGTGAACGGGACACCACCGCACCGAGCCCCTCGTAGTGGTCCACACCGACGTGCTCGAGCATGCCGATGGAGACGAACGCATCGTAGCGGCCGGTGATGTTGCGGTAATCGTCCAGCACGTACTCGACCTGGCCGGCGAGCCCCTCGCGCGCGGCCCGCTCGCGCGCATAGGCGACCTGTTCGCGCGAGATGTTGAACGCACGCACCTTGACGCCGTAATGGCGGGCCATGTGCAGCGCAAAAGTGCCCCAGCCGCAGCCGGCCTCGACCACCTGCTCCCCGGGACGCAAGCGCATCTTGCGGCACACATGGTCCATCTTGGCGCGCTGCGCCGCATCGAGTGACGCGTCGGCCGTGGGGTAGTAGGCGCAGGTGTAGGCCATGGTCTCACCGAGCCACAGCGAATAGAACGCGTTACCGATGTCGTAGTGGTGATGGATGTTCTGGCGCGAGCCGGCGAGCGTATTGATGTGCGGCCGGCGCAGCGTGCCGAGCAGCCGGCCGAGGCCCGAGGGCGCCGGGGCGCGTGCGCCGGCGACGTACAGCGCCTCGAGCAGTTGCACCAGATCGCCCTCGATCTCGATGCGCCCCTCGCTGTAGGCGTCCGGGAAGCGCACCTGGTGATCGGCCAGGATCGCCAGCAGCGCCCCGCGGCTCGGGATGCGTACGCGGCAGACCGGCTCACAGCCGGCCGGCGCGATGCGCTCACCCGTCCAGAGCTGAAATTCGATATCCGGGGCGCCGAGGCGCTCCAGCAGCCGCTCGAGCATGCGGCCTTCGAAGGAGTGTCCGCCGGTGACCTCACGCACGGGTGACCGCCCGGCGGGGTCCCGACCCGTGGCGGTATTTGAGTTCATCACGGACTCATTACTGGCATTCACGACGCCTCTCCTCGGTGACGTTTCGCATCACGATACCGGGTCTAATCTAGCATGCCCGGCGCGCCCCTCGCACCGCGCCGCCGCGCCACCCCGAGCGGCCGGTCCGGTGAACCGAATTGTCTCGGCCGGGGCGATCCACTACTCTGGTCGCGGGTCCGTCGAAGCCTATAACAAAAGCGCTGCGGGGCTTTGAGCCGCTGCGGCCGGGGAGGAATCGAACCATGCCCAGTCTCAAGCGCATCGCGCCCCTCAGCGCCCTGCCCCTCATGCTGCTCGGCGCCCTGAGCGCCCCGCAGGCCACCGCCTCGAGCGCGCCGGCCACCCCGGCGAGCGCGCCCTACGCGGCGCTCGCCTGGCGCAACGTCGGTCCCTGGATCGGCGGGCGCGTGGTCGCGGTGGCCGGCGTGGCGAGTGCGCCGGACCTCTTCTACATGGGCGCGGTCGACGGCGGGGTGTGGCGCAGCACCGATTACGGCAGCCGCTGGGTGAACATCAGCGACCGGACGCTGCCGGGCTCGAGCGAGAGCATCGGGGCGATCGCGGTGGCCCCGTCGAACCCGAAGATCCTCTACGTCGGCACCGGTGAGAGCGACATCCGCGGCGATGTGATCACCGGCGATGGCGTGTTCCGCTCGAGCGATGCGGGCAAGACCTGGCAGCGCGCCGGGCTCGAAGACACCCACACCATCAGCGCTCTGGTGGTCGATCCGCGCCACCCCGAGGTGGTGTATGCGGCGGCCATGGGTCACGTGTTCAAGTCGAACCGTGCCCGCGGGATCTTCAAGTCCACCGACGGCGGCCGGCATTGGCACAAGATCCTCTACGTCAACGCCAAGACCGGCGCGATCGACCTGGTGATGGACCCGCGCAACCCCGAGGTCCTGTACGCGGCGATGTGGCAGGCGTACCGCACCCCGTGGACGCTCCAGGATGGCGGCCCGGGCAGCGGCCTGTACAAGAGCACCGATGGCGGCCGGCACTGGCAGGAGATCTCGCGCAATCCCGGCTTTGCGCGCGGCGTGCTCGGGCGCATCGGCATCACCGTGGCGGCGAGCGACCCGAACGTTCTCTACAGCATCGTGCAGGCCAAGCACGGCGGGGTGTTCCGCTCCGATGACGGCGGCGCGCACTGGCGGCGGGTGAACCGCAGCTGGAGTCTGCGCCAGAGAGCGTTCTACTACATGACGGTCTTCGCCGACCCGACCGACCCGAACACGGTGTACGCCCCGGAGGTCGATGCGCTGTGGGTCTCGCACGACGGCGGCAAGCACTTCGCCATGCTGCACACCCCGCACGGGGACAACCACGTGCTGTGGATCAACCCGCAGCACCCGAACATCCTGCTCGAAGGCAACGACGGTGGCGCCACGGTCTCGACCGATGGCGGCAAGACCTGGAGCAGCGAGCACAACCAGCCGACCGGCCAGTTCTACCACGTCGCGCTCGACAGCCAGTTCCCGTACGACCTGTACGGGGCGCAGCAGGATGAGGGCTCCTTTGAGGGCCCGAGCGCCACGCCCGAGGGGATGATCCCGCTCGCCGCCTGGCACGGGGTGGCCTACAACGAGGCGACCTTCGTCGCCCCCGATCCGCTCAATCCCAAGATCACCTGCGGCAGCGGCTACTTCAGCATCCTCGTGTGCTACGACCGCAGCGTCGGGCAGTTCAACGACGTGAGCCCCTGGCCGGATTACCAGGAAGGCGCCCCGGCGGCGCAAATGAAGTACCGCTTCGGCTGGACGCACCCGATCTTCTTCGCCCCGAACCACCCGCACACGCTGCTGCTCGCCTCGCAGTACGTGCTCGAGAGCCATGACCTCGGGCACACCTGGCAGCGCATCAGCCCGGACCTGACCCGCAACGTGAAGTCCACGGAGGGGCCGACCGGCGGTCCGATCAACCTCGATGCCTCCGGGGCGGAAATCTTCCCCGACATCGCCTCGCTGGCGGTCTCCCCGCGCAGCGCCCAGGTGATGTGGGCGGGCTCCGCGGACGGCCTGGTGCACGTGACGCGCGATGGCGGCCGGCACTGGAGCGAGGTCACGCCGCCCGGCCTGCCGCAATGGGCCGAGATCGATGCGATCGTCCCCTCGGTCTCGGCCACCGGGACCGCCTACCTCAGCGCATCGCGCTACCACTGGGATGACTTCCATCCCTATGTCTACGAGACCACCGACTACGGTGCGCACTGGAAGCCGATCACCGCGGGTCTCCCGGCGCGTCAGTACGTGTTGTCCCTCGCGCAGGATCCGCGCGATCCGGCGCTACTGCTCGCCGGCACGAAGAACACGGTGTACGCGAGCTTCGATGGCGGCGGTCACTGGGCGCCCCTGACCTTGAACCTGCCCCGCGTGCAGGTGCGTGGCATTGCCATCGCGCCGCTCGAAGGCCAGGTGGCGATCGCCACCCACGGCCGCTCGTTCTGGGTGCTCGATGATCTGACGCTGCTCGAGCAACTGACGCAGCGTGCGCCGCCTGCCCCCGGGGCGGCGAGGCTCTATGCGCCCGCGACCGCCTGGCTCACCCACGCCTACGGGCGCAGTGCCTACACCCGACGCGTCGGCACCGCGGGGACCAACCCGCGCTTCGGCGCCACGGTGTTCTTCCACCTCCCGGCCGATTACCACGGCCAGGTGCCAGTGCACCTCTCCTTCCTCAATGCCGACGGTCAGCTGATCCGCACCTTCGCGCTGCACCTGAAGCACACGATGCCGAAGCTCAGCGCCGTCGCCCGTGCCGAGCGCACGCCGCATCAGGCGCAGCGCGCGGCCGAACGCAAGGCAACCGGCATCGCGGCGGGCAACAATCGCTTCCAGTGGGATCTGCGCTATCCGGATGCCACCGACGTGACCGGCTTCTGGGTGCCGGCGGCCGCCGGCGGACTGCCCGACTCGGTCCAGGGCCCGGCGGTCCTCCCGGGCCGCTACACGGTGGTGCTTAACTACGCGGGCCACACCCTGCGCCAGCGGTTCGAGGTGCGGCTCGATCCGCGCCTGCACCCCTCGGCGGCTGACTTGAGCGCCCGCCTCGCGCTCGAGATGCGCATCCACGCTGCGCTCAACACGCTCGACACCACGCTCAATCGCGCCATCGCGCTGCGCTCGAAGATCGACATCGCGCTGCAGGCACATCCGGCGGACGCACGGCTGCTGCACTCGCGCCAGGCCCTCAGTGCCGCCATCGCCCGCATGGTGCAGCTGAAGACGCGCTCGAGCGAAGGGACGCTGCTGTTCGAGACGAAGGTGCGCAGCCACCTCGCCTACCTCGCCGCCGAGGTGGACCAGGCCTATGTGCGCCCGACGCGCGCCGAGCTGCAGGTCTTCGGCTATCTCAAGGCCAAGGCGAGCGCCGGCGAGCAGCGTCTGAACACCGCGATCGCCGCGGGCCACGCGGCACTTTGAGGGACTGAGCGCAGAATCGGGCGGCACGGCGGACCTGCGCCGTGCCGCCCGGTCCCGCCCGGCCGGCGCGGCACCCCACCGGCGCGCGATGGCGGATCGGCCATTCGCGCGCGCCGGCATTTCACGAAGTGCCGTCATGTCGCAATCCAAACGGCCTCAGCTGCTCGATCGCCACGGGGCCGAGAGCGTGCTCGCCATCGGCGCCATCATCATCGCGGCCGCCTCGCTGTGGGTGAGCTACGACACCGTGCGCACCCACCACACGCGCGGGGTGGCCGCCTCGTAGTCCTATCTCGAGAAACACTTCAGCGACGCGTGACAATCAGACCTACGCCGGGCGTACCTTCGCGCTCACCCAGTTCGAAGTGGACGCCCTCGCCCAGCCGACCGACGGGCTCAATGCCGAGGTCGACGTGGTGGACGGTGACGGCATCGATGATGTCGGGGTGCGCAAGGGCAAATTGCTCTCGGTGGATACCACGCTCGAGGTGACGGCGGGTCGGCACCTGAAGATCAATCTCGTCGATGACGACCAGCGGCTGAACGTGGCCGGCATGCCGCTCTACACGGCCAACCTGTACGACGTGCGCGTCGCTTGGTATTTCACGACCCGTCTGTTCGTCAATACCATCGCTCAGGCCCAGGACGTGCACAACCG
>JAKBBE010000178.1 GCA_021826035.1 Pseudomonadota bacterium | reverse complement strand
CTTGCGCTGATATATAGTGCCTCGAATATTCATCAGGGGTGGCTATTTTCAGGCGTAAGACCCTGAAAAGGAAAACAATGTTGCTCTTCCCGCGGAAGCACCGCCCACTGCTGGGACTTGACATAACTACGTCCTCCATCAAGCTCATCGAGCTGAGCATGGCGGGCGGGCAGTATCGGGTCGAGAGTTATGCGGCGGAAGCAACGCCGGTGAACTCGATCAATGAGAAGAGCATCGTGGACGCGGAGGCGGTCGGCGAGGCCGTGCGTCGCGCAGTCAAACGCTCCGGCACCAAGAACACCGAGGTCGCGCTGGCGATCAGCGGCGATGCCGCCATCACCAAAGTGATCCAGATGCCCCGCACGCTGCGCGCCAACGACCTCGAGGCGCAGGTGCAGATGCAGGCCGACCAGTACATCCCCTTCCCGATGGACGAAGTGAGCTACGACTTCGAAGTCATCGGAGCCTCGGAGAAGGATCCGGACGCCAACGACGTACTGCTCGTGGCGACGCGCACCGAGAACGTTGAACAACGGCAGGCCGCGGTGCGATCCGCTGGGCTGACGGCAAAGGTCGTAGACGTCGAGGCGTTCGCGCTGGAGAACGCCTGCCGGCTGCTCACCCATCAGATGCCCGACGGGGGCATCGACCGCACCATCGCCGTGGTCGACTTCGGCGCCAGCAGCACGACCTTCAGCGTGCTGCGCAGCCTGAAGGTCGCCTATACCCGTGATTTTGCCTTCGGCGGGCAGCAGCTCACCGAGGAAATCATGCGCACCTACGGCCTGTCGCTCGAGGAAGCCGGCCGCGCCAAAAAAGAGGGCGGACTGCCGGGCAACTACCAGTCCGAGGTCCTCGACCCGTTCATCGACGACATGACCCAACAGGTCAACCGTTCACTGCAATTCTATCTGGCCTCCGGTTCCGGCCGCGAACAGCCGGAGAAGATCCTGGTGTGCGGCGGGTGCGCCAACATTCCCGGCGTGGCCGACGTCATCGCGAGCCGCGTCGGCATCGCCGCCGAGAAGGGCGATCCGCTCGGCCAGATGAAGCTCTCGGCGCGCGCGCGCACCCAGGCCGTGCACCGCGACGCCACGGCATTGCTGACCGCTTGCGGACTGGCGCTGAGGAGCTTCGACTGACATGCCGCGCATAAACCTGCTGCCCTGGCGTGAAGCAGAGCGCAAAGAGCGCAAGCTCGCCTTCCTGATTGCGCTCGCCGCCGCCGCGCTCGCCGCGCTCGTCGTGGCCTTCGGCGTGCGCCTGGTCTACACCGGGTTGATCGGCGCACAGGTGCGGCGCAACGAGCTGCTGCAGGCGCAGATCCAGGTGCTCAACCACCAGATCGGGGAGATCAACACCCTGGAGAAGACCAAGCGCAAGTTCCTCGCGCGCATGCGCATCATCGAGCAGCTGCAGCGCGCGCGGCCGCAGATCGTGCACATCTTCGATCAGATCGTGCGCACCGTGCCGCCGGGGCTGTATCTGACCGAAGTGACCCAGAAGGGCGTGCAGATGCAGTTCAAGGGCGTGGCGCAGTCGAGCACCCGCGTGTCGGATTTCATGCGCAACATCGATCATTCCCATTGGCTCGCCAATGCCGAGCTCGAAGTCATCCAGGCGAGCAAGGGCTCGCCGGGCTCGACGTTCACGCTCGACGCCAAGGTGATTGCGCCGAAATCCGGCAAGCACGCCCAGCCCAATCACGGTGCGGCCCGCGGAGGTCACGGCGCATGAACGTCAACGTGCAGGAGCTGTTCGAGGAGCTGCGCGATCTTGACCCGCGCGACCCCGGCCGCTGGCCGCTCGCCGTGCGCGCCGGTGCCGTCGGATTGACGTTCGTGCTGCTGACGCTGATCCTGGTGTACCTGCTCGTGTGGAACTCGGTGCGCCCGCAGCTGTTGCAAAGCGCCCGCCAGGAGCAGTCGCTGCGCCAGGAGTTCGTGATCAAGCACTCCGTGGCGGCCAACCTGAACATCTATCGAGCGCAGCTGATGCAGCTGCGCCGCTCCTTCGGCGCGCTGCTGCGCCAGCTGCCCGGCAAGACTCAGGTGCCGAGTCTGCTCGAGGACATCTCCGACACCGCGACCGCCGCGGGCCTGAAGCAGAAGCTGTTCGAGCCCGGCAAGGAATCGAAGAAGGAGTTCTACGCGGTGCTGCCGATCAAGATGCAGCTCGCCGGCAGCTACCACCAGTTCGGTGAATTCGTCAGCGACATCGCCGCGCTCTCGCGCATCGTCACGCTGCACGACATCCAGATCAAACCGGTGACCAAGGGCGCGTACGACCAGCTGTCGCTGACGCTGACGGCCGAGACGTATCGCTACCTCACCGCGAACGAGATGGCCGCGCGGCGCGCGAGCAAGCACAAGTTCGCCCGTCCGCCGCAGCGCGGACCGGGCTGAGCGCGCAAGAGGACGCAATGAGCACTCACAGCCACATCCGCGCACTGGTGCGCATCGGCGCGGCGCTCGGCTGCCTCGCCCTCGGGGCATGCTCCGGCGGCCAGAGCAGCGTGCAGCGCTTCATCACGCGTGTCGAGCACCAGCCCGGCGGACGCGTCGAGCCGCTGCCGACGGTGCCGAAATACGAGACCTTCACCTACGACGATCAGGCGATGCGCTCACCGTTCGTGCCGAGCGAGCCGACCGGCGCCGGCACGGTGCGCCCGGACGCCTCACGGCCGCAGCAGTACCTCGAGCGCTTCCCGCTCGACACACTGACGATGGTCGGAACGCTGCGCCTGAATCACCAGGTCTATGGCCTGGTGGAAACCAAGGACGGCGTGGTGCACCGCGTGTCCGTCGGCAATTACATGGGCCAGAACGACGGCCGCATCATCCAGATCACCCCGACTCAAATCCGGCTGGCCGAAATCGTCCCCGACGGTCTCGGCGGCTTCATGAAACGGCCGGCAGCCCTGGGACTCAGTCAGTGAAAAATCCGGTAGCGAACGCTCATGCAGGGAGTTCGAGAATGAAAGCCTTTCCGCGGAATCCGCGCATCGTGGACGCAGCCGCCCTGTCCCTGCTCGCCGTACTGGCGCTCACGGCGGCTCGCCCGGCGCGGGCAGCCGAAGCCCAGGTCGCGCTGCAATCGATCCAAGTGCAATCGCTGCCGCATACGCAGATGCAGCTCGCGCTGCACCTGTCGGGTCCGGCCCCGAAGCCGCTGTCGTTCACCATGGACCACCCGGCGCGCGTCGTGATCGACCTGCCGGACACGCAGCTCGCGCTGCCCTCGAATCAGATTCATGTGAAGTCCGGCGGACTCGAGTCGGTGGTCGCGGCCGCAACGCGCCACCGTGCGCGGGTGGTGTTGAACCTCGACTCGATGGTCGCCTACGCCGTGCAGCGCCGCGGCGATGAGATCCTCATCACCCTCGGCGCCAACGCGGCGCACGAGAACGACGCACCCGCGGCAGCGACGACCGCCGCGGCGAGCACCGCGGCGGCCGGCACCGGTCTCAGTACGCCCTGGGAGATCCGCCACATCAGCTTCCGTCGCAGCACCGATGGCGCCGGGCGGATCCTGGTGCGTCTCTCGAACCCGCACATTCCGGTCAACCTGCGTCAGGTCGGCAACCAGGTCGTGATCGATTTCAGCCATGCGGCGGTCCCGGTGAATTTGCTGCGCCGCTTCGATGCGACCGACTACGGCACGCCGGTCCGTGATTTCTCCGTGACCCGCACGCCGCGCGGTTCGCGCATGACGATCGATGCGACCGGCGCGTTCACCGAGCTGGCCTACCAGGCGAACACCCAGTACGTCGTGGAGCTGCGTCCGGAGACCCCGGGCCAGGTGGCCGCGCGGCGGCCGAAGTACACCGGCCAGCGTCTGTCGCTGAACTTCCAGAGCATCAAGGTCCGCGCGGTGCTGCAACTGCTCGCCGATGCCAGCGGCCAGAACATCGTCGTTGCCAATTCCGTGCATGGCACCGTCACGCTGCGCCTGCACGACGTGCCCTGGGACCAGGCACTGCACCTGATCCTGCAGATCGAGGGCCTCGGCGAACGCCACCAGGGCAACGTCATCCTGGTCGCCCCGCAGGCTGAACTCGCCGCGCGCGAGAAGGCCGAGCTCGCCGCCGAACAGGCCGTGCAGCAGCTCGAGCCGCTGCGCTCGGAGTACATCCAGATCAATTACGCCAAGGCCGCGAACCTCGCCGCGCTGATCAAGTCGCAGGGCCACTCGCTGCTGTCCAAGCGCGGCAGCGTCACCGTGGACAAGCGCACCAATACGCTGCTCGTGCAGGACACCCCGGAGCGCCTGACACAGATCCAGCGCATGGTGCGCCGGCTCGACGTGCCGGTGCGCCAGGTACTGATTTCCGCCCGGGTCGTGCTGGTGAACAACGACTTCGAGCGCCAGCTCGGCACCCGGCTCGGACTCACCGACGTGCAGGCCAACGGCCCGAACGGCATCGTCGCGACCACCGGCACCGCCGCCGGAACCGACACGATGGTGAGCTCGGCCATCGGCAACGTGCAGGCCAACAACACACCGTACCCCGTCACCTTCCCGACCGGCTCGAGCGCTGGGAACCGCTACGACGTCAACCTGCCGGTGAGCAACCCGGCCGGCTCGATCGCCTTCGGCATCCTGAGCGGCAACTATCTGGTGGATCTGGAGCTCTCGGCGGCGCAGGCCGAAACCGAAGCGAAGGTCATCTCCTCCCCGCGGGTCATCACCGCGAACCAGCGCCAGGCGACCATCCTGCAGGGCACCGAGATCCCCTATCAGCAGTCCGCCTCGAGCGGCGCGACCTCCATCGCTTTCAAGCGCGCGGTACTGGAGCTGAAAGTCACGCCGCAGATCACCCCCGACAATCGCATCATCCTCACGCTCGAAGTGCGGGATGACGAAGTGGGCCAGGTGGTCGTGGCCTCCGGCGGCGTGCAGGTGCCGGCGATCGACACCCGCAAAGTGACTACGCAGGTGCTGGTCAACGACGGCCAGACCGTCGTCCTCGGCGGCATCCTGCAGACCAATAGCACCGATACGATCAACAAGGTGCCGTGGCTCGGGGA
>JAKBBE010000177.1 GCA_021826035.1 Pseudomonadota bacterium | reverse complement strand
TGCAGGATCTCTACAATCCGTCGATTCAGGCGCAGGTGCCGATTTCCGGTGATCCGTGCGATTACAACAGTTCCTACCGAACTGGAGCCAATGCGGCCCAGGTCGCGGCACTGTGTCAGGCGCAGGGGGTGCCGAGCGGTCTGCTCTCGTCATATTCGTACGGCGAGGCGTCTGCAAATGGTGTCTATACCGGCAACACCCAGTTGAAGCCGGAGGTGGCGGACACCTATACGTTCGGCTTCGTTCTGACGCCGCATTTCCACGGGAGCCTGGATCGTGATCTGGGTGGGTCGGTGGATTACTACCACATCAAGATCAATGGTGCGGTCGGTGCCGTGACCGGCGACCTGGTGCTGCAGAGCTGCTTCAATGCGAATGGTGCCAATCCCACCTATTCGAACAGCAACTACTTCTGCCAGCAGATCTCGCGTGATCAGACCACCGGAACGCTGGCGACTCTGAAGACGTTCGAGGAGAACATCGGTTCGTTTACCACCGATGGGGTGGATATCCAGGCGCACTGGGGCTTCCCGCTGCGCGCGCTCGGATTGTCGAACCGGTCGGGACGGGTGATGTTGCAGACGTACGTCTCGTACCTGCGCTCGCTGCGAGTGGCGGGGTTGGGTACGCCGAGTGTGAATCTGGCCGGTTCGATCGCGGATACCTATTCGGCGATCGCGGCGGACGGAGCGAGTATTTCCGACCTCTCGCATCCGAGCTGGAAGGCCAATACGATGCTCGGATATGCCAATGGTCCGCTCGGGGTGGCCCTGCACTGGCGGTTCATCTCCTCGATGACCGATCTGATGGACGGTGTGAATAGCGGTGATGCGGGTGTTCCGGCGTACAGCTACTTCGACCTGAATGCCCATTATCAGGTCACTTCGCAACTGCAGGTGAGGGCTGGAATCACGAACCTGTTCGACAAGATGGAGCCGTTCGTGGCAGGCGCGCCGTTGCTGACGGATGCGGCCACCTACGACATCTTCGGTCGGCAGTATTTCGTGGGTTTCACGGCCAACTTCGATTGATTCAGGACCATTCGGTCTGATGAATCGGCCCGGCTCCGGCTGCGACTTCAGCAGCCGGAGCCGGTGCGTATGAGAACTGCCGAGTGACGGGGTTGCGGCGTTTCCGCGGGCCGGTCACGAGGCCATCGAATGAGTCCTCATCGGCGCGCGCGCACTCTGGCCGGTTGAGTGCCGTGGCCTCGGGCGGACGGGTGCCTCAAGTCACCGCGGTGCCGCTCGCTGCGGTCTGAGGTCACGGGCAGTCTGATGTGCGGTGCGCCGTAGCGGCGCGGCGCGTCCGATCAGACGCGCAATCTCAGCGCGCGCAGCGCAGCGTCTAGCACCCGCAACCGCGCCTGCGCTCCAGGGGGAGTTCCTGCCCGATCATCCGGCGCGCCCCCGGCGCGCGGTGCGTTCCGTGAAATTATTTCTGAGCGTTCGAGCTCATGAATCCTCGAGTCTTGCGCAGAATGCGCGGCAAGAACGCGACGCACGCGAGTAAGGCCAGGGTGATCAGTCCGGTACGGATCCAGTCTCTGTGTCCCGACAGCGCGCTGCGGCCTGCGTAGCCAAGATACGTATAGGCGAGCGTCCCGGGCAACATCGCCAGATAGGACGCCAGCACATATCGGGAGAGGCGGATTCGCGTCAAACCGAGGGCGTAGTTGAGCAAGTTGAAGGGAACCAGCGGCACGAGGCGCACGAAGGCCACGAATCGCCAGTCCTCGCGCTCGACCCCGGCGATGATCTGCTCGGTGCGCGGCCCGAGCCGCCGGCGAACCCACTCGGCGGCAAGATAGCGCGAGACGAGAAACGCTCCCGTGGCGCCGAGCGTCGCGCCGGTGAGGTTGTAGAGCGTACCGGCGAGCGGTCCGAACAGCGCACCGCCGGCGAGCGTCAGAATCGTTCCGGGCAGCAGCGCGACGGTGGCCGCCGCGTAGAGGACGATGAAGGCGATCGGCCCCCAGGGACCGGCGCGGTGGATGGCGGCGCTGAGGGACTGGGTGTCGAAGTCCCCGCGGTGCGTCAAGGCCCAGGCGGCTCCCGCCACGAGCAGCACGGCGATCGCCGAGCGAATGAGGGTGGCTCGAGTCATGGGTGTTCAGTCCTGGTGCGGCGGGGGGCCACGGGGGCGTCAGCGGCAAAGGGCATCATCAACATCCCGGCCAGCCGATCGCACCGGCGTGCATCGCGCCAGCCGGTCAGTCCGATCGCCATCCGATCCTGGGGCGTGCGCGTGGCGGCACGATAGGTGCCGAGCAGGCGGTCCCACCAGGACAGGTTGAAGCCGAAATTGCGGTTCATCTCATCGGTTTCGATGGAGTGATGCACGCGGTGCATCTCGGGCGTGACCAGCAGCCAGCGCAGCATCGCCTCGAGGCGCGCCGGCAGCTTGACGTTGCCGTGCGTGAACATCGAGCTGGCATTGAGCACCACCTCGAACAGTAGCACCGCGCTGAGGCTGGCGCCGAGGAGTGCGATCGCGGCGCATTTGATCCACAGAGACAGGAGGATCTCCAGCGGATGGAAGCGCACCCCCGTGGTGACATCGAAGTCGAGGTCCGCGTGATGCACGCGGTGCAGTCGCCACAGCGCCGGAACGGCATGCAGCAGCACGTGCTGCAGGTAAATGGTCAGATCCAGCGCCGCGAGCGTCAGCAGCAGGCGCATCGGCGCCGGCAGCGCGAGCAGCCGCAGCACTCCCCAGCCGTGCTCGGCGGCGAACAGGGCGGTGGCGAGCGCCGCGCCGGGCAGCACCAGGCGCACCACCAGCGTATCGGTGGCGATGAGACTGAGGTTATTCAGCCAGCGTACCGCCTTCGGCTGATCCAGTCGGCGGCGCGGCGCGAGCCGCTCCCACAGCGCCATGAGCACAAAAACGCCAAGGAAGCCGCCGAGGCGGACGGCCGCCGGGTGCGCTGCGAGGAGTGCGCTGGGCATCGTGAAGGACACGCCGAATCGCTGGAGACGGGGTCGAGGATCATAGGCGCTTGCGCGCCGGGGGTCACCCCGCCCCCCGGGGTAGGCGACCTGTCATCGATCGGTCACACTGCGCCGGTAGCCTCGGCGCGCCCGCAGGAGTCCGGGCAGAAGCGGCGCTGGCTTCACCGGGATCCTTCACCTTCACCGAGGAACATCCGCATGCGTTCTCCCTTGAACGGTCTCCCGGCGCTGCTCGGACTCGCCCTACTCGCCGCCGCACCGGGCGTCTCGGCACACGGGCGCGAGGTGCCGGCGGGGCGTGAGGCGACCCGCACGCCGATCAAGCACCTGGTGGTGATCTTCGATGAGAACGTCTCGTTCGATCACTATTTTGCGACCTACCCGCACGCGGCCAATCCGCCCGGTGAGCCGCGCTTCACGGCCGCGCCGGGCACCCCCGCGGTGAACAACCTGCTGGGCGGGCGGCTGCTCACCCACAACCCGAACCTGAACCGGCGCAACGGCCGCGGCGCCACCAATCCCTTTCGGCTCGATCGCGCGCAGGCGGCGACCGCCGACCAGAATCACGGCTACACCGCCGAGCAGCTCGCCTATGACGGCGGGGCGGCGGACCTGTTCCCGCTGCACACCGGGCGGGGCACACCGGGTGGCGCCGGTGCGTTTGGCACGCCGGGCCAGGTCATGGGCTACTTCGACGGCAACACCGTCACGGCGCTGTGGAACTATGCGCAGCACTTCGCGATGAGCGATGACGCCTACACCGACACGTACGGACCTTCGACCCCCGGGGCGCTCGAGGTGGTCTCGGGGCAGACCGACGGGGTTCGGCTGGTGGCGAGCACCACGCACCGCTACTACATCGCCGACGGGGCGGGCGGCTACGGCCTGGTGAGCGACGTCGATCCGGCCTACGACGTGTGCTCGAGCCACGCCAACCAGGTCCGCATGCTCGGCCGGAACATTGGCGAGTTGCTCACGGCGCACGGGGTGAGCTGGGGCGGATTCATGGGAGGGTTCGACCTGGCGCGCACCAACCCCAACGGCACGCGCGGCTGTCGGCGCAGCACCTACTCGACGGTGGTCGGGCAGAAGGTGCGCGACTACATCCCGCACCACAACTGGTTCCAGTACTTCAAAGCGACCGCCAATCCGACGCATGCGCTGCCCGCCTCGATCCGCGCAGTCGGGTACACCTACGATGCCGATGGCCGGCGCGATCCGGCCAATCACGAGTACGGTCTGGGGGATTTCTTCGCCGCGCTGCACGCCGGCAATCTCCCGGCAGTCTCCTATCTGAAGGCGCCGGGCTACGAAGATGGGCATGCCGGGTACTCCGACCCGCTCGATGAGCAGGCCTGGATCGTGCGGGTGGTGAACCGCCTGGAGCGCAGCGCGGCCTGGCGCAGCACCGCGGTGATCATTACCTGGGACGATTCCGACGGCTGGTACGATCACGCCTTCGCCACGCCCACCAACCCTTCCTATGACAAGAGCGCGGATCGGCTCGACGGGCCGGGCGTGTGCGGCCACGGCGTCCCGCTCGCGGGGGTGCGGGGCAAGCCCGTCAATGGCCGCTGCGGTCCGGGCACCCGGATACCGTTCTTCGTGATCTCCCCGTATGCCAAGGTCAACTACGTGAGCCACACGCGCATCTCGCAGGCCTCCGTGGTGCGCTTCATCGAGGACAACTGGCTCGGCGGCGAGCGGCTCGGCGACGGGTCATTCGATGCGACCGCCGGCAGCATCATGAACCTGTTCGACTTCAGGCGGCGTCAGCCGGCCGCGCCGCTGCTGCTCAACGGCCGCACCGGCGAGCCCCTCGCGCCGCGCCGCGGGACTGGCGCCTGAGCGGATGCGCCCTGCGCCGAGGCGGCTCGCGGCCGCGGCGCTGCTCGGGGCGCTGCTGCCGACTCTGGGCGCCGCCCGTGGGGTGCGGATCGAGCGCGCCGCGATCCGTGCCCAGCGCCTGCTCGCCGCGGGGTTCAATCCCGACCCGGTGACACTGCGCTTACCGCCGGTGCGTCCGCTCTCGGCGGTGGCGCGGCTCGGGCGGCACCTGTTCTTCGATCCGCGCCTGTCGGGCTCCGGGCGGCTCTCGTG
>JAKBBE010000176.1 GCA_021826035.1 Pseudomonadota bacterium | reverse complement strand
TCCTGGCGCAAGCGGGGGACTGCGCCCTGGTCGTTGGGGAATCGGGCTGCATTCTGTTCGCTACCGATCAAGCCTGCCGCCTGCTCAAGTATGCGCCGGGTGCGCTCGACGGTCAGACTGTCGAGTCCCTCATGCCCGAACGGTATCGCATCGCGCACATCAGCCACCGCCTGCGCTTCACGGACGAACGCCGTATGCGGCCGATGGGAACCGGTCTCCCGCTGGTCGCTCTCTGCAAGGACGGTTGCGAGCTACCGGTGGACATCAGCTTGAATCCGGTTCAGCGTGGGTTGGTGACCCTCACAGTCGTAGGGATCCAGGTGCGAGACTCTGGCCCCTCCCTTAGATGAATCCGATCCGCCGCCGGTCGGCGCTGGCTTGGTAGCGGGGCCGCACGCTCGGGGTCCGAGCGGCTAATCCCGTGAGCGGCGAGCGCCGGGGGCACGCGCGGGCGCGCCGAGCCAGGAGCGGCACGACTTATCGCGACCCGCGGTCCTTCTTCCCGCGTGTCGCTTTGATCTCCTCGCTCAACCGCCGCAAGTCATCCAGCGTGCGCTTCCTGGGGCGGGACTGAGCGTCCACCGGCAGTGTGGACCTGTTGTATGGATCGTGCGGCGGTGCAGGGTCCGGTCCGCGCACGTCGTCGCAGCTCAAGTCCGACCCGATCTTCCTAAGACGTCCGGTATCGATGTCACGGCCGAATCGGCCGGTCTCGCTTTGCCATTCCCAGGTGGCATTCCCCCGCTCATCGAATGCGACCCGCCCGGAGGGCTTGCGTGGTTTGAGGGTGCTCATCTCATAGCTCTTCTCAGGGACAAGGTATTGCAGTGACTGGATCGGAGGATGATGGAAAGGTGACAATACGAGGGTATCCGAAGTTTCCCATGACAAATGACAGAATGATGGCGGCGCAAGGGAATCACCGTTTTCAGACCGAGTCTAACATAAAGGTTCGTTGAGCTTGACGGACCGGCGGGCGCGGCAGGCGCTCGGGACGTGATGACGGCCGATGAGCACTCAGCCGCACGGTCATCGCGACCTGTGGACGAGCCAGCAGTCCCGCAGTGCCCGGGCATCGACCAGCGCATGATGTCGCCTCTCGCGGGAGCGGTCGTCAAACCACCGCTCAATTCGGACAGCGAACTCTGCGTCGTAGACGGCGTTCCAGCGAATTGCGGGGATCGGACGGCTTTCGGCGAGCACGGCAGGAGAAACCCTGTGAGTGCGGCCGCGCCGAAGAACTTGTCGCCGGGGTAGTCACAGACGATGAGCAGGCCCGAGATCTCGCGCAAGAATGCTCGCAGCCGGCACGTAAACTCGACATCCTGGATCGCCGCTTCGCCGCGATCCAGCGGCGGGTACACGTGGCGACGCACGAGCCGAGAACCGCTCCGGCAAACGGACCGTGCTCAAGGTACAACTCGCAGGCACCGCCATCGCTCACCAGCGCCAGGCTGACCAACTCAGCGTGCAGGAGGTTCTCGTCAGTGAACTCGGAGTCGAGGAATGGGCGCATCTGAGACTCCGAAATTGGCGGAGGGAGGTAGATTCGAACTCCCAAGGGGATTCCCCCCTACCGGGGACGCCGGTAGAATGAACCTTCGGCTGCGCACAACAGACTCGTCATAATTCAAGCAATCACCTGCGGGGATCACGCCATGAGATACGTGCCGCTTGCCTTCATTGCCGCCCTGTTAGCCGGGGTGGCGGTCGCCGCCTCATCACCAGCAGGGCTCGATGCCCTGTCAGCTTACGCCGGCACCTGGCAGACCGAAATCGAGCACCTCAATACGCCTTACAGTGCCGCCGGCAAAGAAATCGCGATGCTGCGCAATGACTGCTGGCGCAGCGCCGATTTCTATGCCTGTCACCAGTACGTGAACGGCAAGTCGGCGGCGCTGCTCGTGTTCTCCTACGATGCCCGGAGAAAACGCTATCGCAGTTGCGCAATCCCCGCGGGGAGTGGCCAGGGTGGCCCCTGCGGCGAAGTCATGATCAGGGGCAATGTCTGGATGTTTCCGTGGCAGGTCACCGCCAACGGCAAGACCACCTACTTCCGGGTGATCAACGTGTGGACCTCGCCGGACAGCATCGATTACCGGCAGGAATTCTCCGTCGACAGGATCCACTGGACCCTGATGGCCAAAGGGCGCGAACAGAGAACCTCGGGGCGTAAGCATCTGTAATAGCGGAAGACCAGCATAATCACGATCAGCTTGTTCTCATCCATACAGCATGGGAGCGAGGTGTCTCTGCATCTCCAGAAGCGCAAGCAGGTTCAGCAGCGCTGAGCGCTCGCCAGCAGCGTTTAATCCTGCGAGTCGCCGTGCAAATGACCCGAGGATACCCGGTTACGTCGCCCGCCCTCCGGTCGATCGGCACCGCGGTGCTGGTGGACATAGACGTCCCGATCGCGCTGTTCAAGTCGGCAGTCTGCAGGGCGTTCAATGTCACGATGCGGTTTGCCAATAGCGGGTTGCCTGCTCTGTCGGTACTGCGGTAACCTGCCTTTCCGAATGGGAATCACCGGCGGACGAGAGGGGCCAAAGATTCGCCGGAGTCGAGCGTCGACGAATTCCCAAGAAAATGGATCGCACATCACCGGACAGCATGAGTAATCGAGGAGCAATATGATCTCGACAGCGTACCGCTTCCCGGCGTTCATGGTGGTCTCGTTGTTGGTTTTCTTGGGCGTCCTCCGCGTCAGCACACGACGTCGCAACCTGAACCCAGCGTGGAAGCAAGTGTCTTGGGTTGCAGCCGTTGTGGTGATTGGAGGCATGCTGTTCGCAAAGGTTGGCCAAGATGCGGGCATTCCTTGGTGGATTTACTACGGCGTGCCCGCTGGGCTGACGTTGATCTTACCTCCACTGATCCTGCGCTTTACTGGAGGGGAATTGGTCGCGTACCTTGCGCTGGCATTCTTGTCCCCTGTGGCGATCCACGCCATGTTCTCCATGTTTCTTGGCTGGCACGAGTACTTGCCTTTCATCCGGATACCATATCTTTTCCGATAACCAGGGGAACAGCCCCAATGCTGCGCTCGTGGAAGGTGGCAACTGGCCTATTCTTTGCGGGCTATGCGACTGCAACCACTTTGGGGTTCGGACTCTATGTTCTGAGCCCGATGTCGATGTGGATCTCGATGTTCACCGCAATGCCAATAATGTTCGGATGGCTGGCATTCCGGTACTTCACCTTCGTAGGGACTGTCACAGGGCCCGCCGAAGTCACTGTATTGACGATCTACTGGATCGCACTTTCCTTTGTCCTCGACGCCACTCTTTACGTTGTGGCGTTACCGCTTTCGGTGGGGGCGGCAGCGAATTGGACGTTCTTTATCGATCAGTCGCCTTGGATCTGGGTCGCCTACGGGTCATTTGCGTTGATAATTGTTTCGGCGTACTACCGACGGAATCAGTATCGTGCGCAGATCCGTCCGATGTCTTAGGTGTCCATATTTTCTGGTATTGCCCGATTCAAACGGCTTGCAATGGACTGCTCTGCCACCCCTCCGGATCGGTCATATCGGTTTCGCTTCCGAAAGCACTTGCTCCCGAAAATCATCCGACAGAGACATCGGCGTCAGCACATCGACCGGGACACCGAGCAATGCTTCCAGTGCGTCGCTGATAGCGTTCAGATCGAATAGCAATGTCCTGGAAGTCGTATCCACCAAGATATCGAGATCGCTCTCCTCGGTATCTGCACCATGCAAGACCGCTCCAAACGCACGCGCATTGAGTGCGTGACGCGAGGCGATAATGCGAACGATCTCCTCACGATGCAGATCGAGCGCCACGGATGGTTTCATGCCCGCACCTCGACAACCATTGTTGGATCAAAGTCCGGATTCGGTTCGTAGGGGAAATAGCCGCGAGGATTGCACACCACCCTGGTATCGCATTCGACGTAGTCATAGGACTGGTGCATGTGACCATGGATCCACAGCGCCGGGGTCACCGGTGCCGGGATCGCGTCCGCCACCACTGGCGGCACGCGCGGGAGGCCCATGAGGCGGGTGAGATCAGACGCAAAGCTCGGTGTGAGTAGCGAGCCGGCGAACTGGCGCGCTACGCTCCGCGGACTCGGGGCGTGATGCGTGACCACGACCGTAGGCCCACGGAATTCGGCTTCGAGCCGCCGCTCGAGCCAGGCAACCCGCGCGAGGTGAATTTCCCGGGAATCCTCAGCCCGCAGATTCCCGCCCCAACGACGGATCACCTGAAAGTCCGTCATGCCTTCTTGACACTGCCGCATCGCGCGCTCAACCGTCCGTGGATCGCTGCCGTAGAGTTCGAAGTCGGTCCAAAGCGTCGCCCCCAGGAACCGCACGCCGTTGAGAATCACCTCGTCGCCGTCGAGCAAGTGGACACCGTGCGTGAGCGCGCTCTCGCGCAGGCCATCGCGCAGCTCGTCGAGGTCCCGGCCGTAGTACTCGTGATTGCCCGGGACATACACGATTGGGCGATCGCGAAAATATTTGCGAGCCCATGCAATGCCCGAGCGCCCCTCGTGGATGTCGCCTGCCAGCACGACGATTCCCTCATCCGTCTGCGGCGGGCGCCAGCCAGCGAACTCGAGATGAAGGTCTGACAGGACGCGGATCTTCACGGGTGTCCCACCGCCGGCAGTTCGTTGTGCTGTACCTGGATGAGTTGCGCGGGCTCCCGGCCGACCTCGTGGGCCTCGGCGGCAAGCGCCGCCAGCGTCGGCCCAATGAGGTGCCGCCGGCTTCGATCGGCGAGGAGGAGTACGCCCTCGATATCCCCGATTTCCGTGCCGCGCTCGTCAATCGGCTCGGGCGGGGCGTAGAGCAGCACAGGGACGGGTTCACTCACGCGGCGCTGCTCGTGCGACGCGCAGCGGACGTGCGGCCCGAGGCCGCCGATCCACCGCCCCGGCGCGCCGCAGAGTTCGCAGGTGTGCATCGAGATCTCGCTCGCCAGCCAGATCATCCCCTGCTGCTCGGCACGCGGATCGCAGGGTCGTGCAGGGTCATGGAGCGGGCTCACGTGGATCTTCAGCTCGCCGTATTTTTCCTTGACTTGCTGAGCAACCAACTGTGG
>JAKBBE010000031.1 GCA_021826035.1 Pseudomonadota bacterium | reverse complement strand
ACGCTGCGTTCGCCGCTCGGTGTAATACGCGGCCCCTCTACGGCGGCCAGGTAGCTCAGTTGGTAGAGCAGCGGACTGAAAATCCGCGTGTCGGTGGTTCGATTCCGCCCCTGGCCACCATTAACTCACTGAATTTAAACGATTTTAAGTCGGACTGTGCCGCGGAAATCCGGTGGTTGTGCCGTATTTGCGCCGTAAATTTCTGTAGACGGCCCGCCCATCTTCTCGGCGTACATCGCTAGATGTTCCGCAGCGAGGTGCGCATAGCGCCGCACCATCTTCTCGGTCTCCCAACCCCCGAGTTCCTGTAGCGCAAAGAGCGGTGTGCCGCTTTGAACGTGCCAGGACGCCCAGGTGTGGCGCCTATGTCTTGGGTGCGATAGGCGGCATTCCTTTGCCGTGCACTCTCTCATCCAGTCCTATCGTGATGGCGGAGATCCCCAGGCGGCTCTTCCGAAGCTCGCGTTGTACCTCGGACACGTCTCGATCGAGTCGACGATGCATTACCTGAAACTCGTTCCGACTGTCGCGACGCTCGCGAGCGCCCGGTTCGATGCTGCCTTCGGCCGTCTATTCGGAGAGCAAATATGAAGCTGCTTACCGACCCTGATCTCGGCCGACTCATCATCGAGTTCTTCGAGTCCTACCTCCCGGACCAACGGGGCGCGAGCCTGCACACGCTGCGTAGTTATCGGAACGCCGTTGTCCTGTGGCTCCAGTTTGCCGCCCACGATTCCGGGCGCCGCATCGAGTCGCTCGAAATCGCTGATTTCACCACCGAACGGGTGGAGCGATTCCTCGCGTACCTGGAGGCCGAACGCGGTAATGGGATCGCCACTCGCAACGTATGCCTCGCCGCCCTGCACACCTTCGCCCGCCATCTCGAAACGAAGCACCCCGAACAGCTCGGACGGGTGCAGAGCATCCCGAAGATCCCCGTCAAGCGGGGAGCCCACCAGGCGCCGATCGAGTATCCAGAGAGCGCAGACATACGGAAGTTTATGCGGCACATCGATTGCCACACGCGCTTCGGTCAGCGTGATTTCGCGTTGTTCACTTTGATGCTCAACACTGGAGCTCGCGTGCAAGAGGTCCTAAATCTACGGGTTCGGGATCTCCGTCTCGATCCGCCGGAGCAGGTGCGTCTACTCGGCAAAGGCGGCAAGATCCGCCTTTGCCCTCTGTGGCCGAGGACTGTCCGGCTCCTGCGCGAACTGATCGCGACCCAACCACCCAGCCCCGACCAAGCCAATTCCGTCGTGTTTCGGAACCGCAACGGCCGACCGCTTACCCGATTCGCGGTCCGGTACCTTCTGCGATGCAACTGCCGGATTACAGATCGCCGGCAAAGGGTCGCCGAATCCATCCGCACGCCTTGCGCCATGCAACCGCAGTGGACCTCCTCAAGTCAGGTGTCGACTTCGCCACGATCAGCCAGTTCCTCGGCCATGCCAGCGTCACCACGACAATGAGATACGCCCGCGCCGACCTTGACCTCAAGCGGCAAGCACTCGCGCAGGTATTTCCTGAAGCGCTTGGCGCACCGGTCGCCGGCCGTGTTCGCTGGCACGGTGCCGAGCTTACCCGGTGGCTACGGCGGCTTTAGCAACCAGCATTCGCGAGGCGACGATTATGCCTACGCTTATCCTGCCCCGCTCTCGGGGGAGTCCTGTCGGGTCGTGACGTCAGAGCAGGCATAAGAAATTTATGTACTGCTTGCTTCCAGGCCCCCCACATCCGTTGCGACCTGCCGTGCAAGGTGCTCAGAGGCATCGTAGCCATTGTGAAAGAGACGAATGTGACCGTTGAGGCCGAGGATTACCAAAGCAGGGAAGCCCAGCACGCCTAACGCCCGCGCGGCCCCATGTGAGTCGAATGCGAGCGGCAAGCTCACGTTGATTCGGGTGACAAACGCCGATTCCTTCCCGATAGTGTCACCCCCCCAAGGACCGTCCACCGCGAAAAATGCCACATTCGGATTATGCTTGTAGCGCTCGTATACTTTCTGCAGATCGGGCAATTCTTGTCGGCACGGAGCGCACCAGGTTGCCCAAAACGCGAGTACGACCACGTGGCCACGCAGTTGAGCCGAGGTCACGGTCTTCCGTTCTGGAGTCTCCAGCGAGAAAGCAGGCGCCGGAATGTCGAGCGTCTTGTTCGACCAATTTGCGATCAACGGCGGGGTGACGACCATGATCGCGAGTGTTGAGCTACTGAGCGAAATCAAAGCCAATATCGACGCCAGCCAGGCGCGGTCCCGTAAGAAGAGGTGGCGCATTCCGACTCCCACGGCCGCCATCAGCAGCGAAAATGCGACGAAGAACGGCACATATCCGTATCCGGTCAGCGCGAACCTAGTTACTCTCATGATCGCGACGGGCACAATTCCGCCGGCACCAACAAAAATTGCCGTCAGAATTACGTTCCGCGGCACATCTGCGCCGCGTATCAACCCTGCCGAGAAAAACAATACAGTAGTTATCAGCGTGAACAACTGTAGGTTGTTTTTCCCTGAAAGAACGAGCCAAGTGAAGACGATTGAGAATGCTATTAGGCCGGCCAAAAGGTCTAAAGCGACGGACTTGAGAGTCGCAGATCGGGGCATAAGAACTCCCGAGATAGCCTTTGCCTGACTTCAAGTGTCCGGCGACATTCGACCCACGTCAACCAGCACCTTAACCACCACCTGAGCCAAGGTAAACTGCGTCCTCAGTGCTTATGTGGAGAATCTCACCCGGAGATCCGTGCCAAAGTCGTCATCACGACGAGAGGTTGGAGTTCCCAGGGTTTCGTGGACACCGGATTACTTCGGCTTGACGGCGTCCTGGTGTTTGACTGGGCTCACGCCGTTGGGATAGCTCTGGCGCCGCTCTCGATTATAAAAGCATGTAATGCGCGAAGCAGGCGGGCATTCTCGATAGCGCGGTCGGCTACTCGCTTATGCCGCCACTAATAATCCCTACTCGGGACTACGTCCAGGATCCGGTACATCGTCTGGACCGGGTATTTTCGGGCATGCGCCTTGATGAAATCGGAGACGCGCCGAACGCGTAGATTTTGTGATGGTTTGACGATTTCGACCCCTCCGGCTAGCGGTTCCAACAGCTATAGAGTGTCCACGAAGCTCTGGGAACTCCAACGGCTGCAGCCCCGCAAAGACGAGAGTCCTCTCCACTTGGGCAGCGCGCACGAGTCATCGCTGACCGGTACGAGTGGTAGCGAGCTTGTGAACAACTTTGCGTGGGATACTTTGGAGCGGACCGCGGGGAATAGTCTGGATCTGATGCAGGGTTCGGCCGATGCTCAATACGTGAATGACCTCGACCTGCAGGGTCGTCTCGGACAGCTGTCCGACCTGACTGCATCGAACGGTGTGACAGTGTATTTCAACGCGAAAGATCCGCAGAACGCGCACCTCGCGGGCAACGTGTACAGCCTCGGCGGCGGAGGCGCTTTGGATCCTTTCCTCGGGTCTACCGGCAGTATCGGGACCTTGGCGGAGCCGGGCACGCTCAGCATCTCCGGATTGGGAATTCTGGCGCTTTCCTGGGCTTCGATTCGACGGCGGCGAGGGAGTCACCGGGCATAGTCGGACTCCCCTTGCTTTCGGTGTCAAGAGTGCCGGTAGCGAGATCCCGCTTCTCCTAACCGTCTGCAAGGTGCTCAGCGCGCCCGTACCTCGACTCCCGAAACCGTCACGGTCCATCTCTTGCCGTCGCTCGAATGAGCAACCGCGAAGCGAATTTTGTTTGGTCCTTCAAAGTCGTTCGTCGTGCGGTAGCGGATGCCTTTGGAATTCGGCCCGGAAAGATACACCCAGTGATCGCCCGAGATGCTCAGCGTGCCTGGCGGTCCAAGCGCCGCACCGTCAGCCTCCACGACCTGCGTATGGTAGCGTCCGCGGGAGGAGGGAATGAATATCACCAGCGGGCCCGGCTTGCCGTTGACGGTTTGCTGACAGGCGAAAAACCGACCCGCCCTGGCGCAGGCATTGACGAGTCGATCCGGCTTGGATTGGCCGGCCGTCGTGACAGTCCAGGCGCCCTCATAAAGGCGTAGCGGGACGTACGGGTTGGCCCCAGCGACGCCCGCGAAGGCACTCCCCACGGCCATCGACACGCACGCTACACCAGCCGCTCGCGACGACCGCGCGGTCGCGCGTCGCACTTCGACGGCCTCCGCGGCACTGACAAATTCGGGCATTGGCATTGGGAATCCTCCAACAGCGACTTTCATAAAATCACGCTCCATGCGCAGTTGCGTATTCTCGGCTCGAAGTCGTGCATTCTCAGCTTCCAGATCGCTGACAGGACGGCGCTTTCCGTCCTGGACGAACCCCACTCCAATACGGGAGATGCGGATCCAATTGGCCAGCGTCTTGACCTAGATGTCGAGCATGCGAGCCGCCTTGGTTGCCCCGAGAGTCTCTGCGTAGGCCTTGGAATCGGCCGTACCTTGAGCACGAACCTGACATTCCATAATGACCTCCAAAGGGTGGGATTAATCCCTCCATTGGATGTCCGTCAATGAGGGGGCATTCAATCTGCGTCTTTCCGGTCAACATCGATATTCTCGCTCTGAATGCCGTGGTGGAATGCCCCGACCCTTCCGGGACCGTCGATCCTAATGGCCATTCTCCCAGATTGAGCCGAGTGCTCGCGAGCGTGAGCACCTTGTCTTGAGTTCGGTTGCCAGGAAAAGCGGCCTTTGCTGATGTGCAACTAGCGACTTGAGGCGTGGAGTTTCCAGGGTTTCCCGCAGTGCGTATTGCACAGATGACGGGAACGCCCGGTCAAGACCAGTCGTTGATGACGCTCATCAGAGCGCGTAATCGAGGAGATCTCAATCAGCGATTCCAAAATGTGAGGAAAAATCGCGTCAATCTTCTCTCGATGAGTTTTTGATAACGGCTCACACCTGATGTGAAGCTGCCAATTCAAGATCGTGCAAATTCTCGAACGAGACCGGGAGCGCGCGTCTTACGGGGATTTCTGTTGTTCACGCAGAACGACGAGTGACCGATGAATGCCGGTGCGTCGCGCTCGAGCCACTGCGAGCTCTCGTCGATGATCAGCCTGATCGGCGGCCCCAGTCATCTGCGGAGTACGAACTCATCCGAGCCAAGAAACCACAATTCTGAATTCCACTCCGCGCCGTCCGAACCCCTTCACGGTGCTCGATTTTGGATGATGTATTCAGCTGCAGTTTTCGCTGGCGCGAGCGTACAGGCATTGACACACAGTGTAGACAATCTGTAGTAACCCGAGGCCCGTCAATGGGCCACCGAGGATTACCCGCATCAGCGCGAGGTCATGGCCAAATAGGTGCCAATGATGCCCAGCAGGATCGCCACCGGTGTGATGATCTTCGCATAACGTGAAGAGCGAAGTTTTCCCGTCTTGGCATCTTGGTAGATCTGGCCGAGTGTGCGCTTGTCTTTCCAAGAAAAGACGACATTCCCAGTGCTTAGAAGAAGCAATAATGAGATTAGATTTAGTGCGGTGCTGAGCTTCATCGGAAGTCCTATTCTATGGCGTGAAGCACTGTTGTTGTGGCGTGGCACATGAATTCGCCGCGCCGTTCCGTGGGAATTCAGGATAACGCATCTCGAATGAACTCAAATCCTCAAGGGGAACGAGGTGGTTCGGTGAGACATCCGTTGCCCCGTGGCTCGGGATGTGTGTCGCATCACGCGATGGCGCAGGTCCGTAGCCCGCGGCAACCGAGGCCCGGAAGGGGCAAGGGGGACTGAGCAACGTCGAGATCGCTGTGTGATAGCCGTCGCCTGAACGGCATCGTTGATTGAGGCGAGCGAGCGATCATAAGGCGGTGCACCCAATTCGGCGGCCAGAACGCATTGCGCTCGGCGGATGCACTCGAATTGTGCATCGCCCATGCACTGCATTAGTGCACGCGATCTTCGTTTCCGTATTGTACTGCCGAGAACGCCGCGCGTAAGCTCGCCCTTGGTTTCCCGGTGAGTGAGCACGATGGCCGAAACGACGAACGACGAGCAGGCCGGGGCGCGACCGCGGGCTATCATCGCCGCGACCGTCGGTAATGCTCTCGAATTCTACGATTTCTTCATCTACGGACTGTTCGCCGTCCAGATCGGCCGGGCATTCTTTCCGGCAACCAGCTCGTACGTCAGCCTGATGCTGTCGCTGGCGACCTTTGGAGTCGGGTTTCTCACCCGGCCGTTGGGTGCCGTGGTGCTCGGTGCGTATGCCGACAGAGTCGGGCGCCGGCCCGCCATGGTGCTCAGCTTGTCCATGATCGGCATCGCCATGGTGGCGCTGGCGTGCATCCCCTCATACGCCGTGATCGGTATTGCGGCGCCCGTGCTCGCCGTGATTGCGCGTCTGCTGCAAGGCTTTTCGCTGGGCGGAGAAGTCGGTGCGAACAGCGCGTTTCTCGTGGAGGCCGCACCGCCGGAGCGTCGCGCCGAGGTCGTCTCATGGCAGGGCGTGAGCCAGGCGATCGCGCTGGTGCTGGGAAGCCTCGTGGGGACCGTACTCGCGGCCTTCCTCTCGCCCGCGGCGCTCGACGGTTACGGTTGGCGCATCGCCTTCCTGATCGGGGCCGCGATCGTGCCGTGTGGATACTGGCTGCGCCGACATCTTGCAGAGACCCTGCACGAGCAGGATGCGGAATACTTCCGGTCGGTCGGCGGGTCGTCGCCGGCTTCGGCTCAGCCCGGGCGCCTGGAACTGGTGCGCAGTCACTGGAGAGCCATGGTATTCGGCTTGATGGCGATTGCGGCAGGCACCGTCGGTACATACATCTTTGTGTACATGGCCACCTACGCGCAGACGACGTTGCACCTGCCGCCGCGCGCGGGATTCCTGGCGAGCCTCGCCGGATACAGCGTGGAGATCCCCTGCATCCTGATCGGGGGGCGTCTTTCGGACCGGTACGGACGCAAGCCCGTCAACGTCTGGGGGAATCTTGCCTTTCTACTGGGCATTTACCCCGCGTTCCTCTGGGTCGTCACCGCGCGCTCGGTCACGGCGTTGATCTGGGCCATGGTCCTCCTGAACGCCGCGTATTCTCTGCGCATGGGCTCGTTCTTTGCGGCATTCATCGAGTCGCTGCCGCCGAAGATCCGCAGTGGCGGCTTCGGCACCGTCTACGCTCTTTCCGTCGCAATATTCGGTGGAACGACTCAGCTGGTGGTCACCTGGATCATTCACGTCACAGGGAGTGCGGTCGCCCCCGCCTGGTACCTGATCGGGTTTACCGTGCTTGGGCAGATCGCCTACATGCTGTATCCGGAGACTGCTCCGGTCCGGCTACGCGCGAGGACCGCGGCTGAGGCGCGGTCGAATGCTGAACATGCTTCAGATCGTTGCACGGCGGCCCCACCGGACTGAAAAAGCCGCGTGTCAGGGATTCGATACCGAACCCGGAACTTGAGCTGGCGCGATCGCATAGGGGCAATTCCAGAACCCGAGAAAGCATAGAGGTCACCAACGAATCCTCATGCATTTCATGGCGAGACGGTGATCTCCGGGAGCCTTTGTCCGGAGATGGCCGTGACGTGACCCGGCGAAAGCCAGGCGCAGTCATCGGCGTCCGGTATGAGATTTGAGCCGTACAGGTCGCCTCAGCGAAACAAGAGCTTGGGAGCTTTCGGGAAACATCGCCGCAAGCGCTGCGCGTCGGCGGCCTCAGTGCTCGAGTTCCCTGAGAATTCACCCCGTCGAAAACGGGTGCGTCGGAGAATCAGGGTTGGGTATCATGAGATGTACGGCGCCCCGTGCCGCCTGTGCGGTACGACTGATCGAGTTCAGGTCATGTCGGACCGGTGCCGTGACTTTCGCTACGATCGAACTCGCGTATTGGAACTGCAAGTGTCAGTTCGAATTCAAGCCGTCGAGTGGAGCGGCTGTTTGGTGACGACGCAGCGGGTTGCGAAGTCGAATGTCTTGCAGACCACCATGAGGAGATGACGTGCGCGCCCATTATCTACTTAAGACAGAGCCGTCCGACTACTCGTTTGCGGATCTGGCACGGGACCGGGAGACGGTTTGGGATGGAGTCGCAAATCCGGCGGCGTTGAAGTTTCTGCGTGGGATGAAGGCTGGTGACAAGCTGGTGATCTACGAGACGGCCACTATACGAAGTGCGGTGGGCACCGCGAGCGTGACGTCAGTGCATGAAGCACAGGACGGGGAGCCGAATGTGAACATCAAAGTGCTGAAGCAGTTGCCGAGGACGGTGCCACTCGCAGAAATCAAGGCGAGTAGACTTTTTCGCGAATCCCCGCTGGTGCGCCAGGGGAGGTTGAGCGTGGTGCCGCTCGACGCAGAACAGTACCGCTATCTGACGGGCGAATAGGGAAAAAGCGAACCGTCCTCAAGTTCTCGGGGAGCTTCGGGTCAAGGTCAGTTCATTCATCGAGCCTGAGGCATTGGGGGGCGCAGCCAGAATCTCTAGGGCCTCTTCCGGATGTCTCGGTGGACGGCGCGTGACGGGGGACGATGACTTTCTGCTGCCCGTCGTCCGGGACCGCTAGCACGATGGCGCAGGGGAGGTCCTTGTCTCCCTCGTCCCATCCTGCATCATTTTCGGGGTTCCAGAGAAAGGTGTAACGGACGGTAAGGTCCGGACGAAGACCGGGGAAAATCACAGCTTCCATTCTTGGAGCTCGGCATCCAGATCGGTACGCCGGCCCGTCACCTTAGAGTTCCGAAAGAGCTGCGATCATGTGATCGCACGCTCCGCTGCCGGTGATCCGCCGGCGATCGCGCCGTGTGCGCAGTGCGCCAATGAGGACGAGAACGCCGTCCCGGCGGAGAGCAGCGCTTCGTGGGCCTCTGCGACGGTATCCTGCGGCTCGACGTGGCGTCCCCGGGGAGCCGATCCCGATGACATCGTTCGTCGGGGCGCTCGAGCCGAACGTGACATTTCTGCACGGGATCAGGCGGAAAATTGATCTCGCGCAAATTTCCGGTCAACCGGCAGGGATATGGTGCGCGATCGGGCGAGCACTCCATCAGTCGAAGCCTGTGTCGGCCTGCCCATATGTCGCATTCGGGCCCTGTAGAGCACTTCGGCCTGAGAATCAGGTGACGTGCGTACGGGCCAGGGTTGAACTGCAGAATGGCGCGCCGGGCGGTGCAACAGTAGAGGAGTGAGAGGCATGAATGATCGCCGCGACAGGCCAGTCATGCGCTCAGGTTACGAAACCGCCGACCCACAAACTGCGGGTCCCGATGTGACCGGATCCATTCATTTGCCGAGCGTGAGTTCATGATCAACACCCCGTTTCCGCGACTTCGAATCCGGGGCCACGACCTGCTGCCGGTGATACAAGGTGGTATGGGCGTCGGCGTTTCTGGTCACCGGCTCGCCGGCACGGTAGCCAAGCACGGTGCGGTCGGCACCGTGGCAAGCGTCGACCTGCGACGTCTGTATCCCGACATCATGACCCGGTTGCGCAAGTGCAGAGACACAGCTTCACATGGCGCCGCCAACGTCGAGGCGCTCGATCGCGAGATCAATGCCGCGCGAGCGCTCGCCGGACCGAACGGCTTCATCGCTGTGAATGTCATGCGCGCCCTTTCGAACTATGCCGAATTGGTCGTCCAGGCGTGCAAGAGCGGCGCAAACGCCATTGTGTCGGGCGCTGGACTGCCGTTCGATCTTCCGGATCTCACGGAATGCTTTCCAAACGTGGCGCTGATTCCAATCCTGTCGGAAGAGCGGGGTGTCCGCGCGGTATTGAAGCGTTGGAGCCGGAAAGGCCGGACTCCCGATGCGGTGATCATCGAACATCCGCGCTACGCCGGCGGTCACCTCGGCGCGACGCGCATCGAGGACGTGAGCGATGCGCGTTTCGATTTTTCGCGCGTGATCGAGGGCATCCGCAGGGTATTCGAAGAGATCGGGATTGCGTTCGAGCGCATTCCGCTGGTTCCCTCCGGAGGGATCAATTCGTTCCAGAAAATCTCGACCGCGTTCGAGTTGGGGGCGAGTGGCGTGCAGATTGGTACGCCGTTCGCGGTGACGCAGGAGTGCGACGCGCATCCGAATTTCAAGAAGGTGCTCGCCGAGGCCGGCCCGCAGGATATCGTCACGTTCATGAGTTCCGCGGGCCTGCCGGCCCGCGCGGTGCTGACCCCATGGCTGAAGCGATACCTTGCCAAGGAGGGGAGGCTGCGCGCCAGCGCGTGTCCGCATCCGGTCGGGAATCACTGCCCCAGCAAAGTGGAATGCCTCGCCTTCTGTGGATTCAAAGACGGCAACCAAGCGGCCGGTCAGTTCTGCATCGAGAGCCAGCTGGCGGCGGCTCAACGGGGCAACATCGAGAAGGGTCTCTTCTTCCGAGGCAGTGAATCATTGCCGTTCGGTTCCGAGATTCGAAGCGTCCTGGACCTGCTGCAGCGGCTGCTCACGGAGCCGTGCGAGACTGCGGCTTGATTCAATTCGGTCAACGCGTACGAGATCTGACGCGGCAGAACAGGTAGCGCCAGACTGAGGCGCTTCATGGGCGTCCATTCCGGGCCCGCGCTCAAGAGGGTGTCCAAAACCGTCGGCGGTTAGCCCCATTGGCCGGCAAAACGCTGCAGATTCCTCACCTGATTGGGCCTTCGAGGGCGAGTGAGGCGTCACGCGGGCTCAATGACGATGTGGACATCAATCCCGGGCTCGGGAGTCCTGTCGTCCATTCCCACGACGTCGAGCACGACACCGATGTTGTACTGAACGCTCGGCGCTGGGCCACGTTGGGCATAAATGCGCCGTGCCCCTCAGCGGAACCGCAAGTGGCGGGCTCAACGCGACAGCGGCGGTCCGGCGCGAGAGCATCGCGCCGAACCTGGGGTGGCGGTGATGAGCTTGGGCCAGGGAAGGACTGATGTGAGGGGCGGGTCCTGCTCGCCTTGGAGTCCGATGGCGGTCACACCCCCGGGTCGCGTAGCGGTGCGGGTCGCGGTCATGGACCCGCCATGCCCGCCGCCTCTGGAAACCCCGCCCACAATCCGCTGGAATACCCGCCGGGGCTTCGGGGAGGGTGAGGGATGCGATTCATTCATACGGCGGATTGGCAGCTCGGCTTGAAGCTGCGCTACCTGAGCCCGGAACGGGCCGCACAGCTGCGCCTGCTGAGGTTCCAGACGGTGCGAGCCATCGGCGCGCTCGCACGCGAATTGCGCGCCGACGCGGTCCTCGTCGCCGGTGATGTACTCGACGACAATGCGCTCGGCCGCGATGCGCTGCAGCAGACCTCCGACGCGCTCGGCAGCTTCGGGGACATCCCGGTCGGATTGCTGCCGGGGAACCATGATGCGGCGACCGAGGGCGGTGCACTGACGCGGCTCGAGTTGCCCCCGAACGTGCGACTCCTGGTCACCCGTGAGCCCATCCGGTTCGGTGAGGCCCTGATTTACCCCTGCCCTCTGTATCGCCGGCACGAGACCGAAGATCCGACGCGGTGGCTGCCGGAGCGCGCTGCCGGTGAGGGCATCAGAATCGCCGTGGCGCACGGTGGCGTCATCAATTTCTCCAGCGACGCCGAGCGCGTGGTGCCGAACCTCATCGATGCAGACCGGGTGATTGCGAAGGGCTTCGATTACCTGGCCCTCGGGGATTGGCACGGCACCTTCCGCTACAGCGCGCGTGCGTGGTACCCGGGCGCGCCGGAGCCGACTCGTTTCAAGGAGACGGCCCCCGGGGCCGTGCTGGTGGTGGATATCGATGGGCCGGGCAGTGAGCCGCGCGTGCAACGGCGGCAGGTCGCACAGACTCAATGGCTGACGCTCGATCGCGACATCACCGAGGATGCGCAGGTCGCCGAGCTTCGTTCGGAACTCGAAGCCCTGCCCGAACGCTCCCAGACTCTGGTGCATCTGGAGGTGCGGGGGACCGTCTCCATGGCGGCGCGGGATATGCTGGATGCACTCGTGCGCGAGTACCGGGAGCGGCTCGCCTACCTCGATGCCGATCTCGATGCGCTGGTGGCGCAGCCCCGTCCGGAAGACCTTGCGGCCATGACCGCCGAAGGGTTCATGGCGGCGGGCGTCGAGCGCCTGCAGTCCGGAACGGATGCGGCCGATGCGGACGCGCTGCAGTTGCTCTATCGGCTGCAGCGGGAGACATCCGATGCGGCTGCTTGAGCTCGAGACGCGTCACTGGCGGGGGCTCTCGCGCAGCCTCGGCCCCCTGTCACCCCGACTCAACCTCGTGCTCGGTCCGAATGAAGCGGGCAAGAGCCGACTGTTCCAGGCCATTCAGTTCGCCCTGTTCGAATCGCACAAGGGCTCGGCACAGCACAAGCAGCGGCTGCAGAGCTGGAGTTCCTCCGACGCCCCATCCGTCCGACTCGTGTTCGAGGTCGAGGGTCGTCAGTACGAACTGCAGAAGCAGTTCCTCAAGGGCGCCATGGCGCAGCTCGCCGGCGGCGGCGCGACGGTGCGCGCCGAGGATGCGGAGGCCGAGTTGCGCGCACTCCTCGGGACCCGGGCGAGCGGCTCGCGCGCGCCGCACGCCGAAGAGCTCGGCATCTGGCCGCTGCTCATGGTGGCGCAAGGAGCATCGCGGCGCGGCACGGATGAGGATCTCAACGAAGACGGCCGCGCTCGGCTCCAGCAGCGCCTGTCTGCGGAAATCGGCGTGGCCGCCGTCTCGGCGAAGGGCCAGCAGTTGATGGGCCGCGTCCAAGAGGTCTACGAGCTCTACTACACCCCGACCGGCCAGGAAACGATGCTGCTGCGTCACGCGCGCAAAGCCCTCGCACAAGCGCAGGAGGCACAGCAGGCGGCGCAGAGCGCCCACGAGGCTCGTGAGCAGACCGCCGCCGAGCTGCACATCGCGCGAGAGGAAATGGCCTCGCTGTCCGCTCGACTGGAGAGCGCCAAGCGGGAGGCGGCCGAGGCGGATGAGCGCGCCGCGGCGGCGCGGCGCGCAGGAACGCAGTCGGCAGCCGCCGACGGTGCCCTCAATACGGCGGTGGTGACCGCCGCCAGCGCCGAACAGGAGCTGAAGGCACGGCAGCAGGCGGATGAGACGCTCCGGCGACTGGACGAGGAGCGCGATGAGCTGGACGCGCGGCGGGAAGCGCTGCGGGTGCGCCAGCAGGCGCTCGAGGCGGATGCCGAGGACGCTGTGCGCCGAGTGTCATCGGCGGAGCAAGCGCTCAAGGCCGTCGGGGTCGCCTTGGAGCAGGCACGCCGTGAAGACCGGCGCCGGGAATTGAGCGAGCGGCGCCGGGAGCTGCAGGAGAAGCTCGGGGAACTCGAACGCATCGACCAGTCGCTGCAGGAGGCGCATCAGCAGCGCGCCCGCGAACCCGACATCGGGGCGGAGGCGCTCGCGCAATTGCAACGTCTAGAAGAGGCCGCGCGCACCACGGAGGCGCATCTGCACGGCGCTGCGGTCAGTGTCGTGGTCACGCTCGAGCGGGCTTCGAACATCGACGGGACGCCACACCCTGCCGGGACGCAACTGACATTCGACGTGATCGAGAACCGCACGGTGAGGCTCGGCGATCTCGCCACGATCGAGGTCCGACCGGGCCGCGGCACGCTGGATGCACTTCGCGACGCGAAAACGCAGGCCGATGCCGATCTCGCGATCGCGCTGACGCGTTCGGGTGTCCCCTCGGTGCAGGCGGCACGCGCAGCTTACGAACACATTCAGCGGATCACGCAGAAGATCGAACAGCTGACCAGCCAGGCGCGCGCCACGTGGTCCAAGCCACGGGACGGGTTGCGCGAGGATCTGCTGCGCGCCGACACGGAGCTCGAGCGGCTCGGGCCGCAGACGCCGATGACGGACAGTGCGCAAGCGCTCGACGCGGCGCTCGCGACAGCCGATATCGAGGCCCAATCCGCCCGGGGGGCGCGCGATGCGCTGAACGCAGCGCTGACGGGCATCCGCTCGGAGATCGCGGCGCAGACGGCGGTTCGCCGCGAAAAGCAGGCCGAGCGGGAGCGTTTGGCGGGGGACTGGGCGGCTCGGCCGACCGCGGAGGCGCTGCACCGGACGCTGCAGGAGCACATCGGCCGCCGGGCGCTTGCGCAGCAGGCGGCCGAACACTGCCGACGGGCGTTCACGGACCTGGGGGGCGAGGGCGCCGAGCACGATGCGCGGCGGCTCGCCCAGTCCCTGCAGAGCCTGCAGGGGCGCGTCCAGGAGCTTCGCGACCGGGTGCAGCAGCTCACCGGGGCATTGCACGCCGCGATCGGCGTTGGAACCTATGACACCTTGCAGGATACGCAGGCGCTCACCGAATCGGCGCACGTGCAGCTGACGCGTCTGGAGCGGCAGGCCGGGGCGGCGAAGCGCCTTTGGGACGTGCTCTCGCAAGAGCGCAAACGCGTCGTCGAGCGCCTGACGGCACCGGTCATGCAGCGCGTCAGGCCGTATCTCGTGAGTCTGTTCCCCGGTTGCGATCTGGATTTGGGGGAGGAGTTGGGGATGGTGGGGCTGCGCAGTGATGCGCTGAGCGAGCCGTTCGACGAACTCTCCGGTGGTGCCCAGGAGCAGCTGACTCTGCTGACCCGGATCGGGCTCGCTGAGGTGCTGGCCGGGGAGGGCACGCTGCCTCTGGTGCTGGATGACGCTCTGGTGAACACCGATCCGCTGCGGATCCGGCAGATTCACCGGATCCTGTTCCGGGCCGCGGACCGACTGCAACTGCTGGTCTTCAGTTGCCACGACGTGCTCTTCGACGGATTAGGCGCCGAGCAGGTGTTCCGGTTGAGCGGGTCGCGGCGCGCCGCTGGATAGGCGGGACCGTCGCAGGCGCGGTCCGGTCCCGATCGATCCACGGCGCAGGACATCGGCAGGGTGCGCACGCAGCGCGACGCCGTATCCTTCAAGGACGGCCGCTGCGCCGTCGCAGATACTCCCGCACACCCGGGTCCGTCGCGTACACATAACACCCTTTCATGCCGCGGGTCATGAGCGTTCGGTACGTGTTCTTGATGATTCGATCGATCTTTTCCTGAGCGCTCGCCGGATCGATCGCGAGATCCTTCTTGTATCCCTTGATCGACTTGTCGAACCGGTCACGGGCCTGCGGGACCGTCTGCAGTCGACCTTCCTTCATCACCAGGTCAGGCCCGATGATGACTCCGATGTATTCGACTTCAAGGCCCTGGCAGGTGTGGATGCAGCCGACTTCGTGGACCGACTTCGGGGCAACGATCCACAGACTCCCGTCCTCGGTCAGGTTCCACCGGCGGGCGTACTCGCCGATGACGATGTCGTACGCAGCAGGATTGCGCCTGCTCCTCCATGGCCAACAGTACCCGGCGACCATGCGGGCCTTGTTGCGGGTATTTTGGGCCTCGATGGCGTCATGCATTGCGCCGACGTCGTCGAATACGCGGAAATCGAGCGGGATGCCCGCGAGCGTCTGGTGTGCGGTCGGGCGGATCTCGAGCACCTCGTCGATCCACGCCAGGTAGCCGTCGGATCCGGCACAGCGGAATTGAGACGCGAGCTGAAGGACTTCGAGCCGCGCGCCGTGCTCGGCGGCAAATCGGCTGATGACGGCTCTTGAGCCAATGTCCTTCCAGGTCACTTGCTGGCTTTCGTCCAGAAAAAAGATTGAGCAGGGCGCTGCCCGGACGAGATCTTGGATGGAATGCTCGCCCTTGTTGCCGAAGAAGCCCACTTTTTCCGTCAGCCGGTGCGCCTCGTCCACGATCAGGGTGCCGACGGCGTTCGCCGGTGCATCCAGGAATCGATCAGGACCCGTAAACAGGCCCGCCAGTTTGACCTTGTCCTGCTTGAGGCGACCGAGCTGCTCGACGAAGACGTGCCGCGGGGCGGCGTTCTTCGATACGTACATCGCGAAGATCTTCTTCGCCAGCAGCGCGGCCAGCAGGTGCACGGCGACCACGGACTTGCCCGTGCCCGGCCCTCCCTCGACGATGACGACGCGCGGGGCGCCGGGACTGGCGGTCCGCGCGGCTTCCAGACAGGCCTCGAAGACTTCTTTCTGGTCATCGAGCAGGATGAACTCCGGCCGACCCTGAACGATTCCCGTGACGGCATCCGCGAGAGCCCGGGAGGGTCTGATGCGGCCGTTCTCCAGCGCCACCAGGACTTCGTTGCCCCGGCCGCGCGGAATGTGCCTGCGGATGAAGTCCCGCAGCTTATCGCCTTCTCCCTTGGCGAACAGTGGCGCTTCGCGCAGGTAGGCCTCGTAATGCGTCGAGTCAATGACGCTGTCGCGTTTGTAATTGTGCAGAAACGCGCAGGGCTGCAGGCCGATGCCCGGACTCTCCTCGTAAACCGCTTCGTTGAAGCCACGCAGGAATGCCGCGTACGACCACGCCTGGTAGGAGGGGTGAACTTCCGGGCGTTCTCGACCGCCGACGTGGGTGAGGACGATGGCATCTCGGGGCGATGCGCGGGCCGTTTCCCACTGCTTCAGCTCGATGATGATGGCGCGGCGCTCGCCGGTGTCGGTATGCCCGGCGATGGTGACGTCGATGCGCTTCAAGGACAGCGGGAGCAGGAACTCGACGGCGATGCCGAGATCATCGGGAACCGCGCGGTCATCCAGGACATTGGCGACGTGCTGGAGGGAATTGCCCCAGGAGCGCTGTTCGGCCTTGGCGACCGAGTGCCCCGTTGCGGCCTTGAATTGCGCCAGGATCACCTCGTCGATGTCGCCGCGCCGGACATCGCGCAGGAAGGCATTTTTCTCCGATCGATAGACGATCATCAGGTTCGGCCCCCCGGCCGGTGGCTCAGAGGTCCGTATACTTCTTGCTGCTCCCGCGCGCCGCATCGATCGGGTATTTTTCGGCGTTCACCCGCAATTTCTCGGCCGCGGCGGCCGCGAGGTCCACGCCGAGGACATCGGCGAGGCGCACCACATAGAGCAGAACGTCCGCCAATTCGTGGCGGACGGCGGTCGCGGTGGCAGGGTCCCGGGCCGCCTCGTACGAGGCGGCGGTGCTCATCCACTGGAACACTTCGGACAGTTCCCCGACTTCGCCGGTGAGCGCCATGACGAGGTTCTTGGGCGCATGAAACGGGTCCCACTCTCGTTCGGCGGCGAACCGCCGCAGTGCAGCGATGAGTCCGCTCGCATCGATGAGCGGTTCGCAAGGCGTGTCGTGATCGTTCATGTCGACGGATGCGATCTGTGGCCCAGGGGCCCGAGTGTCTCGGTACGCTGCCCGGAGTGTACGGGGTTTCCTGCGCAACGGTTCGCTGCGCTCGTGGCAAAGTGATGACGGGTGCGAATTTCCCGGGGAGTGCGCCGCGGTCTTCGGCGGCACCGACCCGTGCTCCGCGGCGACGCCCGCGCTGCCGGGCGTCGCCGCGGACGCACTGAACGAAGGCTGAACGGTGGCCCGTGCGGGAGGCTCACCGGCGTTCGATCATCGGTGCGGTGTGCGCGCCGGCCGACGAAGACCGGCAGGGCGGTCCAAAAGGGCTTTTTCGGCCCCCTTGCGCCCCCGTACAATGTCGCCATGCGCGTCTCCCCTCTGCTGGCGCTCAGCGCCATCGTCTCTCTGTTCCTCAGCGTGACCGTTCGAGCGGGGGTGGCGCCGTTCGATCTCGCCGGGCCCAATCTCGAGGTGACCGTCACCCGCCACCACGAGACGCTGCCGATTTCCGATGTGCCCAACCTCTCTGTGGGCGATCACCTGTGGATTCGGGCGGACCTGCCCGCGACCCAGTCGGAGCGCTACCTGCTGATCGTGGCCTTCCTGCGCGGCGCGACCAATCCGCCGCCGGAGCGCTGGTTCCACGGTTGCTCGACCTGGGAGCCGCAGTGTGCCCGACAGGGCCTGACGCTCACCGTGCCGCGCGGGGCCGAGCAGGTGCTGGTGTTCCTCGCGCCGCAGACCAGTGGAGACTTCAGAACGCTGGTCGGTGCGGTGCGTGGTCGGCCCGGGGCGTTCGTGCGCACGTCGCAGGACCTGAACCAGGCGACGCTCGACATCGCGCGGCTCGACCGCTATCTGGATGCCATCCAGTCCCTGGAGGTAAATGCCCCGGAGCGGCTGAAGGTCGCCGCTCCGAAGCTCGCCCGCAGCCTGGCGATCAAAGTGAACACCAAGTGCTTGCAGCGCATTACGCAGCTGCAGGCCCCCTGCCTGATGCGCGGCGGGCAGTCGCTGATCCTCAACGACGGGCACAGCACGTCGATCGTCGATGCGCTGACCTCGGGCCCCGCCTCGGCGTTGGCCATGGAGGCGAGCTATACCCCGCAGCTGAGCTACGGCTATTACAGCCCGTACATCGCCTCGGTCATCGACATCGCGCGCATCTTCAGTTCGTTCACCACGGCGCAGTACGAGTACATCCCGGCGCTTGCGGCCCAGCACGGGGACGTGCTGGCCCTGACGCTGAATACCCCGCCGTCCTTCCACGATCCGAAGTCGGTGCTGGTGACGGCGCTGCCGGCGATCGAGGCCCCCGAGCTGCCGCCGCTGCATGCGGTCAACCCGCAGCAGAGCTTTTGTATCCGCCGCAAGCGCCTGATCCTGCCCGTCGAGGGCGCTCCGCTGGTCTTCTCGACGAACTATGCGCACCGCATGCGGTTGCGGCTGACCGAAGCGAACGGCCACACCATCGACCTGCCGGCGTGGGCGGATGCCGAGGTCGGCGGCTTCGTCGTCGATACCCGCCCCCTCCGCGGGACGCAGTTCCGCAATGCGGTGGACGGCGTGCTGCACGGGGACTGGGGGTTCTCGCGCTACCAGGGACCGCGCCTCCGGTTGGAAAATGCCTCCGCCGCGGGATGGTCGGTGGCGACGCCGGGCGACGCCGCCGTCATCGTGGGCCGGGATGACTCGATCCGCCTCACCGCACCGAGTCTCAGCTGCCTCAAGAGCATCGCGGTGCGCGACTCGGCCGGTACCGAACGGTCCGCGCACTGGACGGCGGTGTATCCGAATCAGGTGAAGGTGCAGTTGCCGCTGAAGGATGCGCCGCCGGGTCCGCTGACGGTGCTGCTGAACCAGTTTGGTACTCCAGCGCCGGTTCGGGTGCCTCTGGATGCCTACTCGGTCCCCGCCAGCCTCGACAGCTTCGTGCTCCATGCCGGGGACAGCCAGGGGATGCTCAAGGGCAGCCGTCTCGACGAGGTGGCGCGCCTGACGATCGATCGGGTGGTCTTCATCCCAGGTGCGCTGAAGACGCGTCACGGCGTGGATCATCTCACCGTGACGGCCCAGGAACCGAAGGCCGCGACGCGTTTGAAGGCGGGCGAAGCCGGCGTGGTGCGCGTGCAGCTGAAGGACGGTCGGGTCCTCACGCTCCACGGGGCGGTCGCCGCGCCTCGGCCGAGCGTCGTGCTCATGGCCAAGAGCGTGTATCTGTCGGGCTCGGCGGCGCCCAGCCACATCCACCTCGGTCACGGCAACGAGCTGCCCCAGCTCGCCCAGCTGACGTTCTCCGTGCGCGCCGTGGCGCCCATGGTGTTCGACCAGGACGAGTCGATCCAGGTGGCCACGACCGACGGTCTGTACTCGACCACCCTCAGTCTGACGAACGGCGGCATCACGCTCGAGAACCAGCAGGTCGCCATTGCGACGCTCGATCCGGCCCGCGCCTTCGGGTCCTCGGCGTTCGGGCCGCTGCAGTTCCGGGTCATCGACGAGGGCGTCAAGGGTGGCTGGCAGCCGCTGGCGACACTGGTGCGCTTGCCGCAGCTGCACCGACTGGTCTGTCCCGCCACCCCGAAACTCGCCTGCAAGCTGACGGGTACCGACCTGTTCCTGGTCGACGCCATTGCCAATGATTCGGCGTTCCAGCATGCCGTGCAGGTGCCGGACGGCTTTCCGGGGTACGCGCTGCCGGTGCCCCATCCGGCGAACGGAAAGCTCTACGTGAAGCTTCGAGACGACCCCTCGGTCGTGAACGTGGCGACGGTGGCGGTGGACCAATTGCCGGCCCCGCACACGGCGGCGCCCCGCAAGGTCCACGCTGTCGCGCACCAGAAGGCGCGGCAGACGACGGTTGCGCTGAAGACGCCGGCGGACAAGACGCCTGCGGCCGAGAAGCTTCTCTCAACGCCGTCGGGATCGGAGCACTCCGGATCCGAACCATCGCAGAGCGCTGCGAGCCCGCCGCTCAGTGCCCCGGCGGCGCCCTCGGCGCAGGGCCCGAAAGCGGGTGAGGGTGCGCAGGCATCGGCCGCTGCGACACCGGGTGCGCCTGTGGATGCCGCCGGCGGAAAGGCGGCACCAAGTCCCGCACCAACACAGAAGCGTACTCCCAGTCCGCCGCCGGCGTCGCCGAGTCCAGCAGCGGCGCCGCCGTCGGGCCCACAGTCCCCGACGGTCTCGCCGCGGGCGTCGTCGTCTCCGGCTCGCTTGCGCGCAGCACCTGCCGCCTGAGGAGGGCGCGCGGGCACGCACCACCGCGCGCGGAGCGTTGTACGGTGAGCACGCCGATGACGTAGTTCACCCCGGAGCGATACCGTTCACGACGTGTCCTGTCACCATGGGTTTGAAAAATGAACCCATCGAGTCGCCGCTTCGGGCCGAACGGGAAGCGCGATTGGACGATCTGCGCTCTTAACCGAGGAGCGCGTCCTGCGGCGACTCACGGGTGTGCTCCGCACGTGTTAGGCCCTGAACGTCCTGCGGAGGCAGGTCGTGATGGATCTGGATCCTTCATGCGCACCGCATCCGGCCGTGGAACGGGCCGATGGGAACTCACAGAGTCCCGGGTGGCGCACGTGCGCTCGAGGCGGCGCCCGCGCCGCAGCATCCCCGTATCGGGCCGTCCGGCGGAACCGCCGCCGGACGGCCGATCTGCGCAGTCTCAGATCATCGTCATCGGAATACCGGCGAGATAGTCGCGCTTGCTGAGCTCCACGCCCGAATGGCGCAGAATTGCGTAGGCGGTGCTGATGTGGAAGTAGAAGTTCGGCAGCACGAAGTGGTTGAAGTAATCCACCCCGCGCATCTTCGCCTTGTTCTCACGACCCATCGGGAAAATCACCTCGCGCTCGGCCGAGTCGTCGATCTTTGCCTTGTCGAGCGTCTTGACGAAGGCGATCGTCTTGGCGATTCGCGCCTTCAGTTCGGCAAATGACTGTTCGGTGTCTTCGTGTTTGGGCGGCTCGATGCCGGCGAGCCGCGCGCCGCCGTTCTTCGCCGCGTCGCAGGCGATCTGCACCTGACGGGTGAACGGGAACATGTCCGGAAACAGTCGGGTGTTGAGCAGTACCGCCGCATCGAACTTCTTCGCCGCGGCATAAGCCTCCGCCTTGTCGAGCATCGAAGCCAGTGCGTTGAGTCCGATCTCGAACGATGAAAGCGCTGCGTTTGACATCGACATGAAATGACCTCGTGGTGGTATGAATGATGCGCCATGCCGCTGGTGCGGCCCGCGTTCCTGAATGAGCGCGGTTCGTCTCGCTACGGGCATGATGCCCTTGCAAAGATGACGTTCCGTGCATCCTGCGACCAGCCGAGACGCCGCTGCGACAGCGGTCGTGCCACGGCGGCGAGGCGACCTCGATCAAGGATCTGTTCGAGGCCATCCTGCACCGCGCGCTCGCCGCGCGCAATCGGGCCCGCAGCATCACGATCGTGCTGATGGACCTGCGCGCGCGTCCGGTGAGCGCGGGCAGCGGCCCTGGCGGCCGGCGCTCGGTGTGCCGCCGATCGGTTAGACTGCGGGGGGCTTGCCCGGTTGCACAGGCGCTTGGGGCGCACCGTTGAGGGTCCATGAACCGATCGATCGACGCCGACGGGCTGCGCCGCTTCGGGAGCGAATTGCTGATGCATGCCGGGGTGCCGGCAGCGGATGCTCGGCTGCTGGCCGACACGCTGGTCACCGCGGAGCAGTGGGGCCACGTCTCTCACGGCATGCTGCGTCTTTCGTGGTATCTGGCGCGACTGCGCAGCGGTGTCATGACGGCGGTGACGCGCCCGGAACTCGTGCTCGACAATGGTGCGGTCGCGGTGATCGACGGCCATGAGGGCATCGGCCAGGTTCTGGCGCAGGAGGCGACCCGAGTGGGAGTCGCCCGCGCGCAGGCGCACGGTGTGAGTGTCGTCGCGGTGCGCAATTCCAATCATTTTGGCACCGCGGCCTATTTCACCCGCCAGTGCGCGCAGCAGGGCTGCATCGGCATTCTGGCGACGAATGCGAGCCCGGCCATGGCACCGTGGGGCGGTCGGACGAAGATGCTCGGCACCAATCCCTGGTCCATCGCCGCCCCGGCCGGGGCACGCGGGATCGTCGTCATGGATATCGCCAACACCGCGGTCGCCCGCGGCAAGATCTACGCGGCCGCGCAGCGCGAGGAGGCGATTCCGGCCGGTTGGGCCGCGGATGAGTTCGGTGTTCCGACCACCGATGCGCAGGCCGCATTGCAGGGACTGATCCTGCCCATGGCCGGGCACAAGGGCTACATCATCACGTTCATGATGGACGTGCTCGCCGGGGTGTTGACCGGGAGCGCCTTCGGCGCGGCGGTGACCGGGCCGTATGTTGCGGACCGCGTCAGTGGCTGCGGACACCTGCTCATCACGATCCAGATCGACGCGCTGATGCCGCGAGCGCAGTTCGAGCAGCGGCTCGAGCGACTCATCGATGAGGTGAAAGCGGCGCCCCGGGCAGCCGGAATCGATGAGATCTTCTTCCCCGGGGAGATCGAGGCGCGCCAGTGCGCCCAGAGCGGCACGCGGGGCCTCTCGATCCCGGAGCAGACCTGGGCGACGCTCTCGGGACTCGCGAGGCAATCCGGTGTCCCGATGCCGGCGATCCACGCCGCATCCGTCCCGGCGGAGCGAGGGCCCCCGTGATCGCGCTCATCGTCAGGCTCGAAGTGCGCACGGAACAGCTGGAGCGCTTTCTCGTCGCGATCCGCCAGAATGCCCAGCACACTTTCACGCGCGAGCACGGCTGCAAGTATTTCGACGTCACGCAGGACGCGAAGCAACCGACGCATTTCATTTTCTACGAACTCTACGACGACGAGGCGGCGCTCGAGGCGCATCGCGCGGCGGCGCATTTTGCCGAGTGGCGCCGGGCCGCCGATGCCTGCGTCGTCCCGGGGAGCCAGGTCAATACGGTCTGCCGTCAGCTGTTTCATTTCGCCTGAGCATCCGTTGCGGCGGCGATGGCATCGGCAGCGGACGTGCGCCGCCCTCGGGCGCGTGTCGGCGGCGCTCTGCATTGTGTCGCCGAGGTCATTACAATGGCCCCGGGGAGAGCTTCTGGCAGCGGTGTGCAGCGAGGCGGTGCGCGGGCGTTCGCTTGCTCGGGCGGCATCGCTGCGCTCGCAGCCACCTTCATAGAGGATGGCGAGATGCGACACATGTACTACGCCGTGGCGGCCACGGCTCTCCTGGGAGCATTGGGGGCGCCGACGAGTCATGCGGTGACGGCGACCCAGTCGGTATTCGGGCATCTGCCGGATGGCAGAGCCGTGTATGCGATCACGCTGCGCAATCGGCAGGGGATCACGGTCCGGCTGCTGACCTACGGTGCACGGGTGCAGGAGATTCTCACGCCGGATCGCAATGGGCACTTCGCGGACGTCGCGCTCGGTTACCGCACGTTGCGAGGCTATCTCAGCAAGTCCGATCCGTACTTCGGGGCCACCGTCGGGCGGTTCGCGAACCGGATCGCCAAGGGCCGCTTCACGTTGAACGGCCATGCGTATCAGCTGCCGATCAACGACGGTCCGAACTCACTGCACGGCGGCACGAAGGGGTTCGACCGACGCTTATGGACGGTACTCAGCGTCCGCCGCAGCCCTGCACTGGGCAGCGTCACTCTGCGCTACGTCAGTCCGAACGGTCAGGAAGGCTATCCTGGGGCGCTCACCGTGACGGCGACCTACGCGCTCTCGAACCGCAATCAGCTCTTCATCCACTATCGGGCCACGACCAATGCCCCGACGATCGTGAATCTGAGCAACCACACCTACTGGAACCTCTCGGGCGAGGGCTCCGGCAGCATCCTCCATGAGCAGCTCATGATCCCGGCGGCGGATTTCACGCCGACGGACGCGACGCAGATCCCGACGGGCGTGATCCGGCCCGTGGCGGGCACGCCGTTTGACTTCCGCACGGCGAAGGCCATCGGACGCGACATCCTCGACGGCCACTCGCGCCAGCTGGTCTTCGGCCGCGGCTACGACATGAACTGGGTGTTCGGCCACGGGCCCATGGCCGGATTGCGCCTGATGGCTCGGATCGTCGATCCGGCCTCCGGCCGGGTGCTCACGCTGCAGTCGAATCAGCCCGGCCTGCAGTTCTACAGTGGCAATTTTCTCAACGGCACCATTGTCGGCACGTCCGGGCACATCTATCGGCAGGGCGATGCGTTCGTGCTCGAGCCGCAGATCTTCCCGGACACGCCGAATCATGCGAACTTCGGCTCGGCGCGGCTGAATCCCGGCCAGGTCTACCGCAACACCATCGTGTATACCTTCTCGACGACGACCGCCGGTGCGGCGAAGCGGTGAGGCCTGCGGGGGGCGGCCGGGCATGCGGCCCGGTCGCCCCCCCGTTTCCGGGCGCGGGCGCGGGGATGCGGGGGGCAGACTTTTGACTTCAAGCAGATTAATCTTATGAATGAAGCGGGGCAGGCCGACGGCTCACTGGGCCCGGCGCGCATTTCGAAGCTCTGTCGGCCGACGCACGGGCAGAGAGGGCTCGGCGCGGGCACCACGGGCGCCCGGTGACCTGCGCGCCTGGCGTTGCGGACAGTGCAGGGGGCATGACATGACGATGAGACACGTGGTCGGCGCGGCAACCCCGCCCGTGATTGCCATCCTCCGCGGCGTGACGCCGGCGGAAGCGATCGATATTGGCCGCGCGCTGATCGACGGCGGCATCCGCATGATGGAGGTGCCGCTGAACTCCCCTCAGCCCCTCGAGAGCATCGCGCGGCTGACCCGGACGTTCGGCGAGCAGGCACTGATCGGCGCCGGCACCGTGCTCACCGTGCAGGACGTCGAGGAGGCTGCCGCAGCCGGGGCGCGGCTCGTGGTCTCGCCCCACACCGACCCGGACGTCATCCGGCGGACCGTGGACCTCGGGCTCGACAGCTTCCCGGGGTTCTTCTCCGCGAGCGAAGCGTTCTGCGCGCTGCGCGCCGGCGCCACGCAACTGAAGCTCTTCCCGGCCCTCACCGTGGGGACGGTCTACCTCAAGGCCTTGCGCGAGGTGTTGCCCCGCAGCGCCGGGGTCTGGGCCGTGGGCGGGACCGGTGCGCACGACCTCGCCAGCTGGCTCGAGGCCGGCGCCGCGGGCATCGGTGTCGGCGGATCACTCTATAAAGCGGGGGATGCCGCGTCCCTCGTGCGCGAGCGCGCGCAGGCGCTGCATGACGCCTGGGCGCGCCACCTCGCGGCCCGGCGCGCCTGAGGGGCCCCACATGCATCCGAAGGCGATCGACTGGATCATCATGGGGACGTACTTCGCGGTCGTGCTGGGGATCGGCGCGGCCCTGAAGCGCTCCATGCGTACCAGCACGGACTTCTTCCTCTCCGGGCGCGCCATACCCGCCTGGATCGCCGGGCTCGCGTTCATCTCCGCGAACCTCGGTGCACAGGAGGTCATCGGCATGGCGGCCTCGGGCGCCAAGTACGGCATGGCCACGAGTCAGTTCTACTGGGTGGGCGCGATCCCCGCGATGGTCTTTCTCGGGGTGTTCATGATGCCGTTCTACTACGGCTCGCGCGCCCGCTCGGTACCGGAATACCTCAAGCTGCGCTTCGATGAGAAGACCCGGGGTCTGAACGCCATCACCTTCGCGGTGATGACGG
>JAKBBE010000030.1:22617-25844 GCA_021826035.1 Pseudomonadota bacterium | reverse complement strand
GGTTCGGCTGGGAGGCGCTGCTCGAGGCCGCACAGGGGCTCGCGCAGGCGCACGCCCGCGGGACCACCACCATCGCGTTCGTGACCCAGCAGTGGCTGGGCGGACGCGGCCTGGCGCGCGTGCTCACAGAGCTGCCGGCCGAACAAGTGGTCTTCGTCGGCCGGTTGTTCCCGCCGGCGCCGGATTCGGATGGAGCAATCTCCGGTGCGCTCCCCGGTGAGGGCGTGCTCATCGGCACGCGCGCGGCCGGCGGCGGCGGCCTGCCGGATGCACTGCGGACGCTCGCGCACGCCGATCACGTTCCCGCCCGGACGGTTGCGGCGCGCGCACCGCTCATCAGTGGCTTCGGCCCCCGGCCGCAACTGCCGCGCGAGTTCGCCATGCTGGGCGTTCCGACCGTCTATCCGGTCACGCCGGCGGAGACGTTTGCGCGCGCGGACGTCCGCAAGCTCACCCGGCTGATCGAGGACTACGTGGGCGAGCCGGTGACCCCGATGAGTGTCGAGCACGATCCGTTCGATGCGGCGCGTATTGCGCCGCCGGGCAGTGTGCCTGGGGTCCTCGATGTCGCCCGCGCGCCGGACGCTCGGCTGCTGAAGACGCTCGAGACGGTGACGACAGCCTACGGGGCAAGCGGCCACGAGGCCGGCGCCCGAGCGGCGATCCTCAGCCGGCTGCCGGCCTGGGCGCGGCGCCGTGCGCACGTCGATCCAGCAGGCAATCTCGTGCTGCACATCGGCCATGCGGTGCCGGGCGTGCACGCTCCGAGCATACTGTTCGATGCGCACAGCGACGAGATCGGCTATCAGGTCACGCGGATCCGCGGCGATGGCTCGCTCGTGGTGCGCGAGCTCGGCGGCTTCTACGGCCGGTACTATCTCGGTCATGTCATGCTGGTGCACCTGCCCGATGGACGCAGCGTCGGGGCGGTGCTGGGGCTGCCCGCCGGGTGGGATCACCCCGGCTTCAAGTGGCCGCCGGCGCTGAGCACGCTCAGCGAGCCCGCCGAGGCCTACGTGGGCACCGACTCGCGCGCGGCCACCGAACGGCTCGGTATCCGGGTGGGGGACTTCCTCACCATCCCGAAGGTCTACCGGCCGCTGCTGGGCTCGCATTTCCAGGCCCGCAGCACCGATGACCGGGCTGGCGACACGGCCCTGATCGAGGCGGTGCGGGCGCTCGGACCGGATTTCGCGCGTCAGCATCCAGGCCGGCAGTTGACTTTCCTGTGGGCAACCCGCGAGGAAGTCGGGCTGCAGGGAGCGGCCGCCTACGCGGCGCGCGTGGCCAAGCTCGGGCGCGAGCCCGATGTGGTGTTCGCGGTCGACATGTTCGTCAGCAGCCAGTCGCCGCTCGAGACGGGCCGCTACGGTGATCAGCCGCTCGGCGCTGGTTTCGTGGTGCGCGCCGTGGATCTCTCGCACGTCGATTCGCCCGCGGATGTGCAGCGGGTCGTGGCGCTTGCCCGTGCGCACGGCATCGCCGTGCAGTACGGCATCACCGGCGGCGGCAACGACTCGGCCGTGTATACGCGGTACGGCGTCAATGCCGTGGCGCTCGGCTGGCCGACCAAGTACTCGCACTCCCCGGCCGAGGAGGCCGACACGCGCGATGTGAATGGACTGGCGCGCATCTGCACCGTGCTCGCGAAGGACTGGTAGGCGCCGGCGGTCATGGCGGCGCGCCCATGCGGGGCGTGCCGGCCTGCCGCTCAGTGCGGCGGCGGGCTAGCGCCGACCTCGGCTTGCACGATCTGGATTTCGAGCGAGCGCTCGGCTTTGAGGGAGTTGGCGATTAGGCAGGCGCGGTCGGCCTGACGCAGCAGCCGCCTGGCGCGCGCCGCATCGGCGCCCGGCGTCAGGGTGAGGCGCACCCGCAGCGACACGCGGGTGAACTGCGCTACCCGCTCACGCTTCTCGAGCAGACCCTCGGCGCGGCACTCGAGCTGTTGCCAGCCGAACAGCGCCGCACCCGTGACGGCACGGAAGGTGAAGATGAAGCAGTCGGCGAGCGCCGCGACCAGCAGCGCCTCGGGCGACCAGGCATCCCCGGGCCCGCCAAACTGGCGCGCCGGAGTACTCGTGAACGCCACAGCTCCCGGTGTCGCCAGGACGACCCCACCGGAAAACCCTCCACTGGCTTCTGCCGTATAGGTATGCGGATAAGGCTCTGCTGAGCTCTTCAGGGCCACGCGTAACCGACATCCAGGATGTACTGATGCATGCGCAGCGTGATGGTCTGGGTCGGGTCGAAGGTATTGGGCCCCACCACTGTGTGGTTGGGCGCGTAGGTGAACGCTGCAGTGAACTGGCCGCCGCCGCTGTCATGATGGGTCAGTCCGACGGCGATGTGGTCCTGAATCACTCCCGGTGCGAGGATGTTCAAGGTGACCTGCGAGCTCGGAATGGGTTGCGTTCCGTGGCTCACGCCGAAGCGTGCGGTCCAGGCCGGGTCGATCCGCCAGCGCATGCCGAGCTTGAAGACCGTCATGTCGCGCCAGCCGAAGCCCGGTCCGTTTGGACCGCCGAGGCAGCTCGAGAGACTCGTTCCGCCAGCACCGGCTGTCGGGCAGGCGAACAGGTTGGCCACCGGATTGCCGACCGAGGAGACGCCGCTGTACCAGATTCTCTGGGTATCGAAGCTCACCGCGAGCGGCGCACTCGGCTTGTAGGTGACGCCGAGGGTCGCCGAGGCGGGGATGTCGAACGAGCCGCCGCCGGCGAACAGATCCGCATAGCGGGTGAGCTTGGACATGTACATCTTGGAGGTATAGGCGGCCGCGAACGCCCACTGCTGCACGGGCCGCCACTCCAGGCCGACGGCCACGCCGCCCCCGTAGGACATCTCATGACCGTTGTTGGTGAGGGCCGTGGGGATGACGTTACCGCCGCTTGCCGCGAAGGTTTCGGTGTAGCCGGCAAACGCCCCCAGACCCCGGGCCTCGAAGCGCTGCATCGCGCCAATAAGCGAGACACCGAGGGCGAGGTGCCGCTCGTCGAAGGTGTGCACGTAGCTGGCGTTGAGAAATCCCTGCATCAGGTCCACCCCGGCAATGCCGGTGCCGTAGGTGCCGGGCAGGCGGCTGACCGGGGCCGGTCCGGGACCGTCCGGGTCGAACGTCGCGGTCCCGCCGACCCACTTGGTGTTCATGCCGCCGCGCCCGTAAAAGGCGATGCCGAGCTGATCCTGGGCATCGAGCTGGTGGCGCCAGGCGATGTACGGAATGG
>JAKBBE010000030.1:20292-22517 GCA_021826035.1 Pseudomonadota bacterium | reverse complement strand
GGACCGTCCGGGTCGAACGTCGCGGTCCCGCCGACCCACTTGGTGTTCATGCCGCCGCGCCCGTAAAAGGCGATGCCGAGCTGATCCTGGGCATCGAGCTGGTGGCGCCAGGCGATGTACGGAATGGGAAAGAACTTGTTGGCGCTGCTGAGGGCGTTCGGTCCGATCGTGAACGCGCCACCATTGCCATTGGCGAGACTTGCCGAGGTCGTGTAGCTGCGATCGGGGCTGAACACCTCGAGCCCGACCTCGAGGCTGTCGTGCACGAAGGCGAGTCCGGCGGGGTTGGTGGCGATGATCATCACCTCGGCCGGATCGGCGCTGCCTGCGCCGGCCATGCCGGCGCTCTTGGCCCCGACGGCGTCGGTGAAGTATCCGTTGGTGGCCTGCGCCGTAGCGGCGAGCAGGAGAGATCCGACGAGCCCGGTAAGCCTGAAGTCGAGCTTCATATCAACCCCCTCGAGGGTTTGCCCGCGCTGCGGGCGTTGGATCGGCGTTGCGCCGCGCCGCCTCAGCCGGTACGACGTATCACGAAGCGATAGACATTTCCTTCGGTGGACGATTCGACGAGTTCGTTGCCGGTCGTGCGGCAGAAGGCCTGGAAGTCCTTGACCGAGCCCGGATCGGTGGCGAGCACCTCGAGGGTGCCGCCGGCCGGCAGGGCGGTGAGCGCCTTCTTCGCCCGCAGGATCGGCAGCGGGCAGTTGAGTCCCTTCGCGTCGAGTGTTTGATCTGCCATGGGGCGTTGCCGATGAAATCGGCCCTTTGCTGGTGGATGATTCAGATGAACAGGTTGATGTCCGATTGAGTGGCGACCTCGATGTAAGTGGCGGCGCCACCGAGCTCCGGACCTTCGATCATGTCGGCGAGCGTATACTCGAACAGATCCATCGTCATTTGGCAGGCAATCATGCGCACCTCGGACTCGAGGGCGAGGGCGCGCAGATCGCTGATCGAGGCGACGCCCTTCTTCTGCATGAGGTTTTTCATCATCTTGGAGGCCGCCGCCTCCATGCCTGGCACGACACTTGCTAGGTTGGGCATTCCCATGTGCATGCCGCCCATCGGCATCTTCATCGCGGGGTTGCCGAGCGGCGAGAGGCGCAGGTCCAGGTTCTTCAACAGCAGTGGCAGGCCGTAGAAGGTGAAGAACATCGTGACATCCAGGCCCATCGCGGCGGCCGTGGTCGCCAGGATGAACGGCGGGTACGCCCAGTCGAGCGTGCCCTTGGTGACGATGATCGACATGCTCTTGCCGCCGGAGCTGCGCTGGGCACTATCGGAAGACATGGCCTCGCTCCCACCGTGTTGGCTGCCGGCAGCAGCCTTGGACGGAAAATATCACTATTTTATAAATTAGCAAATAGTGATAAGGTTTTTCCACGCTGTAATAAGGTGTTTCCACATGGCGTTGGTGGCGGGTCACGGACCATGAGTTGGCTGGAACAGCTCCGCGGCATCGAGGAGTTGGAAGATGCGCCGCTCGATGGCGAGCTTGTTGCCGAGCTCGAACGCGCGGGCGCGATGGTTGCGGCCCGGCCGATCCGCTTCTCCACCCCGACGTTCAAGGATTACGCCAGCACGGAGCTGCGCGGCTGCTCGCGGAACAGTTTTCCGGCCTTTTCCATCACCGCCGGCGCCTGCGGACTCAACTGCGAGCACTGCCGGGCGAAGATCCTCGAGCCGATGCTGCCGGCGACTACCCCGGAGATGCTCGATCGCAAGGTGCGCGAGATGATCGAGCGGCAGGGATTGCAGGGTTTTTTGCTCTCCGGCGGCTCGAATCGGCGCAACGAGATCCGCTACGAGCGTTTCTTTCCTGTGCTCGAGCGGTTGCGACGGGACCATCCGCAGCTGCGGATCGCGATTCATACGGCCCTCACTGACCGGCGGGGTGCGCTCGCGATGGAATCGGCCGGGGTCGATACCGCGATGATGGACGTGATCGGAGCTGCGGAGACGATTCGCGAGGTCTATCACCTCGATCGGCCGGTCGAAGATTTCGAGGCGACGCTCGCGGCGCTGTGCGAGACGACCATGCAGGTGGTGCCGCACATCGTCATCGGGCTCCATTTCGGTCGCGTGCTCGGGGAGGCGACGGCGCTCGATATCGTCAGCCGCCACCCGGTCAACTCCCTGGTGCTGGTGGTCGTGATGCCGTTCTACGCCACGCCGGGAACGTTCGCGGTTCCGGATACGAGTGAGGTCGGGCGGATTTTCGCTGA
>JAKBBE010000030.1:0-20192 GCA_021826035.1 Pseudomonadota bacterium | reverse complement strand
CGCGATTACGCCGATCGGAATTTCATCCGGGTGGACTGGCCGGCCGTGCCGGTCGAGCAGATCGTCGAGATCGTGGCGCGCGACGGAGCGGCAAGCGCGTTTCACCGCATGTGCATCTCGATGATCACCCATCCGCGCTCGGATGCCGATACGGTGGCGGTGCTGCGCGCCTGGACGCGCCGCATCGACCCGGGGAGCATACCGGTGTCGATTCTCTCCAACCCCACCACCATGGAGCGCGAGGACGTGGTGCGGCTGAAGGAGCTCGGTGCGGATATCTTCACCGTGGCACTCGATGCGGCGACGCCGGCGATCTTCGACCGCACGCGCGGCAAAGGCGTGCAGTCGCCGCACAAGTGGAGCAAGTACTGGGAGATCCTGCACATCGCGCGCGAGGTGTTCGGTCCACAGAAGTTCGGCGCACATATCATCATCGGCATGGGTGAGAGCGAGTTCGAGGCGCTCGAGCTGGTGCAGACGCTGGTCGACCTCGGCGGTCACAGCCACATGTTCTGCTTCTTCCCGGAGAAAGGCTCCCTGATGGATCACCTGCCGGCCACCCCGCGCGATCAATGGCGGCGGGTGCAGCTCGCCCGCTACCTCATCGACTACGCCGGGGTGCGGCTCGAGCAGATGCGCTTCGATGCGGAGGGCAGGGTGATCGACTACGGTGTTGCCCCGGCGTTGCTCGAGCAGGTGATCTCCGAGGGCGTGGCGTTTCGCACGTCCGGTTGCCCGGGCAAGTTTCGCGACGACATCTCCGCCTGTGACCGTCCCTACGGCGATTCCCCGCCGAGTAATATCGCGAGCTTCCCCTTCGCGCCCGGTCGGGCCGACCTGCGCCGCATCCGCCGTCAGCTGCGCATTCCGGTGGTGCGGGAGGATTCGTGAGGCGAGCGTTCCGCGTGATCGATGTCGGGCTGCGGACCGGGCGGTTCAATATCGCCTTCGACCAGGCGATGCTCGAGCTGCACCAGGAGGGTTGCATCGGGGATTCGCTGCGCTTCATCCACTTCGAGCCGGTGGCGCTCGTGGGGCGGCACCAGTCTCTCGGGGCCGAGCTGGACCTCGCTTACTGTCGCGCGAACGGCATCCAGACCGGACGACGAATCACCGGCGGCGGGGCGATCTACCTCGACCGCGGGCAGCTCGGCTGGGCGATGGTGTTCGGGCGCGACGCCTTCGGGGGAGCCTCCCTCCCGGAGGTGGCACGACAGCTGTGCGAGGCGGCTGCGGCCGGACTGCGCACGCTCGGGATCGACGCGCGCTTCCGCCCACGCAACGACATCGAGGTCGGGGGCCGCAAGATCGGCGGCACCGGCGGCTTCTACGACGGCGACTCGCTGCTCTATCAGGGCACGGTGCTGGTCGACTTCGACACCGAGAAGATGCTCGCAGCGCTGCGCGTACCGCGGGTGAAGACCGCCAAGCGCGGACTGGACTCCGCGGCACAGCGGGTGGTGACGCTGCGTGAGCTGCTCGGCCCGGATACCCCAACGATCGAACAGGTGGAGCAGGCTTTGCTCGAGGGGTTCCGCAGCGAGCTGGGCATGAACTTCGAGCGACAGAGCGTCGCGGCCCAAGAGCTGCAGCGGGCCGAGGAGCTGCACGCCAGGCAGATCGGCTGCGAGTCGTTCGTTGCGGAGATTGACGGCCCGCCGAGTGGCGGGAACGTCTCGATGGGTTCGCATACCGGCCCGGGCGGAACGATCGTTGTCTACCTCAGGCGCGAGGGCGCCCAGGCGCGGCGCATCGGACAGGTGATGATCACGGGGGATTTCTTCGTCGCTCCGCCGCGACTGGTATTCGATCTGGAGAGTCAGCTGCGCGGCATCGAGATCGAGGCCATCGGTGCAACCGTGGCGGCATTCTTTGCCGCCCAGTCTCCGGGCACGCTGTCGGTCACGGCCGCGGACTTCCAGCGGGCGCTCGAAGCGGCGGCCGACGCCGCGCCCGCAGCGGCCTGACCCGGCCGCACGCCGATGACCGAGGCGCTGAAGACGGTGGCGGTGCTCCAGCACACCTCATCGGAGTATCTCGGGCTCATCGAGGATGAGCTCGAGAACCGGCAGATCCGCTTCCGCTATTTCCGTCCCTTCACCTCGGGCGGACGCGTGCCCCGCATCGGTGAGGTGGCCGACGGACTGGTGCTGCTCGGCGGGGGGCCCTGGTCGGTGAGCACGGGCGCGCGGCAGCTGCCCTCGCTCGATGCCGAGCTGGCGCTCACCGTTGCGGCGCTCGAGGCGGGGGTCGCGGTGATGGGCATGGGTCTTGGCGCGCAGATCCTTGCTCTGGCCGCTGGCGGCGGCGTCCGCTCGGCGCCGCTCGCCTTTGAGGTGAGTGTTGCGCGGCGGGAGGTGGACGGAGCGCTGTTCGGCTGTCTGCCGCAGGAATATCCCCTGGTGCGCTACGGACCGGATCGGCTGCTGCCCCCACCGCGGGCGCTCACGCTCGCCCGCGATCCGGGCGGGGAGCCGGCGCTGTTTCAACTCGGCGAGCGCGCGTTCGGATTTGCCGGTCATCCCGGAATCAAGTCCGCCATCATCGAGGACCTGATCATGGAGTTTCCCGACTCGCCGGCCGAGACCGCGGCGCCGCTGGCGACGCTGCGGACCCGGCAGGCCGATGTGCGCGCCTCCCTCGCAACCCTGATGGTCGGGCTGACGCGCGCTTTGGGACTGATGGGCAGCGGATCGTAGTGACAAACCGCAAAATTGCTTGCGGTTTGCGGACGGAGATATTAGGATTTTCTCATAGACGATCCGGGGGGATCGTCGTCACCCGCGAGGCCGCATCGAATGGCTTCCAAGCTTCTGATCGTGATGGCCAACACCGACCCGCGCGACGGCGCAGAGCTCGGCGCACCGATTTTCCAGGCGACCGTCGCGGCGGCCATGGAATTCGAGGTGGAAGTCATCTGCACGGCCGCCTCGGGCGTGTTGCTGAAGAAGGGCGTGGCGGAGAAGCTGGTCGTCAAGCCCGGCTCGCCGAAGACGGTGCTCGACTTCATCAAGGATGCGCACGAGGCAGGCGTGAAATTCCTCTGCTGTTCGCCGAATCTCGATCTGTTCGACATGAGCGAGGGGGACTTGATCCCGGAGTGCAGCGGGGTGGTGGGGGGCGCGTACCTCATCGAGCACGTCATGGACGACGACTACAAGGTGCTCACGTACTAACGGCGCACGCGGAGGCAGACCGATGGAGCACTCCGGCAGCACTCGAGTCCAGCAGCACATCGGTGATCCGCTCAGCGGCGCAGCGCCGGTCGAGCGCGCCAAGCTCGAGGAGATCTTCCGCGACATCCAGGCGGATCTGCGCTTCGATCATCAGCTGAACGGCTGTCTGAACTGCGGTATCTGCACCGCGACTTGTCCATCCGCGCACTACTACGACTACAGTCCGCGCGAGATCGTGCAGCTGCTCTGGACCGAGAATCTCGAAGGCATCTACGACGCGATGCAGGAGAAGATCTGGGCGTGCGCGCAGTGCTACACCTGCGCCGCGCGCTGCCCCTTCGGCAACTCCCCGGGGGGACTCGTGATGCTGATGCGCGAGACGGCGATCAAGCACGGCATGGAGTCGGCGAAGAACGTGCTGCGCCCGTTCAGCCGCGTGATGCTCAAGCTCATTTCCACCGGCAACCAGCTCTCCCCGGACATGATCAGCCGGGACGCCTTCCCGGACTGGGGGCCGAACATCTCCAAGGTCGATGCGCCGCTCGCGACGCTGCGCAAGGCGATTCCCGTGCCGACACTGCACACGACCAAGACGGCCTGGGAAGTGAACCTGAAAACCTCCGTGGAGCTCTACACGATCTGGGAAGAGACCGGCGTGCTCGAGAGCCTGAAAGCGGTCGATCTGAATCTGTTCGACGTGATACGCGACATCATGGACGAGAAGCGCGAGGAATATTCCGACTGGCAGGAGGAGCAGGCGGAGGAAGAGGACGAGTAAGGCGGCGGCCTTTCAGCCGCGCAGCTCCCCGGCCACGCAATCGAGGTGTCGAGTCATGACCAAGCCCACAGATACGCCGAGCGGCGAACGCTTCACCGGCCACGGACCGGAGTGGCAAAGCGCACAGCTCAATGCCAAGGATGCCCAGACCGCCACCGTCTGGGTCGAGCAGATCATCAACAAGCGCAGCATGCAGACCGGCAAGGAGCGCGTCGAGGACGTGCGCGACGTCATGTGGCAGCTGGAGAAGGACGGACAGATCGTCGTGCACCGGGTCACCGAGGCCCACAAGCCGGTGATGGTCAAGACGCTCTACGGGTGGGACAAGAAGATTCCGACCGTGCGCCTGTGGCACCACAAGTCGTGCGGGCAATGCGGCAACATTCCGGGCTATCCGGCCTCGCTTCTGTGGCTGATGAATCAGCTCGGCACCGAGTACCTCGACGAGACCGATCAGACCTCGTGTACCGCCTGGAACTACCACGGCTCAGGCATCGGGAACATCGAGAGCCTGGCGGCGGTATTTCTGCGCAATTTCCATCAGGCGTACGTGGCGGCCAAGGCCCAGGGGCTGCCGGACGGCTACTACTATCCGCTGGTGCACTGTGGCACCTCGTTCGGCAACTACAAAGAGGTGCGCGGTTACCTGCTGCACTCGGCGAAGCTGCGCGAGCGCGTGACGCAGATTCTCGGCAAGCTCGGACGGCTGGTTGACGGCAAACTGTTGATTCCCGAGGAGATCGTGCACTACTCGGAGTGGCTGCACGTGATGCGCGAGGACATCGCCAGGCTCAGGCAGATCGACTGCAGCCACATCCGCGCGACGATCCACCCGGCGTGCCATGTCTACAAGATGGTTCCGGAGGACGTCATCTACGACGACAAGGTGCTCGATGGCAACCGCGTCGCGGTCTCGACCGGCCTGATGCAATCACTCGGCGCCGAGGTCGTGGACTATTCGACCTGGTACGACTGCTGCGGTTTCGGGTTCCGGCACATCATTTCCGAGCGGGAATTCACCCGCTCGTTCGCGATCGACCGCAAGATCCGCGTCGCGGTCGAGGAGGCTCGGGCGGACGTCATGATCGGTCACGACACCGGCTGCATCACCACGCTCGACAAGAACCAGTGGATCAGCAAGGCCGAGGGTCGCCCGGTGGGCCTGCCGGTGCTCGCGGATTGCCAGTTTGCGGCCCTGGTGTGCGGCGCGCATCCGTACAAGATCGTCCAGTCGCACTGGCATGCCTCGGCCACCGAGACTCTGATGGAGAAGCTCGGCATCGACTGGCAGGCGAAGAAGGCGGAGTTCGAGGAGTACCTGAAGGAGGTGGCCGCCGGCCGAATCGAGACACTCTACGATCCCAAGCGCAAGATCACCTCCGGTCCCGGCTTCAAGCGAATCGGACAGCCCGGATGAGCAAGCCCATTCTCATCGTTGGTGGCGGTCCGTCGGGCCTTGCGGCCGCAAATGCCCTGGCGAGCGTCGGTGAGCGGGTCGTGCTGGTGGACAAGGCCGAGCGGCTCGGTGGTGCGCCCATACTGTCCGGTTACGCCAAGCTCGTGCCGTCGGGGGAGTGGGCAAAGGACGCCATCGGCGGGATGGTACGCCGGGTCGAGCAGAACAAGCTCATCGAGGTGCGCCTGCGCTCGAGCGTCACGGGCTTCGAGGGCGGCCCGGGCGAATTCACCGCCGAGCTGTCCGATGGGACGCACGTGCAGTCGGGCGCGGCGATCCTGTGCACCGGATTCACCCATTTCGATTCGCTCAACAAGCCGGAGTGGGGCTTTGGGACGTATCCGGACGTCGTGACCACCACCCAGATCGAGCAGATGATCTCCTCCGGCCAGGGGGTGCGTTGCCCGTCCGACGGGCGCAAGCCGCAGCGCGTGGCGATCCTGCTGTGCGTCGGCTCGCGCGACCGGCAGATCGGGCGCGAGTGGTGCTCGAAGATCTGCTGCACGGTGTCGGCCAACATCGCGATGGAAATCCGTGAGGAGCTGCCGGACTGCCACGTTTACATCTATTACATGGACATCCGCACGTTCGGACTGTACGAGACCAAGTACTACTGGCGCAGTCAGGAGGAGTTCAAGGTCAAGTACATCAAAGCGCGCATCGCCGAGGTCACCTCCGACGGCGAGAAGCTCATCGTCAAGGGCGAGGACACGCTGGTCAAGCGGCCGATCACCATTCCCTTCGACATGGTGGTGCACGCCATCGGCATGGACCCGAACGCCGACAACAAGACGATCGCCTCGGTGTTCGGTGTGGCGCTCGAGCCGCATGGCTTCCTCGGGCGCGGCAATGCCTACGGCAATACCGCCGAGACCTCCCGCCCCGGGGTGTTCGTGGCGGGCGCGGCCTGCGGGCCGGAGACGATCGACGACTCCATCAGCCAGGGGCATGCCGCGGCCGCCCGGGCGCTGGCGCTGGTGCGCCCGGCGCTGGCGAGCGCCTGAGGGCCAGAGCATGGCGCGTTGGCTGGCACAACGTGGCGCGCAACCGCAACCGCAACCGCAACCCGTGCCGGTGCGGCTGGAACTCAGCGGCCCGAGACTCGAGGCCAGCCTCGCACGCCTCACGGCCGGATGCGAACCACACGGTGGCATCGAGCGCTACGTACAGGCGGTCAAGCTCAAAAGCGCCATGTTCCGCGACGCACTCGGCGCGGCGGGCGAGGGCGCGGCCGAACTCGAACCGGAGGCGTTCAAAGGACTGTGCACGTTCATGGCGACGGTGCGCCGGCGCATCGCCCCGTGGCTCGAGCGACCGGACTTCGATGCGCTGCGGGATGCGCTCGTGCGGCTGGTGCGGGTGATCGGGGATACCGGTTCGACGGATCGCGAAGTGGCCGCCTTCGGCACCGATTTCGTGCGCGGCGAGCGGGACCGCTGGGTCCGCGATCTTGCCGTCGAGATCCTGCATAACGTCGACCCGGAACGCTTTCCGCTGATGAACCGCTGGGTGTGGGACGTGGCGACCAATACCGGTGCGCTGCGCGAGATCTGGCACGACCCGCAGGGCGAGTCGGCGCGCATCGAAGTGCCGGACACCTACACGACGTTCCTCACGCTGCGCGAGGAGCTGAGCGGATTCCTGAGCAACAACGGGTTTTTCCGCGACGTCATCTACTACGTCGATCTGCTCTGCGCGCAGGTGTACGCCGAGTACATCTGCGAGCAGGGCGGCAGCTACCTGCGTACCGACTTCGCCGCGGAGGACGACCCGCTGCAGTACACCCGCCGGCTTCTCGGCCTCGACGGCGTGCGTGCCGGCTCGGGGCGCACGCGACTGAAGACCATTGACGGCAAGGCCTTCGTGCTCTGCGGGGACACACCGCAAGGTCTGCCTGACTGAGGTTCCGATGCCCATTCACGAAAAATCGCTGATCCGCCCCGAGAACCTCAAAACGCATGAGACGCTGGTGGTCGATGGCGTCGATGTATCCGGGCACTGGAGCACGTTCATCCAGTCGCGGGTGGTGACCGACTACAACGAGGCGCTCCAGGAGGAGATCGCCGCGCTGCCCGGCGGAGAGCACGTCCATCGATGCTGGCAATGCGGTTCATGCACCAACGCATGCACGGTAAATGCGGTCAATCCGGACTTCAATCCCCGCTACTGGATCTACCTGGTGCGCATGGGGATGGAATCGGAGCTGCTGCGCGACCGGGATATCATCTGGCAGTGCGTCTCGTGCAACAAGTGCACCTACGCCTGTCCGCGCGACGTCGCCCCGGAAGGTGTCATGAAGGCGCTCAGCCATTGGCTCGAGCTCAAAGGCCATACCCGTAAATCGCCCTCGATGATCTTCGACGAGGAGTTCACCGAGCAGGTGATCGAGCGTGGCCGGATCGAGGAGGGCCGGATCATTCAGCGCTTCTTCCGCCGCACCGGGCAGGCGCTTGCGCAGGACTGGCTGCTCGAGATGGGGCGGCGGCTGGTGCGACGTCTGCCGCTCGGGCTGCTGGTGCGGCTGGGTCTGGCGGGCTTGCGGGCGCCGCGTACCCGCGGCTGGGGACGCTCGCGGGCGGCGCTGCGCGAGTATGTTGCCGAAGAGCACGCCCGCCAGCGGCGGGCACTCGGCCTGGATGAACTGATCGACGGCGCGCGACGTGATGCGGCCGGCATCTCACACGGTTAGGTAAAGCAACTATGTCCGACGCCAAGGCCGACAAGTACCGCAAGGTCGCCTACTACCCCGGCTGCTCCCTTGAGGGAACCGGACACGCCTACGATCGCTCGACCCGGGTGCTCGGCAAGGCGCTTGGGCTCGACCTGGTCGAGGTACCGAACTGGAACTGCTGCGGGGCGATGGAGGCCAAGAACATCGACCCGAAGGTGCAGACCTACCTGTCCGCGCGCATCATGGCGCTCACGGCCAATGAGATGGGCATGGACGTCGTGATGGCACCGTGCAATGGCTGCTACCACAATCTCAAGAAGGCCGAGTACGACCTGGCCCATGACGAGGCGAGCCGCGAGGTCGTCGGCAAGCTCGCTGATAAAGCCGGGGAAACCGCCTACCGCGCCGGACAGGTCGAAACCATCCATGCGCTCGATTGGATCAAGAGCGCGATCGGAGAGCAGGGACTGCGCGAGCGCATCCGTGGCGGATTGAAGGGTCTACGCGTGGCTAACTACTACGGGTGCATGTACTCACGGCCGCGGCACATCTTCCCGGAAAAGGACGCTGGAGCAGGGAGCGAGTCGACCTCCAAGCCGCATTTCATGGACGATCTGCTGGCGGCCGCCGGCGCGGAGAACGTGGAGTTTGCGCTGAAGACCGCCTGCTGCGGCGGGGCGCACACGCTCTCCGACAGCGACATGTCAACGCGCCTCGTGCTCAACATCCTGCAGGCGGCTGAGGCGGCAGGCGCCGAGGTGATCGCCACCGAGTGCCCGACCTGTCACTCGGGCCTGGAGATGCACCAGGTGCGCGCCGAGAAGCGCTTCGGCAAGAAGACGCAGGTCAAGATCATTTATTTCACGCAGCTGCTCGGTATCGCGCTCGGCCTGTCCCCGCGCAAGGTCGGCCTGCAGGAGAATGTCTCCGACGGACTCGCCGCGCTGCGCAGCCGGGGCATTGCATGAGAGCTCTGGCCGAGATCGAGACGCGGCTGACGGGGTTGCTCGAGGGCCACCCGACGGCGGCCGATGCGCCGGAGCTTCTCGGGCTCGGTGAGCAGGTCCTCGAGCACTGGGTCAGCGCACAGGGTCACACGCCGACGCAGGAGCAGCGCGAGGGATTCAGGCTGCTCGCGCTGCACCGGCAGGGTGCGCAGGATGAGCCGAGCTTTAATGCCTGCCGCGAGACTTGCCGTGAGCTCGTCTACCATTACAATCTGCTAATATTGGAGCCCGGTCGGCCGGAGTCCGGCGCGCGGGCGCAGATGATGACGCGGATCGCGAATCATCTGTATCTGTTCGTCGCCGGCAAGATGCAGGTCAGACAGCTCGGGGAGTTCTGCTGCGCGTCGCGGCCGCTGCGCGCGCAAGGGGAGTAACCCGGCTGTCACGGGATATCTTCTTGTGAGAGGGCTGAATTCATGGCCACTGTGCGCGGCTGCAATCTGCCGGATGAGCTGTTATACGACGTCCAGAATCAGATCTGGTTCCAGGAAGTCGAGGGTGGCAACGTCAAGGTCGGTATGACGGCGGTGGCCACGGCCATGGCCGGACGCCTGGTGGCGTTTACGCCCAAGGGGGTCGGCAAGGAGGTCAAGGCGGGCAAGTCGTGTGCGACCATCGAGTCCGGCAAATGGGTCGGGCCTGCGAAAGTCGCCAGCGGCGGCACCGTGGTCCAGATCAACGAGGCACTGGTCGCAACGCCCTCGCTGGCCAATGATGACCCGTACGGCAAGGGGTGGCTGCTGATTCTCAAGCCCGATGCGTGGGATGCGGTCAAGCCCACGTTGATTCCGGGCACAGCGGTTGCCGCGCCCTATGAGGCGAAGATGGCTGCGGATGGTTTTGCGGGCTGCGCGGCATGAAGAGCTCGGCTGCAGCGAAGACGGCAGTGCGTCATCCCGTGCCTCTCGTCGGTGTTCTGCACCCGCAGCAGCTCGCCGAGATGCAGGCCAATGCGAATCGCGTCTCGGACGTGCTCAAGGCCATTGCCAACGGCGCGCGTCTGATGCTCGTCTGCCAGCTCGCTGAAGGCGAGAAGTCGGTCAGTCAGCTCACCGGCGTCGTCGGGTTGGCTCAATCTGCCGTGTCACAGCATCTGGCGCTGCTGCGCAAGCATCACGTGGTGACCACGCGTCGCCACGGCCAGTCGGTATTCTATGGACTGGCGAGCCCGGAAGTCGCGGAACTGATCAAGACGCTGCACGACCAGTTTTGTCCCAAGTGTCGCTGAAGAGCCGGCTGCGCGCCCATGTCCGCCGGCGCCCCAGAGCAGACTGACGACCCGCGCGGGCTCACCGGCGCAAGCCCTGACGTATTGGTGGTCGGTCTCGGTCCGGCCGGTGCACGGGCGGCCGCCGTCGCGGCGGCGGACGGCTGGCGGGTGCTCGGCGTCGAGCGACGCACGACGATCGGGGAGCCGGTTCAATGTGCCGAGCTGGTCTGCTCGGCGCTCACCATCGAGGGGTTCGACTGGAGCGGAGTCACCGCTCAGGACGTTGGACGGATGGTGACGAGGGTCGAGGATCACGTGCCAGAGAGCACGGCCGGCTTCGCCGGGCGCATGATCTCGCGCCGGCTGTTCGATCAGCAGCTCGCCGCTCGGGCCGCAGCCTGCGGCGCGCACCTGGTGCACGGAGTGAGTGTGACCCGTGTGGCTGCCGACGGCGGCGTGCAGCTTTCGAGCGGCGAGACGCTCAGGCCGCGGGTGATCGTGGGAGCAGACGGACCACGATCGCAGGTGGGCGCTGCCATCGGCCGGGTCAACCGGGAACTCGTCGTCGCGCGCCAGGTAGCCGTGCGCCTGAACTCGACGTACGACGCCACCGACATCTTTCTGCGCGCCGCCTACCGCGGTGGCTACGGGTGGCTGTTTCCCAAGGACCGCGAAGCGAACCTTGGAATCGGCGTGGACTACGCCATGCGCAGCGAGCTGAAGACGCTACTTGCGGGACTCGAGTCGGAACTGCGGGCCGCGGGCCGGATCGGTGCGGCGAGCCGACCATCGCTCACCGGGGGACTGATTCCGGTCGGCGGTCGGCTGGTCGCGTGCGGACGCCTGCGATCCGTTCCGGTGGCCCTTGCCGGCGATGCGGCCGGACTGACCAACCCGGTCACCGGCGCCGGCATCGAGGCGGCCGTGCGCTCCGGCGAGCTCGCCGGGCGGGCCGTCTCAGGGTGGCTCGCCGGTCAGCGGTTGGCGTTGGAGGATTTCGAGGAAGAGCTCGGCGACCTGTACGACGGCGCCTATGCGCGCGCGCAGCGGCATCGGCGCGAGACGCTGCGCTGCGCGAGCCTCAGCAACCTGCGCCGGGGCTGGATCAGCTCGCCGGAGTACTGGGCGTGAGTCCCTCAGCGCGCGCCGGCGAGCCTCGGCAGCACCTCGCGCGCGATGCACTGCAGCGATTCGCGCACCACATCATTCGGCAGCGCCCCGGCGCCGATGGAGCAGAGCAGATGCGTCACTCCTGCCGCGCGCAGTCGCTCGATGCGCTCCAGGCACTCCTCGGGGGTGCCGACGATGGCGAGGCCCGCGAGCTCGAGCAGACTCAGCCGTGCGCCGAGCTTGAACAGGCGGCGGAACCGTCCCAGCTGATGCATGTGCTCGTAGCTCGGCAGCAGCCGCTCCAGGACCGGCGCCGTGACGCGCAGCAACTCACTGTAGGACCAGCGCAGCGCCGGCGCGGCGAGCGCGCGTGCGCGCCGGCGGTCGGGCAGGCACAGCAGCGCAACGGTCATGCCGATGCGGGGCGCCTGATCGGCCCGCCAGGCCTGTCGATACCGCTGCAGATCGGCCGCGATCATCGCCCAGGGCTTGAACGGTCCGGCGAGCACCCCCAGACCCTCCCGCGCAGCCCACTCGAAGGTCTCCGGACTCACGGCGGCGCTCCAGAGCGGCGGATAGGGGCGCTGCAGCGGGCGGGGCAGGACCTGCACGGCGTCGAGGCGAAAATGCCGCCCATGATGGGTCAGCGGAGCGTCCGCCGCGCAGGCGCGCAGGATGGCCAGCGATTCCTCGACCCGCGAGCGGCTGTCGGCCGGCTCGACGCCGAAGGCGGCGTACTCATCCGGCGAGAAGCCGCGCCCGATACCCACCTCCAGTCTCCCGCCCGAGAGCACATCGAGCGTGCCGATGCGCTCGGCGACGTGCAGCGGGTGATGATAGGGCAGCGGGATCACGCCCAGGCCGAGTCGCAGTCGCGTAGTACGCCGCGCGAGTGCGGCGAGCACCAGGTCGGGCTTGGACAGATGCGAATAGCCGGGCATCAGATGGTGCTCGACCAGCCAGACGCCGTGAAAGCCGAGCCGGTCGGCGAGCTCGATCTGCTCGAGCGCATCGGCGTAGGCCTGCGCCTCGGAGCGCGCGAGCCACGGCGGCATGGCGAATTCGTAGAACAGGTCGAGCAGCACGCGGTTTCCCCACCGAGGAGTCCGACGTGTCGAGCGTAACCGAATTGCCGCAGATCCGGTACGAGGATCCGCTGGTGCGCATCGACTGGCAGGCGGTCGACCTCGAGTGTTGGTGGTTGCCGCCGCAGCTGCTCTCGCTCGCCGGCGTGCCCCAGTTCGAGCAACTGGACGAGCGAGCGCGTCAACGCCTCTCCCACCTGGAATACGTGCACCTGCTCGAGGCGGGTCTGTGGCTGGAGTCGCAGTTCATGGCGCGCCTGGCGCGGCTTGCGCACGGCTGTGCCGATGTCGGGCGCAGCGCCCGCTTTCTGCACGAGTTGCGCGAGGAGGCCGGTCACAGCCTGATGTTCGTCGAGTTGCTCGAGCGCAGCGGCTTCGGGGCCAGCGCGCGGCGCGGACCCGGCATGCGTGTGATCGACCTGTTGGGCGGTCTGCTCTCGAGCCGCTCGGCGCTGTTCTGGGCGATGGTGGTGATCGGCGAGGAGCTGCCGGATCAGCTGAATCGCCGCCTGCGGCGCGGCGTCGAGGAGGCGACCTTGAGCACCGTCGTGTATCGCATTGCTGCAATTCATACGCGGGATGAGGCCCTGCATTGCGCATTTGCGCGCGAACAATGCCGGGAGAGCGCCGCGCGCTGTCCGGCCTGGCTGCGCGCACTGCTCGCGCCGGTCCTGTCGTTCGCGATCGACTTGTATGCCCGCTATGTTTATTTCCCGTCGGCCGCAACGTACGCACGGGCCGGCCTCGCCCCGACACGGCAGTGGCGGACGCTGGCGCGGGCCAATCCGAACCGTCGCGCGCAGGTGGCGCACATGTTGCGCCCGACGCTGGAGTTCCTCAATCGCAGCGGCTGGCGCGTGTCGAGCCGCTACTGTCCGGCGCGCTGAGCGCGGCAGCACGCGGTCGGCATCGGGGACGCCCGGCCGTGTCGCTGAGTTCGATCTGCCGCAAAGTGCGGTGTCCGGAATCTTGAAGGAGTGCACGGTCGTGAAGGCGCTCGCGCGCGAACTTGCGGCGCAGCTCGGAGCGGCATGTTCTCTGGAGCCGGGCCACGAGTCAGGTGATCGAGACATGCCGCGCTGTTCGCGTTGGCGGTGCGGGTCCGACTCGCTGTTCGTCAAGGTCGCCGCGGCCGCGGCGGACGGACAATTGGCGGCCGAAGCGGCCGGCTTACGGGAGCTGGCCGGCGCCGGAGCGTTGCGCGTCCCTGCGGTAAGGGCACAGGGCATCGCCGGCGGAATCGCGTTTCTGGCGCTGGAGTGGATTGAGGCGATACCCGGCGACGATGCGACCGAGCGGCGGCTGGGTGAGGGTCTCGCGGCGTTGCACGCCGTGCGCGCTGGGCAGTTCGGATGGGGCATCGACAATACGATCGGCCCGACCCCACAGGAGAACGGTTGGTGCGCCGACTGGACTGTGTTCTGGCGAGAGCGGCGGCTGCGGCCCCAGCTGGAACGGGCTGTGCGCAGCGGCTACGGCCGGCTGCTGGATGAGCTTGGCGGGCGCCTGCTCGGGGCGGTCTCGGTGTTCCTCGCCGACCACGCGCCGCAGCCGTCGCTGCTGCACGGGGATCTGTGGGCGGGTAACTGGTGTGCCGACAGTGCCGGTTGGCCGGTGATATTCGACCCAGCCGTGTATTACGGCGACCGCGAGGCGGATCTGGCCATGACGAGGCTGTTCGGAGGGTTTGGCCGCGCGTTTTACGAGGCATACCAGCATGCGGCGCCACTGCCGACAGGCCACGAGACTCGCGCCGAGTTATACAACTTGTACCACGTCCTGAACCACGCGAATCTGTTCGGAGGCGGCTATCCGTCACGGGCGCGCTCGATGATCGATCGCCTCCTTGCGCAGGTGCATCCGTGAGAGGATTCTGTGATGCGCCGCGGTGACGAACCGCCGTCGAATTGATATTTGTCAATGCAGGCGGTGCCCAGGGCGAATAGCATCTCGGCATGGCCCCAAAGATTCCGCTGCATCCTGGCCATCCCGAGCGCATCTGCTGGGGCTGCGAGAAATATTGCCCGGCCGATGCCATGCGCTGCGGCAACGGAACGGATCGGGCACAGCACCCGGTTGAACTCTGGGGGCCGGATTGGATGAATTTCGGCCTCGATGCGCAGGATCCGCCGACCTCCAACGAATCGCATCGCTGAACGGCGCCGCAGCTTCCCTCTCGGTGCACAGCCCTTCGCTTCAGATTCGCGCGCGAAGCAAAGCTTGGCAAGCGGGCGACAGCTGGTGTAGGATTGCGCGTCCTTCCAGTACTATATGTCATTGAAATTCAATGACTTATGGAACTAATCTCCACCGGAAGGAATGGATGGCGGATAGTTCCGGCATCGTCGCGAATCCCGGCGCCCACTCCGGGAATTCTTTCGCTCGAGGCTAGGTGGCAGAGTGGTCATGCAGCGGCCTGCAAAGCCGTCTACGCCGGTTCGATTCCGACCCTAGCCTCCAATAGACCACCTCAATGCACCCGGAAATAGCGGGGAAAAACGCGCGAATGGGCCGTAAACAGGCCGTTGAATGTTCGCCGAAAACGGGTTCGTTTGGGCTCAATCGGACTCATCAGGTGGCAAAAACCACCCCGTTTCGGCACACATTCCGTTGAAACTGAGTGGCGATATTTAAAGTCCATTCGATTCACGCCTGCATCTCAACCATGAAAAGGAGATGCAGATGCCGATTTTTGTTCGTCCCCGCAACAGCGGGAAGACCTTTGAACTGCGGGTGAAGCACCCGCGATTGCCCAAGGCGGTCTACCGCACCTTCGACAATGCCGAACACGCGCGTCGTGCCGGAGAGCTTGCTCTAGTTGAACTCGATCGCGGCGAGATCCCGTCCTGGCTCGTCCGCTGCGACGAGAGAGCCTTCGGCACCCTCACGGCGGTGATCCGCGGGTACCGCAATATCGTGGCAGTGCCGCCGAGTACGCGGGACGTCCTCGAAACCATTATTCAGGATATCGGTGCCACGCCGCTCAATTGTATCACTTACCCATGGGCGGAAGCCTGGATCAAGGCAATGAAGGTCGAGCGCCACCTTGCCCCGGGCACGATCCGTAAGCGCAAAGGTGCGCTCTCACGTGTGCTGCAGTGGTTCGTCAATACCCACCCGCTCCATCTTCGTGCTAATCCGCTTGACGTGCTCCCCCGCGGCTTCTCAGGCTACGATGAGCACTCGCGCGAGCTGCTCGCCGAGCAAGGGATTGACACGCCGGAGGACGTCGAACGAAACCGCAGAATCGACCCAGACGAAGAGGCGCGGATTGTCGCATTCCTCACGCAGCGATTGAGGCGCGCAAAAACACTTGAGGAGCAGGCTGCGACTGAGGGCAAGCTGTTGATGTTTCAGTTGGCATTGCGCACAGCGATGCGTCTGAGAGAGCTTTACACTCTAACGGTTGATCAAATCAGTATCGAACGCAAGACGATTTTTCTGACGAAGACGAAAAATGGCGATAGCCGACAGGTCCCCTTGGTCAAAGAAGCGCACGAATTGCTCACCCGAAAATGGCCCGCGCTTGAGGCGGCTCGTGAGGGAGGACGACTGTTTCCGTTTTGGGATGGAAACATGGATTCTGAGGCATTGAAAAAGAAAACGTCTCAGTTGTCGCATATGTGGACATCAGTGTTCAAAGCAGCTGGATCCGAAGATCTCAATTTCCATGCTACCCGGCATGAAGCCGTCTGTCGTTGGGTCATAGGGTGCCCTTCGTTCACCTCGGAACAGCTGGAGCGCGCGGCCGGGATGCGCGATGCCCGCACACGGGCACGCTATCTAAGCCTTAGGGGCTCGGAGCTCGCCAACGTGCTTGATAACGTACATCCGACGGTTGAAACTCGGGATATCCAATCGGTAGCGCACAGTGATCCAGTCGATCGTCTCGGATTGTGTAGTGGTGTCTTTGACGTGGCGGCAATTCTCGACAACGATCTTGAGTGAGCGGGTGGCCACGGCGGACGGGTGTCTTTGGCCTGTCCGCCCGCCACCATCAAGGAAGCGTGATGTCTGGAACGGAGAACCTCGGTCGACCACGCTTTTGTGGTGGACTTACTGGCTCGACGGTGAGACGAGCCTCAGAGACCGTCTGCGCGTCCGAATACGATGCTTCGGCATCCACGCGTCGACGCTTGCTCGACCTGCGGACCCGCGGAGGTCTGTCAGTTTTACAAACATTCTTCGCAGCATCGTGTGCTACGTGTAGAACCAGCTGTGCCGTAACGAAAACCCAGCCCCGACCATATTTCGTTGCAGGTATCTTACCGCGATCCGCAAGGCCTTCAATGTGTTCCTTTGAACACCCAACTAGATTTGCGGCCTGCTCAGCATTGATCAGAGGGGGTATACCGGACGATGCCAGGCTCGTGGCTAGCAACAATTCCAGCGCTTCTTGCTGTTGTGAATTATCCATGTCCACTGTAGCGAGCCAATCTTAAACATCAGGGGAATTTTCTCTGACCATGTGAATAACATGGCTTCGCTATACGTCTGGATCTGGGAGGAGAGGGCTCAATACACTGCGGCCCAGGTTCAGGCGTCAAGCGGGCACCGACGACGCAGCGCTGGGTGGTACAGCACGAGGCGCAGGTGGGGGCTGGCGAACCGGCCTAGAGTCGAGCTGTGCTGCAGAATGTTCGCGTGACTGCAGCGCCGACGCGAGGGGCGGCTCCATACGTCCAGGATTCTCGTCAAGGCAAACCACTTCCCCGCATCCGCTGCGGGTGGGGGGTGTTTTGCCTCGGCTCAGGGCTTCACCACCGTCCAGAATAAAAACACTCTCTCGGTGAAATCTTATAAAAATTCCTAGATTCTGGGGTCCGAGACCTAGTGAGGTTGAGTCTTGGTAGGGCGTGGAGTATGGATAGGGGGAGGGTGCGGGAGGGGGGTTATACCTTCCACCGACCCACTGCCGTGATTTGGGACCGAGGCCCCGAGCCGGCTGCTGAACTATTTCGCTGTGACGCGCCACGGCTCCCGCAGCGCCGCGATAAATTTAGAAGCGTAAGTGACCACGTAATCATAGAGATATCGCCTCTGAGGCTTCTACACGAAGTTGAGCGATATGAGTGGTCTGGTCCCAGCGTGAAATTTTTCAGTCGCTCATAAAATCAGAGAATTTAAAACCAGGTTGCTTCTCTCATTAGCAGGCTGGTGAAAAACCCGTTGATCGAGGCGCCTGTCTCCCTGTGAACGCTCGTCGAACAATCCTTCCGCGGTCGATATCGGCCGTCCTGGCTTTGCGATCCGTGCCTGCGGAGGCTCCATTGCCTGGTGGGGTGGACATTTCGATCACCTTGTCGCTCAAGATGGCCCCCGTGCTACGTGAACCCCGGTGCGAGAAGATTGCGCATACGCACCAGGTTGTAGCCGGTGAATGTCAGGAGCGTGGCAAACTCGATCTTCCTGCGGCCTCGCATCTTCGGTCGCCTCAGAAGTCCGATGTCCTTCGCCCAACCGAAGGACTCCTCGATGAGCTTGCGCGCCTTGATGCTCAGGGCGTATCCGGCATGGCGGGTCGTGCGGGCATTGATAGCCGAGCCGCCGCGTCGCTCCAGGTTCTGCGCGACGTGCGGGGTGACATTCAGTTCGCGAGTTTGCCGGACGAACTCGCGCGTGTCATAACCCTTATCCGCTGCGAGGGTGCAGCGCCGCGGGCCGGAGAGTTCGCCGAGCATGTCGATCGCGGCGCTGCGCTCGGCGGCGCTGCGCTCGGCGGTGCCGCTCGCCTGCGTCACCTGCGCGGCAACGATGAGACCATGGCGGTTCTCGCTCACGGCATGGCCAAGGTAGGCGAGCTTGGCGGTCGTCCCGGCACTCTTCCTATACAGCTTGGCCTCAGGGTCGGTCGTGGAAGCATGCGTATCGTTCGTGCGCTGCTCGCCGCGAAAGTCGCGCGCTCCATTGCGGCCACCGCTTCCGCCAGGACCGCCGGAGCCGTCCTTGGGCCGAAAGCTCTTGTGCGACGCCCATGCCTCGATCATCGTGCCGTCGACGCTGAAATGCTCATCGCTCAGAAGGCCCGCCATACGAGCCTGCTCTACGATCGCATCGAACAGCTCACGGGCGATATCCGCCTCGAGCAACCGATCGCGGTTCTTGCTGAAGGTCGAGTGATCCCACACCGGCTCATCCACCGACAGCCCGACGAACCATCGGAACAGAAGGTTGTACTCGAGCTGCTCGATCAGCAGCCGCTCGCTGCGAATCGAATAAAGAACCTGCAGCAGCAGTGCGCGAATGAGCCGCTCCGGCGCGATGGAAGGTCTGCCCGTCTGGGAGTAAAGCTTCTCGAACCGCCCATCCATCTGCGCCAGCGCCTCGGAGATCATGGCGCGGATCGGCCGCAGCGGATGCTTCACCGGAACCCGCTCTTCCGGGGAGACGTAGCTGAACATCGCTTCCTGTTTCGAGTCCGCTCCACGCATCGGAGAACCTCACTCGTGCGCCAGATAACGTCTACTTTGCCCGAAACACCGGGTTTTTCAACAGCCTGTTAGTTCAATGGTAATCAGTTTTCCTGATGACAATGTCGCGTTGATCCGTATAAATATTATGAAATTGAAAGGATAAGAACATCGACATTTTCACTATGACTCGTGAATACCGACACTTCCTCGGGAAAGCGGGGAAGACGCCGCGACATGTGGCTACGCGGCATGGGCGATTCAGTCAACAGGCGAAACGCTCGCCGTCGCACTCACCCTGAATGGCCCAGAGTGGCTTGCGAAGATGGGGTGCACAATCACGGAAGCCATTTAGCGAACCGATGACTGTCTCCCGCCTGTCAGGATCGTCGAACTATCGCTAAAGGACAGAGAGTTAGTCTAGAGCGCCCAGGCGTTCGGCGGATTTGCATTGGGAACGCCCCTTTTAAGGCTTCAACGTGGAGTGAATATTTACCGTGCCTCGCATGCGCGCCGTGACGAAAGGATTCCTTCCAATACAGGAGTCGAGAGCGTGATGTCTCTTATCGGTTCAGAGACGACAGTGCTGATCGCAGTTTTCGAGATCATCTGCATGCCATTGTCATGGCTAGTGTGCGGCGTCAGAAAGAGGACATCTAGGTCATGATCCGTGAGCACGCCGATGAGCTTAATTCCGTTAACGAGGTAAATCGTTATAGGCTGCCCAATGCGTTCATCGAGAAATGATGTCTCTGTAATTTTTGTTGTCATATATGCAATTCCTTATTATACGTATCGTGGGGACACCTTGTGTGTAGTGAACTTGCAGTTGTACCACTGTCGAAGGTAAGCATCCCACGGCCTACAGGCTGGCCGCGTAGCTTGACGATCGGTATGAGGCTGGTGCATGAAGCACCAGAGAAGCGCGAACTTGGCGCGTAAGCCGAGCACTCCAGGTCGGAAGATTCGTCGATGCGGAGCTGCTGAGTGATGGTGATGGCGGGCTCGATACGAACGCAGCGGACTTTCGCAGAAGGCATTCTGCGCTCTGCACGGGCTGGCTCTCTCGACGCTCACGTACTGGCACAGACGAGAGCGAGCCAGGGCCACCTAGCATTCGACATCCTTCGTCGAAGTTCCGCAACCGGCTGTGGCCGCCGCGCCAACATCGATGGCTGACCGGGGGGTACTTATCGAGCTACCCGGTGGGGTGGTCCGACTTGAGCAGCGCGGTGGTAATCTTGGGGTCGCCGAAGACGGAGGGCCACTCAACGAGGGCGAGATTTGTG
>JAKBBE010000175.1 GCA_021826035.1 Pseudomonadota bacterium | reverse complement strand
GCCTGCACGTGCTGCAGGATCCTTCCAAGCCGCCCCGCTGGTTGAGCTATGTGCGCGTCACGCGCATCGAGGCGGTGCTTGAGGCCGTCCAGGCGCACGGCGGGCGAGTGTTGAACGGCCCGCACGTGGTGCCGGGCGGTGATCGCGTTGCCCACATCATGGATCCGCAGGGCGGCACGATTGCGCTGCACGAACCGGCGCAGGCCCAAGCCACCGCGCCGAAGAGGCGCGTGCGCCCCGCGGTGCGCAAAGCCCGCAGGCCACGCAAGGCGGCGGCCCCGAGCACCCCGAAGCGCGCGAAGCCGGCCGTGAAGCGCGCGCCGGCAAAGGCCGCCCGAAAATCGGTGCGCGGCCGGGCAAAGCCGAGTGCCCGAGGCAGTGCCACGCGCAAGACGGCGGCCACGCGCAAGACGAAGCGCACGAGTGCGACGGCCGGTGCCCGTCGGCGCGCACCGCCGTCCGCGCCGCGCGCGACCCAGCGCAAGTCGCGCACGGCGCACGTTCGCCCGAAGAAGCCCGCAGGCCGAGCCCGACGCACGCGCCGCTGAACCGGCCGGGCCGCCTCGGTGCGGCGGCCCGGTCCCGACTGTGCTTCATTTCGTTTAATCCCGCCTGCCGCCTGCGGCACAATGGCGCTCGATCATGCCGAACCGCAAATCATCTCCGCTGCCGCGCGCCGCGGCGCGTATCCGCCGCGGCTACTTCGAGTGCCGTTTTGGGCAACTGCACGTCCATCACGCCATTCCGGGGGGGGGCGGCTTCGAGGAAGCCACGCCCGTGCTGGCGCTGCACCCCGCCGGTCACTCCGGAGCGCTGTACGGCGCACTGCTGGCCGCACTCGGCGAGGACCGATCGGCGTTCGCACCGGACTTGCCGGGATTCGGCCAATCCGAGCGCCCGGGCATCCTGTCCTTCGGCGAGTTCGCCGCCGCCCTCGGCGACTTCCTCGACACCATGCGTCTGCGCCAGATCGACCTGATCGGCTGCGGCCTCGGTGCTCACGTCGTGCTCGAACTGCTGGCCACCCACCCCGCCGTGCGGCGGCTGGTCATTGCCGCCCTGCCCACGGCCGCGATCCCCCCGCCCCCGCGCACCGCAGGAGCCACCGATGAGTTCCTGCGTGCCGTGTGCACCAGTGCGCGCACCGACTGCGGTGCCGACGCCCCGCCGGAGGCGCTCTTCTTCGCCTGCGGGGAGCGGCTGCAACACGCCGCGGCCGCCGCGCAGGCCGGAGTGCTCGAGCAGACCCGACCGCTGCGCGAGCGACTGCGCACCGTGACCCGCCCGCTGCTGATCCTGCATGGGCCGGAGCATCCGCACGGGTTTGCGCTCACCGCCGCCGATCTGCCGCCCCAGACCGAGCGCGCCGCGTGCGCCGGCATCGCGGCCCTCGAGGCCGGTGCCGCACCCCTCGTCGGCGCGATCCACTCCTTCCTCACGACCTGAGTGCTCATGGTCAGCCCCTACATTGAACAGATCCTCAAAGCACGCGTCTACGACGTCGCGATCGAATCGCCGCTCGAACCGGCTCCGCGGCTCTCGGGGCGCATCGGCAACGAGGTGCTGCTGAAGCGCGAGGACCTGCAGCCGGTGTTTTCATTCAAGCTGCGCGGCGCCTACAACCGCATCGCGAAGCTGTCGGACTCTGCCGCCCAGCGCGGCGTCGTGTGCGCCTCAGCCGGCAACCACGCCCAGGGTGTGGCACTCGCGGCGCGCCGACGCGGGATCCGCGCGGTCATCGTGATGCCGCAGACCACCCCGCAGATCAAGATCCAGGCGGTCAGCGCGCTCGGCGGCGAGGTCACGCTGCACGGCGATGACTATGATTCGGCCTTCGAACAGGCGCTCGCCCTCGCCCGCGAACACAATCTGGTGTTCGTCCATCCGTTTGACGATCCGGACGTCATCGCCGGCCAGGGGACCATTGCGGTGGAACTGGCGCGCCAGACCGGTGGCCACCTGGATGCTCTGTTCGTCCCGGTCGGCGGCGGCGGTCTCATCGCCGGGGTGTCCGTGTATCTGAAGTACCTCTATCCGGCCATCAGGATCATTGGCGTGGAGCCGCAGGATGCGGCCGGCATGTACGAGTCGCTCAAAGCCGGCCGGCGCGTCACGCTCGAGCGGGTCGGCCTGTTCGCCGACGGAGTCGCCGTGAAGCGGATCGGTGAGGAGACTTTCGAGCTGTGCCGCAAGCACGTCGATGAAGTCATTCTGCTCGACAACGACGAGATCTGCGCCGCGATCCAGGACGTATTCGAAGACACCCGCTCGATCGTCGAGCCGGCTGGCGCACTCGCCGTGGCGGGGCTGAAGAAACTGGCCGCGCGCGAACACTGGCAGGGCAAGCGCCTCGCGGCGATCACGAGCGGAGCCAACATCAACTTCGACCGCTTGCGCCACGTGGCCGAGCGGGCCGATCTTGGCGGGGAGCGCGAGGCGCTGCTCGCCGTGTGCATCCCGGAGCGGCCGGGCAGCTTCCGCCAGTTCTGCGAAATCCTCGGCCGGCGCAGCATCACCGAGTTCAATTATCGCTACGAGAGCGAGGCGGTGGCACACGTGTTCGTCAGCTTCTCCCTGATGCGCGGACGCACCGAGAAGGACGGCGTGATACAGGCGCTGCGTGCGGGCGGTTACACCGTCACCGACATGAGCGAGAACGAGATGGCCAAGCTGCACGTGCGCTACATGATCGGCGGGCGGGCGCGCGGCATTCGCGATGAGCTGCTGTATCGGTTCGAGTTTCCGGAGCGCCCGGGTGCGCTGCTGAAGTTCCTCGATGCGGTCGGCTCGCGCTGGAACATCAGTCTCTTTCACTACCGCAACCAGGGCACCGACTATGGACGGGTGCTCGCCGGTATCCAGGTCCCGGCGCCGGACCGCCAAGAGTTCCTGCAGCACCTGAACGATCTGCACTACGAGTACGCCGACGAGACGGGCAATCCGGCGTACCGGATGTTCCTCGGCGCCTGAGCGGTCGGCCGCACCCGCGGCGCGGCTCAGCCGTGGATGTAGCTTTCCAGCTGGTCGATCGTGCGCTGCTGGTCCTCCATCACCGACTTGACCAGATCGCCGATCGACACCACCCCGAGCACGCGGCCGGCGTGAACCACCGGCAGGTGACGGATGCGCCGCTCGGTCATCAAGACCATGCAGTGCTGGACCGTGGAATCCGGGCCCACCGTCAGCACCGGCGAACTCATGATGTCGGCGACGGGGGTTTGTGCCGAGGCGCGCCCGTGCAACACGATTTTGCGGGCGTAGTCACGCTCGGAGACGATGCCGGTGAGCACGCCCTCGCGCATCACGAGCAGCGCGCCCACGCCGTGTTCGGCCATGGATCGCACGGCCTCGAGGACCGGCGCATCCGCTGCGATGCTGTACAGCGCGGGCTTCTTCGCCTCGAGCAGGTGGCGCACGGTGATCATGTCAGCCTCCTCCCGGGCACGCCGCGGCGTGCCGCGATCGTGGATGTGCTCGCAGCGTACGCCTACCGGGGCACGACCGCCACAGTCATGCTGACGTCCGCGCTGACCTGGAGGCTGCCTGATTCGATGGGCGTGGCCGGCGCCATGCGCTGCGCGCGCAGCGCCGGCCCGAACATCAGGGGCGAAGGCGCGCGCACCGCCCCGCCGGTCTGGCGCACCTCGAGGATGCGCACGACCCGCAGGTCCAGTGCGGCCGCAAGCGCTCCGGCCGCCGCACGCGCCCGACGGGCCGCCCGTGCCAGCGCCCGAACCCGCGCCGCTTCAGGGTGACGCAGGGCAAAGCGCAGGTTCTGCTGCATGTTCGCACCGGCAGAATTGGCCGCATCGATCACGCCCCCGATGCGTTTGAGGTCATCGAGCCGCACGCGCACGAGATTGGTCACGACATAACCGGTGATGGCGGGTGGTTTGCCCGAGTTCGAATACTCGTACTGCGGCGCCACCGAGTAATTGGCGGTCGTCAGTTCGGCCGTGGGGCCGGCCGCCTTGCGCACGGCGGCCAGCACGGTCGCGACCCGAGTGGCATTGTCCACGGCGGCGACCTTCGGCTGAGCGGCCTGCGTCCGTACGCCCACTTCGATATAGACGCGGTCCGGCGCCGGAGCGACCGTCGCCGCCGCACTCACGTGCAGAGTCGCCGGTGCGGACAGCGCATGCGGCGCCGCGGCTTGAGCGAGCACCGGCGTGAGGGCCAGTGCGAGGATGAGCAGATGTTTCATGGGCAAGTCTCCTGATCGTCCTTCGAATCCGTGCCGGCGTCACCGTCAGCCGAGCAGCTTCTCGCGCCGATACAGCCGCCCGGCGAAAAACATCAACACGGCGCCCAGAGCGAGCGTCACGCCGGCCGAGATCACCAGATCCATCGCCGGCAGTGGCTCGGCGCGCAACAGGCTCATGATGATGAAGTGCTGGCTGAGCGAGGGGACGGCCATGAGTGCCGGCCGCGGCCGCAGCCCCATGATATTGGCAAAAATCAACGGCAGTGTCGGAATCAGCAAGACCAGCCCGACGTACGTCTGCGCTTCGCGGTAGCTGCGCGTGTAGGCCGCCACGAGCGTCATCAGCGCAGCCCCCGTCGGAATGAGCGGCAGGCAGCCGAGCACGATGCCCGCGGCAACGGCCGGGCCGAAGTTCGCGCTCATGCCGAGCCGATCGAGCCCGATGTGGTGCAGCGCGAACGCGAAGGCCACCACCGTCAGCACCAGGCACACCGTCATCATGACGCAGGCCGCCAGCATCTTGCCGTACACCAGGTACTCGCGCCGGACCGGCATGGTCAGCAGCGGCTCGAGCGAGCCGCGCTCACGCTCCCCGGCCGTGGCGTCGATCGCGATGTACAGTCCGCTCATCAGCATCGTCAGCAGAATGGCATAACTCAACATACCGAGCACCAGCGCCGCGCGACTCTGCGGAGTGGAGATGTCGATGGCGTGCAACGCAATCGGTGCGAGCAGCTGCGGATCGAGACCGCGGGCCACGAGGCGCAGTCGGGCGATGGTGCCGCCGTACAGGCCGATCAGACTTGCGAGCCGCTGCACGCGGCTTTGCACCGCCCGCTCGGACTCATCGGCATACAGCCGCAGCGATGCGGGCTTGCCGGCCGCGAGCCGCGTGCCGAAGTCGCGTGGAACGTACAGCAGCGGACCGTGCGAGCGCTCGACCC
>JAKBBE010000174.1 GCA_021826035.1 Pseudomonadota bacterium | reverse complement strand
TCTCGGGTGATCTCGGCTGCAATTGCGAAGGAGCGAGAGCTGCGGCCCGGCGCCATGTGTCTGAACTGCACGACGGGAACTCCGTCCCGGCAATGGGGCGCGCACCGAAGCGACTCGTGGATGCGTCACCGGACAGAGGAACAGTCAGAGGATTCAATGGGCGACTCGCACACCCATCGGGAGCGATCCGCAGCCGGCGGCGGGCCGGTGAAACGCTCTGTGCAGGGCGAAGGCACGCTGCGCGGGGCGCTCATCGTTGCCGATCGCGCCGACCGTCAGGCGAGGCTGCGCGCGCTGATCAGCCGGGTGTGTCCAAACACACCCGTGCATTGCGCGACGACTCTGGATGAGGCGGTACGCATGTTGTCCTCGAGGTTGATCGATCTGGCGCTGGTCGATGTCTGTCTGCCGGCGAGTTCCGGGATCGAAGTGGTGCGCCGGATCATGAGCCACGACCCGCTCGCCGTCTCCGTGGTCGTCACCGAGGACGATGCGCACGTCATGGCGGCGCTCGCCGCCGGAGCGCACGGCTATCTTCTGAACGATCAGCCCGATGAGGCGCTCGAGTCGCAGCTGGATCTGACTCTGAGGGGTGTCCCGCCGCTCGTTCCGGCGCTCGCTCGCCGTCTGCTGCGGCACTTCGAGGATATGATCGCAACCTTCGAAACCCCCGTCGCCGACGCCGAACTCGACGAGAGTCGCTCGATGCGTCTTTCGAGCCGCGAGCGTGCCGTGCTGTCGCTCATCGCCAAGGGGCTGCAGATCACCCAGGTGGCCGACGCGTTGCATATCAGTGCGCATACGGTCGGCAGCCATCTGAAGAACATCTACCGCAAGCGCAACCTCTCGTCGCGCGCAGAGGCGGCACTCGAGGCACGCAAACTCGGATTAGTCTGAAACCGCGGGCCGCCCGCGGCCGCACCGGAGTCATGGACCATGATGCATCCGTCGACCCGCGAACCACCACAACCCACCGGCACGCCATCGCCGCTCCCCGCGCACAGATTCGAGCATTACGCCCGCTGCGTGACCGAGCGGATTGCGGGCAGGACCATCGCCTTCCTCGACCGATGCGGCACCATCTGCTGGTCGTGTGGTGCGGACCTCGGCGCCGATGAACGCTTAGGGGACCGGTTGCGCACGCTGGCGGATCTGTGTCGCCGGACGCAGTGGGTCGATTGCGTACACCTGCTGCTCGCATTGCCCATCGCAAACCATTCCGAAGCGCTCGGGGCGATCATCGTCTCCTGCGCGCGCGCGCCCGATGAGACGCTCGATCAGCTGGCGGCGGCCATTGCCCGGCAGGTCAGTCCCGTCGCGGCGCGCCTGGCGCACGAATGGGCCGCGGTGGGCGCGCCGGAGGAGTATCGGTGCGACATCGAGGAGCCGACGGTGGAGTTGAAGGCGCTGTTCGCAACCGGGCGGATCGCCGGTTCGCTCTCGTGCGAGCCGGTCGGGCTCGGTGAGCTGCTGCACGAGGCGCTGTGTCAGTTGGGGGCAGTGTTCGCCGCGGCGTTCATTCCGGAACGGGCCGTCGATCTGACCTGCAGCACTTGCGCGAACGAGGCACCGACGCTCGGTCTCTACCGGGGTATTCAGTTGCATTTGCTGCGCTTCATGCTGGCGCGCGCCGAGACGTTGCTCGTCAACCGGCCGGCCGTCGCGCCGAGTATCCCCTCGCGCAAGACGCTCGCCGTTCCGATCGAACTGCCCGGCCGTGGCGCCATTGGACTGCTGTTGTTCCTGCGTGATCCTGAGCAGCCGGACTTCGCGGACCGCGAAGTGCTGCTCGCAGGCGCGGTCGCCTGTGGTCTCGCCGCGCATTCGCACCAGGATCATGACCCGCTGACGGCCTTGTTCACCGGCCCGGCGATGCGCACCGCTGCGCTCAATGCGCTGGCCTATCGGGCCGCATATGAGCGTCACGTCCTGATGTATCTGGACATCGATGGACTCGGTGCGCTCAACGAGGACTATGGATATGCGGCAGGTGATGCGGTCGTCACGCATCTCGCGGCGCTGCTGCGCCCTCCGGTGCTGCCGCCCGAGGCCATCGCTGCGCGCCTGACGGGGGACCGCTTTGCGGTGCTGTTGCCCGGCAGCCGCGCCAGCGGCGCGGAACGCTGCGCGCAGCAGGTGTGTGCCGCCCTGGCCGCGACGCTGTGGCGCGGAAGCATCGGCCGACGGGTCATCACGACTAGCATCGGCATCACCCGTCTCGCCCTCGAGCCGGGCTGCGTGAGCTTCGATCGTGCACTGCTCGCCGCCGAACTCGCCTCACGCGCCGCCAAGCAGCGCGGCGGGAACTGCATCGAAATCTACTCGCCGCTGAGCGCCGGTGGCTTCTATCGGGAGAAGGATCTGGTGCGCGTCATGAGGCTGCGCGCGGCGCTCGAGGCGCCGCGCGGCCGCGGCACCTCGAGACCGTCATGAGTCGTGCCTGATCGATCCGACACATCCCCAGATCACGGGATTGTGTGTCCGCCAGCGGACGCGGACCATCGAGGTCTCTTCAGGAGTGAAGCGCGTGATGTTCCCAGATGAACCTGCAGTGATGGACCTGTTGCTCGATCGGTCGCGCGAGTCGATTTTGGTGGTCGATGCGCGCAGCACGCGTATTCTCCTCAGCAACGGTGCGGCGGCCGAGCGATACAGATGCGATCGCGCGGCGCTGCGCAATTGTTCGCTGTTTGAACTCGCGCCACGGGAAGATGAGCCGATGCTGCGCGCACACTGGCGACGCAGCCCGCCGCTGCTGCATGACTATGGACAGTGGCGGCAGCGATGCTGGGACGGGAGCGTCTTCTCCGTCGGCATCATCGGGGACAGCCTCACTTTTCGGGGCGGTGTGGCGCGAATTCTGCTCCTCAGGCCGCGACCGACCGGCGCTGAGCCGGCGGTGTCGGCATGGCTGGGTGCGCCGGCGGCTCCCGAGCGCTTGCGCCCCACGCCGCGCGCACTCCTGAAGGTGCTGGCGGAAATGGAAGCGATCCGGGTGTGTCTGGCGCAGGTCGCGCCGGCGCGACTGCCGACGCTGATGCGCCTCAGGGAGTGGCTTGATCGCGCCGAGATGCCGCCCGGGGGGCGCTCGAGGGGCGAGTCCGCGCACGCCTCGCCACCGATCGGCCGGCAGGACACCTGGGCGGATCTGGATCTGAGCGCGCTCGCCGGTCGCCTCGTCGTACAGCTGCGCCGTGCACACGCCGATCACGAAGTAGAGACCTACGTCGCCCCGGGCCTGCGGGCGATCGGTGAGCGGCGGCTGGTCGAACTGCTCCTGCACGAGCTGTTGGAGCACTCCTGGCGGCAGACGCTCGGTGTCGCGGCTGCCGGTATCCGCGTCGATTGCGCACGGAGCGCCGATGAGCAGATTTTCTACGTGCGGGACAACGGGCCGAGGTTCGATCCGGCAGAAATGCGGGCGCTGTTCGAGGGGCGCACGCGGATCTCCGCGCGGGCAGGGCGGCGCGAGGCGCACATTGGGTTGCTGGCCGCGCGTCATGTGGCCGAATCGCACGGCGGTCGGCTTTGGGTGGACGGATTCGCCGGGGTCGGGGCGACCTGGTATTTCACGCTGCCGATCGAGGCGGCCAGGTTGCCGGCGCAAGCGTCGCCGCGGCAGATGAGCGGGCTGCGCAGCTGACGGGTACGGCTGGGGTGCCGGCGCCGGTGTTGAGCGGTGGGCGGCCGCTCATGAACGGCTCGGATGGAAGGGGCGGATCACCGGGACAGGTCCCGCACCGCCGGTTCCGGTGTGCCGTCCCGCGAGACGGCGGATCAGGCGGCGGCGGCTGCGGCAGGCGGATGTAACCAAATGAGGCGAGATGCCTGGTTCAAGGACGTGCTGACGGGCCACCGTCTGGAGCTGTATGGCCAGAAGATCGTCGCCTGCGCGGACGGACTCTCGCCCTGCGGCGCGGAGTGCCTGCTGCGCGTGCGCAGCCAGCGCGGCCTGGTGCGCCCGCCGATGTCCCTGCTGCGTGTCGGTCAGCGCCTGCAGTGCATGGCGCTCGTGGATGAGTGGGTGCTCCGGGAGGTCCGGCGGATCACCGCGACCCACGGAGCGGCCCTGCGGGCGGGGGGGCGGAGGATTTCGGTCAACCTGTCGGGCCAGTCGCTCAGTGACCCGGATTTTTTGCAGTCCTTCGAGCAGTGGGTGTTCGCCGCGCCCGATCTTCAGGGCCTCATCACCTTCGAGATCACCGAGACGGCAGCCATCCGCGATTTAGGTCGCGTTCGCGGCTGCATGCGGCGGCTGCAACGGATCGGGTGTCGATTCGCACTCGATGACTTCGGCGTGGGCGTGAACTCGTTGTCCTACCTGAAGGCGCTGCCGGTCGATGCGCTGAAGCTCGATGGCATGTTTGTGCGCGACCTGGCGTGCAGCGCGCGATCGCGCGCCACGGTGAGTGCCGTCACCCAGCTGGCCGAGGCGTTCGGCATCGTTTGCGTCGCCGAATACGTCGAGTCGCAGGCCATTTTGAATCTGGTGCGCGAGCTTGGGGTCGATTACGCGCAGGGCTATGCGATCCACAGACCCGAACCGCTCAGCGCCGTGCTCGAGGCGCTGCGGCTCGATGCGCAGCACCTGCCGGCGGCCGCGCACTGAGTTCTCGGGCACGTCTGACCCTTTAGATGGAGTGCGCTTCACATGGCGCGGTATCGTGCGTACGATGCCGGGTCTTGTCCATTGATCTGCGAATCCGCGCTCCATGAGCACAGCCCTGCCGATTATCTGTCTGGTTCGCCACGGTGAGACGGCCTGGAGCCTCAGCGGACAGCACACGGGGCTGACCGATCTGCCACTCACGGAGCGCGGCGAGCGCGCCGCGCGCGCCCTGGTGCCGCGACTGCGCGATCCGCAGTTTTCCCTCGTGCTCACCAGTCCGCTGCAGAGAGCCGCGCGGACCTGCGAGCTGGCGGGATTCGCAGCGGCGGCCGGTACCGACGCGGACCTGCGCGAGTGGGACTACGGCGCCTACGAGGGGCGCCGCACCGCGGAGATCCGCGCCGAGCGGCCCGACTGGGACCTGTTTCGCGACGGGTGTCCGGACGGGGAGTCGGCCGCTGACGTCGGCGTGCGCGCCGATCGGGTGATCGCCCGAGCCCGTGCCGCCGGCGGCAACGTGCTGTTGTTCTCCAGCGGTCATTTCCTCAGAGTGTTGAGCGCGCGCTGGCTCGGACTTGCGCCCGACGGCGGCCGGCTGTTGCTGCTCGGAACCACGAGCGT